>JBFGDF010000004.1:0-58801 GCA_041580775.1 Gemmatimonadales bacterium
CCCTCACCACTACCGACCTCGTCCACGAGCTGTACCTCAAGCTGGCCCGCGTCGAGCGTCTCACCTGGAAGGACCGGGCCCACTTCTTCGCGGTGTGCGCGCAGGCCATGCGCCGCATCCTGGTGAACTACGCCATCAGGAAAACGGCACGGAAACGAGGCGGACGCACCGTCCAGGTTCCGATCGACGACGTCATGGTCGTGGCGCAGACCCGCCCCGATGACCTCCTCTGGGTTGATGAGACCCTGAGTCGGCTGGAAGACCTGAGCCCCCGTCAGACCCGGGTGGTGGAGTGCCGGGTGTTCGGAGGCATGGGCGTGAAGGAGACGGCGGCGGCATTGAGCGTCTCGCCGGCGACGGTCAAACGGGACTGGACCCTCGCCCGCGCGTGGCTCCGGCGGGAGCTGGAGGCCACGACATGAACGCCGACCGCTGGGCGGAAGTCGAGCGACTGTTCGCCGCCGCCGCGGAGCTGGAAGCCGCGGCGCACGCGGACTACGTCCGGTCCCACGCCAGCTCGGCCGAAGTCGGGCAGGAAGTCCTCTCCCTGCTCGCCGCCCATCGCCGCAGCAGCGTCTTCGATCCGCTCACGGCCCGCCAGGACGCGCGCGACGCGCGGAGCGACCCTCTCGCGCCGGGCGCCCGCGTCGGCGCCTGGGAGGTGGTCCGCGAACTGGGCACCGGCGGGATGGGCACCGTGTACCTGGCCCAGCGAGCCGACGGGGAGTTCGCGCAGCGCGCGGCGCTCAAGATCCTCGCGGCCGACCTGTCGGGTGGCAACGCCGAGGTGCGGTTCGCCGCGGAGCGGCAGATCCTGGCGGGCCTGGCCCATCCCCACATCGCGGGGGTGCTCGACGGAGGCGTCAGCGCCGACGGCCGTCCCTACTTCGTCATGGAGCACGTGGAGGGGGTCTCCCTCAGCGTCCACTGTGACGCACGACGCCTGGACGTGCGTGCGCGCCTGCGACTGTTCCTCACGGTCTGCGACGCGGTGCAATACGCACACCAGAATCTGATCGTCCACCGCGACCTGAAGCCGAGCAACATCCTGGTCACCCGCGAGGGCGTACCCACGCTGCTCGACTTCGGGATCGCGAAGGTGCTGGACGCTCGGCCGTTCCCGGGACCGTCCGCGCTCACCCAGCCCGGCGTGCGCGTGCTGACCCCCGAGTTCGCGGCACCCGAGCAGTTCCACGGCCTCGCCATCACCCCGGCGAGCGATGTCTATCAACTCGGCATGCTGCTGCACGAGCTGCTCGTGGGCCGGCGGCCCGTGGGTGGGACACCGCCCTGGGCGGGGGAGATGCCGGAGTCCGTCTCGATCCCACCGGCGGTCCGACCCTCTCGCGTCGCCTCGCGCGACGGAGCCCGCGACACGCCCGGAGAGACAGAGGCCGTCGTGCGCCGCGCTGCCGCACGACGCACGACCCCCGATCGCCTCAGCCGGCGGCTCCGGGGAGACCTGGACGCGATCGTGCTGAAAACCCTGCGACCCGAGCCGGAGCGACGCTACGCCACGGCCGGCCTTCTGGCCGACGACCTGAAGCGACACCTCGCCGGACGACCGGTCCGCGCCCGGCCGGACACCCTGGCGTACCGCGGCGGCAAGTTCGTCCGCCGGCACGCCTTCGGGCTCGCCGCCACCGCCGCGGCGTTCCTCCTGGTTCTGGGCTTCGCCCTCGGCATGGACCGTCAGGCTCGCCGCACGGCCCTCGAACGCGACCGGGCCGAACAGGTCATCGGGTTTCTGGTCGGGATGTTCCAGAGCACCGACCCCGCCGTCGCGCAGGGGGACACCGTCACGGTGCGCGAGGTGTTGGACCGCGGCGCCGTGCGCGTTCGGACCGAGCTCGGCGGGCAGCCCGGCGTGCAGGCAACGTTGCTCGAGGTCATGGGGGACGTGTACTCCACCCTGGGTCTCCTGGACTCGGCCGTCGGGCTGTTGGACGAAGCCTTGGCGCTCCGCCGCACGGCGCCGGGGAGCGACGCCCGCCAGCTGACCACCACGGTGCGGCGACTCGGGATGTTCCAGACGCAGGCAGGGCGCTTCGAGGTCGCAGCCCCCCTGCTCGACGAGGCGTTGGAGCGCCTGCGTCAGACGGGGGAGCCCGGCACGGCGGAGTATGCGGCTGCTCTGACTGACATCGGCTACGCCTGACAAACCCAGGGAAGACTCGACCTCGCGGAACCACTGCTGGTGGAAGCGTTGGCCGGGTACGTGCGCCTCCCGGACCCGCCGCTGGGGATGGGCGCCGCCCTGACCAACCTGGGCTACGCCCAGATCTCGCGCGGCGATCTCGATTCGGCCGAGGGGTTCTTCCGCCGCTCAGTGGACGTGCGGCGGCGGGTCGCGGGTGAGAACCACCCGGCGCTGGCCACAAGCCTCGAGGCGCTGAGTGACGTGCTCATCCGTCAGCGCGCGTTCGTCGCCGCGGACAGCGCGGTCACCGAGGCCCTGGGCATCTTTCAGCGTGTGCTCCCGGAGGGACACTACCGGATCGCCGGGTTGCTCACGCAGCGCGGCCGCAGCCTCCGTGGGCAGGGCCGGCCCGCCGAGGCGGAGCCGCTGTTCCGCGAGGCGCTGGCCATGCGGATCGCGGCCTTCGGGGACGGCCACTTCATCGTCGCCGCCGCGCGGAACAACCTGGCCCTCGCGCTCGAAGCGCAGGGACGTGATGCGGACGCGGAGCCCCTCTTCCGCGCGGCCCTGGACGGCTATCGGCGTCACTTCGGCGACGAGCACGTCAACCCGGCGTTCGTGGAGCAGAACCTGGCGCGGTTGCTGCTCCGGACCGGCGCCCGCGCCGAGGCCGAAGCGCGCTTCGCCCACGCGATCCCGATCGCCCGCGCCGCCTTTCCGGCGAGTCGGGCGACCCTCGGCGACGTCGTGAGCCTGGGGTTGCTGCGGTGCGAGCGACGGCCCACCGAGGCACTCGGCGCTCTGCGGGACGCGGTAGACGAGCTGCGGCCGGCTGAGGGCGGCCCGGCACCGGACGACTACCTGCGGGCACTGAACACGTTGGGGAACTGCCTGGCGCAGCATGGGCAGAGCGCCGAGGCGCGTCGGGTTCTCACGACGTCGCTGGAGGCGTCCGCGGGGCGGGTCCACGACGATCCCTCTCGGACCTTCGCGCGGCAACTGCTGGAACGCTTGCCGCCGCCACGCCGGTAGCGCGGCGCGACAGTGCTCACCCCGCGGCTGCGGTGGCGGGCGTGCGTGGCCGATGGGCGTCCCACCAGGCCGCGGCCCGCTCGACCGTCCAGGGCCGCGCGAGCGGCACCGCCGCGAGCAGCGCGGTGAGGGCGTCGGCGGTCTGCGGTCGGTCGGCGCGATCCTTGGCGAGGCAGGCCATGATCGTCTCCTCGAGGGCCGGCGGAATGGCGAGCTCGCTGCGCTGCGACGGCGGGACCGGCGTGGCGTGGACGTGCTGCAGCATCGTCTCCATCGGACTGCGGCCCGTGAAGATGTGGTCCCCCGTCACCAGCCAGTAGCCGACGCACCCGAGCGCGTAGAGATCCGCCCGCCCGTCCACGGACTCGCCCACCACCTGTTCCGGTGCCATGTAGGCGGGCGTCCCGCCCACGACGTTCTCGGCGGTGAGCTTGGCGTCGCGTTCGGCGGGCTCGGCGGACCGCTTGACCATCCCGAAGTCGAGCACCTTGACCCAGTCGGTTTCGCGGCCATACCGGCAGGTGTAGATGTTGGCCGGCTTGATGTCGCGATGGATCAGCCCGCTCGCGTGCGCCTCGCCGAGCGAATGGCAGGCCTGGCGCAGAAGATGCACGACGCGTTCGGCCGGCAGGGGCCCGAACTGCCGGACCAGGGTATCGAAATCGAACCCGTCGAGCAGTTCCATCACGTAGTAGAACGTGCCATCCTCCGCCACGCCGAAATCGTAGAGTTCGACGGTGTGCGGACACCGCATCGACGCCGTCGCCTGGGCTTCGCGCTCGAACCGTTGCAGATGCACGCGGCGCTGCTCGACGTGGGGCGCCCCCAGCGCGTCCGATCGGATGAGCTTCACCGCCGCCGGGCGGGCGAGCAGCCGGTGCTCGGCCCGCCACACTTCACCCATCCCGCCCACGCCCAGCTGCTCGACCAATCGGTAACTCCCCAGCTCGCGGGCGCGCCGCACCTCCGCCCCGAGGCGGTACACGACCCGGGCTGCGACCCAGGCCATGCCGACGATCAGGACGTAGGGGAAGATCAGCGCGAAGAAGAACTCGAAGCCGCCCAGCGTGACGGTGTTGATGCCCAGCGCCATGAAGATCGCGAACACGATGGGCACCGCACTCACCGACAGCGCCGCGGCCAGCAGCGCCCGCCGGGGCGGCGCCGGCACGACCACGGTGAACAGCATCACCCACGCGGATACCCACGAGAGTCCGAAGCTCCCGACGTCGCCGAGGTTCTCCATCCCCACGTACCGCACGCCTGCGATGACGCCCTGGTACTCGGCGGCGGCGATCCCCACGCTACCCAACACCTCGAACGCGAGCCCGAGATTGAGCTTGATGCCGGCCGGCACGTCGCTCCACCGAACCACGGCGAACACGGTCACACCGAGCAGAATGGACACCACGGGCGGTCCGATCAGCCGGAGTGTAGTGAAGTACGTCGGATGACACACCGCCTCCGGGTCCATGCGGGCGATCAGCACACAGGCGGCGTTGGGCACGATCGCGGCGAAGAAGAACACGGCCGCGTAGAGCAGGGCGACCGTCTGGAGCCGGCGGACCGCGGCATCGAGGATGTCGGCCGGCAGGCGCAGCGACCCGAGCGAGGCGATCTCGCGCTGCACGGCGCTCGGCCGGCCCGGATGCAGATGCGGCGTGTCCGCGTGCGGCGGTTCGGGCATGACGAACACTAGTCGCACGAAGCCGTGTCCGGGAGAGCGCGCTGGCCACCGCGGCCGATCGGGTTAGCTTGCGCTCCTGGCGCTTCGACCCACCACCCCGACACGAGGCTACGACCCGATGACCCGGTATCTCCTGCCCCTCACGCTGGCGCTCGCGCTGCTCGGCGGCGCGCAGCGCGCGCCCGCGCAGAGCACGCCGCTCGAGGTCCGCGAGCAGGCCGCCGACCACTTCGACCGCTCCAGCCGCAAGATCGTGATGCTGGCCCGGGCGATGCCGGCGGAGCTCTACCCCTGGCGCCCCGGCGACGGCGTCATGTCCGTGGGCCAGGTGTACATGCACATCGCGCGCTACAACTACCTGTATTTCGCGGAGTCGCTCGGCATCCACGCCCCGCCCACGGTCGACTGGCCGAACTTCGAGTCGATCACCGACAAGGCCCGCGTGCTCGAGCTGCTGGAGCAGTCGGTGCAGCACGTCCGGACGTCCGTCGCCGCGATGGACGAACAGTCCCTGACCCGATCGACCCTGCTGTACGGCCGCCACGTGGCCGCGTGGGCCGTGCTGGTCCAGCTCGTGGCCCACATGAACGAGCACGTGGGCCAAGCCGTCGCGTACGCCCGGGTGAACGGCATCGTGCCGCCGTGGTCGCGCTGACCGACACGCTCCCGTGCCCTTCCCCGACGCGTTCACCACCAGGCGGCTGCAGGCCGAGCGCCTGCTCGCCGATCACCGCCCCGATGTCCAGCGCCTGCACGGCGACCCGGCCGTCATGGCTTTGCTGGGCGGCGTGCGCGATGCGGACCAGACGGCCGCGTATCTCGCGCGCAACCTCCGGCATTGGGACGAGCATGGGTTCGGGGTGTGGATCCTGCGCGAGCTGCACGGCGCCGACGTGATCGGGCTCGCCGTGCTGCGCCACCTGCTCATCGACGACGTCGACGAAGTGGAAGTGGGCTACGCGTTCCATCCGGCCTCCTGGGGCCGGGGCCTCGCCACGGAGGTGGCGACGGCCTGTGTCGGGTTTGCCCGGGACCCCTTGCACCTGCCGTCCCTTGTCGCCCTCACCCATCGGGACAACCACCGGTCGCAGCGCGTGCTCCGCAAGGTGGGCCTCGTGTACGAACGGGAGATCGTCCACGAGGGCCTGCCTACGGCGCTGTTCCGCACGCCGCCGGGCTGAGCGCGCCGCCAGCGCCGGACTGGCGCCCGGCGTCGGCGTGTGGCAGTGTTGACACCCCACGATGCCGTGCCGCACCCCCGGTGTCGGAGGAGCCCGCGTGCGACGCATCCGATACCTCGTGGCCATGAGCCTGGACGGCTACATCGCCGGGCCGAATGGCGAGGCCGACTGGATCATCATGGACCCCGACATCGACTTCGGGGCGATCTTCCGGCAGTTCGACACGCTGCTCATGGGCCGCCGCACCTACGAGGCGGCACAGGCCCAGGGCGGGGGCGGGGGCGGCATGCCGGGCATGGCGTCGGTCGTCGTGTCACGGACACTTCGGCCGGCAGACCACCCCAAGGTCACGATCTTCGGCCAGGACGCCGATCGCCAGATCGCCGCGCTGCGTGAGCGTCCCGGCAAGGACATCTGGCTGTTCGGCGGCGGCGACCTCTTCCGCAGCCTGCTCGCCGCCCGCCTCGTGGACACGGTCGAGGTCGCGGTGATTCCGGTCCTGCTGGGCCAGGGGATCCCCCTGCTCCCGCCGCCGGGCGTCCAGACGTCGCTGCGCCTGACGGGCCACCACGTGTACTCGACCGGGATCGTGTCGCTCGAGTACGCCGTCGCCGCCGCACAATGAGGAGTCCGCTGACGGACGCGATGATCACCGTGCGTCCTGCGGCCCCTGCCGACGCGGCCGCCTGGCTGGCGATGCGTGTGGCGCTGTGGCCCGACGGCGCCGCGGCTGAACACCGCCAGGAGATCGCGCGCTACTTCGCGGGACAGGCGCGCGAGCCGGCCGCCGTGCTGTTGGCGATGCGCAGCACGACACCCGCGGGGTTCGCCGAGCTGGCGATTCGCGCGTACGCGGAAGGCTGCCGGACCGACCGGGTGGCGTATCTCGAGGGGTGGTACGTCGTGCCAGACGCGCGCCGCCGCGGCGTCGGCCGGGCGCTGATCGCCGCCGCCGAGCAGTGGGGACGCGCGCAGGGCTGCACCGAGTTCGCGTCGGATGCCCACCCCGACAATGCGATCAGCGCAGCTGCGCATCGGGCCGCCGGCTTCACGGACGTCGGCCTGGTGCGCTGCTTCCGCAAGACGCTGTAGGCCGATGCTCCGGGTCGCCCTGTGGACGCTCGCGATCCTGGCCGCGGCATTCCTGCTGGACCGCGTGTTGCTCGCCTGCGAAGCCCGCGGCTGGATGAACTATCGACGGCGGGGTCTGAGTCGCCGCGGGGCAGCGTTCCACTCGCTGACCCTGCAAAGCATCTTCGACCCCGCCGCCGCACACCTCCAGCACGTCCAGTATGCGGAGGTCGAGGAGCGTGACGATTCCGGCGATCCGTCACCCCCCGATGCCGCCACACCCTACATCCCGGAGGCCACCGTGCGCGTCGCCGAAGCAGGAACCCTCCATCACACGTGCTTCGTGGTGCACGACGTCGAGCGAGCCGCCACGGCACTCGCGGCGTCGCTCGGCATCAAGCCGTGGAACGTCTGGACCATCGAGCCGGTCACCACGACCGTGCACGGACGCAACGTCCCGTTCTCGTTCCGCGTGGCGCTCGCTCAGGTGGGCGATTCGAGCTACGAGCTGCTCGCGCCGCTCGCGGGTGCCAGCGTGTATGTCGAGCATCTCGAGACCAAGGGTGAGGGCTTTCACCACACCTGTCTCGCGTATCCGAGCCTGGCCGCAATGCGCGCCGCCAAAGACGAGCTGGTCCGTCAGGGCCGCGCCATGATCCAGAGCGGCGGCCTGGGGGACGCGGGCGAGTTCTGCTACTTCGACATCGCTGAGACCGGTGCCGTGCTGGAGCTGCTGTATCTCAAGGAACTGCCGCCGCCGGAGCAGACGATCGGATAGAACCTTTCCGGAGGACATCATGCGCGCCACCGACGTTGTGCTCCCTGTTGCGCTGGCCGCCCTCGTGGCCGGCTGCGGCCTCTCCCCGAGTGCACGGCTCGAAGCCAACAAGACGCTCGTCCGTCAGTTCACCGAGACGGTCAACGCCGCGGACTGGGCTCGGCTCGAAGACCTGGTGGCCGACGATGTCGTCCGCCACAGCCAGGCAACCGCCGGACCGCCCGTGACGTCGCGGGCCGCGTTCGTGGAGCTGCAGCGGACGTTCCTCGTCAGCATGCCGGACCAGCGCGTCACCATTCAACTGCTCGTCGCCGAGGGCGACAAGGTGGCTGCGCTCGCGACGTATACCGGTACCCAGACGGGGCCGATGGGCGACTTCCCCATCACCGGCAAGGCGGTCGACGCACCGTTCCTCGCGATCTTCCGTATCGCGGACGCCAAGATCGCCGAGCTGTGGGTCGAGTGGGACAACCTGGCGATGCTCACCCAGCTGGGGGTGTTCCCGCCACCGAGCCCGACCGGCGGGTGAGCACCGGTCGCGTGGCCCCGCGCCTCCGCGTCTTTCGGTACCGCGTGCGATTAGGGTTGCTCGCCGCGTCGCTCGGTGGCCTCGCCCTGGCCATCGGGGGATTCCGCACGGCCCTCTCCAGTCCAGGGGCGGCGCCCGACACGCTCCGCGTCGTGGCGTACAACATCCATCACGGCGAGGGCATGGATGGCGAGGTGGACCTCGCCCGAATCGCCGCGCTCCTCACCGCGCTCGAGCCCGATCTCGTGGCGCTCCAGGAGGTGGACCGCTCCGTGGAGCGCACGGGGGTCGTCGATCAGGCGGCCCGCCTCGGGACGCTCACGGGTATGGCCGTCGCGTTCGGGGCGTTCATGCCCTACCAGGGCGGGGAGTACGGGATGGCCGTGCTGTCGCGCTGGCCGATCGTTGCCTCGCACAACCATCGGCTGCCGGATGGCGAGGAACCACGTTCCGCCCTCGCGGTGCGCGTGCGCTCGCCCACCACCGGCCGCGAGCTGGAATTCGTCGGTATTCACCTGTATCGCACCGAGCCGGAACGGGTGGCCCAAGCGGCACGCATCGCGGCGATCTTCGCCGCAGTGGAGGTTCCCGTGATGCTGGCGGGCGATTTCAACTCCGAGCCCGGCTCTCCAGTGCTGGCGCTTCTGGCCCGGACGTGGCGGTTCGTCGAGAAGGGAGCCGATCGTCTCACGTTTCCGTCGACCGGCCCGGAGCGTGAGATCGACTTCGTGGCGTACCGTCCGGCGGACGCATTTGCCGTCCTGCGCCAGCAGTTGCTCGACGAGCCGGTCGTCTCCGACCACCGGCCCCTGTTCGTCGAGCTCGCGTGGCCCGAGCCATGACGCGCGGTGCAACCCCACGAGGCGCACGAGAGCCTCGAGTCTCAGGAGATCCGGGATCGGTCACGCGGGAAGCGCGCGGTACTGGCGTTTGTCGTCGCGCCGCCCACGGCCCCGGGTGCCCTGTGGCTATACCTGCTGACCAGCGATCTGCTCTTCGGAGCGAGACCGGACGTCGTCGAGTACGTCGTCACCCTGCCGTTCGTGGTCGCACTCGGGGCGCCGGCGAGCTACGCCGCCGCCGCGCTCGCGGGCCTCCCCGCCTATCTGCTCCTCTCCCGGTTTGCCCGGGTCCGCGCCTGGCACATGATGGTTGTCGGCGCCGCGGCGGGCATGGCCGTCGCGCCCTTCGCACTGGACCGCCACCTGGCCTTCTCGCCGATTCCCGCCGGGATGGGCGCCACCGCCGCATCCGTCTGGTGGATGATCTACCGGACTTCCCCTCGAAGGCGACGGACCCCGACGGCGTAACGCCGACGCTCGCCCACGCTCGATTCGGAGGTTAGTCTTCGCTCATGCGAGGGAAACCGACCATCGATCTGTCGGCCGGCGCGCGCACCCAGGCCCGTGCCTCGATCAAACGGTACTTCGCCGAGCACATGGACGAGGAGATCGGCGACCTCAAGGCCGATCTCCTGCTCGGCTACGTGCTCGAAGAGCTCGGACCGACCATCTACAACCGCGCCATCGCGGACGCGCGCGCGTTCTTCGAGGAACGGGCCGCCGACCTGGACGGCGTCTGCTATCGGGCCGAGTTCCCCTTCTGGACCACGGGGTAGCACGCGAGGGATCCGCCGTGCCGACGATTCACGCTCCGACTGACCTGTGCACCGTGATCATCACCGTCGACGCCGACCCCGGCCTGGTGCCGGAGCTCGAGGCGCACGCCCGCGACGGGCTGGCGCGGTTTGGCGCGTTCGCCGGGTTTGTGGCGGGTGCCCTGCACCGCAGCGCGGACGGACGCCGTCTCGTGCAGTATCTGCAGTGGGCGCGGGAGGAGGACCACCTGGCGTGCGTGAACGCGCCCGTGTGGAATACCGTACCCTCCTCCCAGCGCTTCATGGAGATCGTCGAGTCGGGCCGGGCGACGCTGGACGTGCGCACGTACACCGTCGTCGCTGCCAGGCCCGCCGGGTGAGCGGGGAGGACCGGGGGCCGGGGGCGTCATGAGGTGGCGTGGCGGAATGTGGATACTGGCGTGCTCGTCGGGATGCCGGTGGCGCTTGCCGCGCGCTCGTCGTGGGGGCCGCCGGGGCGCTCGCCGGGACGGGCATCGGCGCCCTCGTCGGGTCGTTCATGCGCACGGAGCGGTGGGAGCACGTGTCGTTGGACGGCGTGCGGCTGAGCGGCGGGCCGTCGGGCCGGGCCGGGCTCGCGCTCTCGTGGTGGCTTCCGTGACTTGCGATCGCCACAGCGGAATTCGAGGGGGGACATATGACGACGCTTCCCGATCCGGTCGCCGTGTTCTTGAGCGGCAAACGATTCGCCGTCGCCGGCGTCTCTCGCACGCCCGCCCAGGCGGCCAATGCCATCTTCCGCAAGCTGCGGGACACCGGGTATACGACCTACCCCGTCAACCCCAACGCGACCGAGGTGGAGGGGGTACCGTGCTTTGCGGACCTCGCCGCGCTGCCGGAGCCGGTCGACGGCGTGGTCGTGGCCACCCATCCCGATGTCGCCGTGGACGTCGTCCGCCAGTGCGGCGCGCGTGGCGTACCGCGCGTCTGGTTTCACCGGTCGTTTGGCCAGGGAAGCGTCTCGGACGCCGCTGTGCGTGCGTGCGCCGAGCGGGGGATCGACTGCATCGTCGGCGGCTGTCCCCTCATGTTCTGCGAGCCGGTGGACATCGGCCACAAGTGCATGCGCTGGTGGCTGCAGCGCCGTGGCCGCGTGCCGCGCTGACCGCGGCTGCGATGCCCGAGCTGGCGATTCACCTCACGAAGCGCGCGGACGGCGGCGCCGTGTTCCGCCTCGTGCGCGCGGACGGATCGGCCACGTGGCAGCGGCACGACGGCCACCGGGCGGGGTTCTTTCCGGCGCACGACCTGACGCACCTCGCCATCGAGACGGAGCTGGGATTCCGGCGCGGATTCTACGGACTCGTCGCCGAGGGGTGGTCCCTCGAGGAGACCGAGGGGAAGAGCGCGCGGGGACCCCTGCCTCCCGAAGCCATGGCGGTGGAGTACCTCGTGGGCGCGCTCGATCTCGAGCGGGCGGGAGGGGTAGAGTGGACGGCGGCGGAGTTCACGCGCACGCCGCCCGGTTCGCCGACGGACGGAACCTCACGGTCCCGGCCCTGACGGACGGTGAGCTGGCGCGCGTGCGCGCGCGGGTGCGCGAGCTGCTCGGGCGCTGGGGCACGCTTCCGCCGGGCGGCACAGTGGAGCTCACCTTCGACCGGCCGACGCCCGGATCCCCGTGATGCCTGGAGGTCGCCTATGGCTGCTCGCGGCCGTCGCTGTGCCGGCCTGCGCGTCCCGGGCACCTCTTCCCGTGACGCTCACCGGCCCGTGCGATCCCCGGCAGATCTGCGTGACCGCCGACGTCCGGGACTCGGCGGGCATGCCGCTCCCCGGGGCGGCGGTCATCCTCGTGCCGACGAGCTGTTATGCCCTGACCGATTCGGCGGGACACGCGCCGCTCTGGTGCGACGCCGATCGCGCCGACGGGATGCGGGTGCGCCGGCTCGGCTACGAGCCGTGGGCCGTCGAGTACACGATGGCGCGCGGCCAGGGGTACGCGCTGCGGGTCACCATGCAGCCGGTCCCGCCGAACATCCGACGCTGACTGTCGCCGATTCGTCCGGCCCGTTCACCCCAACCGAACCCCCGATGCCCCCTCATCCTCCCATCGACCCGCGCGTCACGATCGGTCACGTCCACCTCAAGGTGGCCGACCTCGACCGCGCCCTCGCGTTCTACCACGACGTGCTCGGCTTCGAGATCACCCAGCGCATGGGCAGCCAGGCCGCCTTCCTGAGCGCCGGCGGCTATCACCACCACCTGGGCCTGAACACGTGGGAAAGCCGCGGCGGACCGCGGCCGGCGCGCGGCACGACCGGGCTCTACCACATCGCGATCCGCTATCCGGAACGGCGCGTGCTCGCGGACGCGTACCGGCGGGTGACCGCCGCGGGCATCGCGCTCCGCGGGGCCTCGGACCACGGCGTGAGCGAGGCGCTCTACCTCGACGACCCGGACGGGAACGGCGTGGAGCTGTACTGGGACCGCCCGCCCGCCGCGTGGCCCCGGACCCCCGACGGCACCCTGGCCATGATCACGCAGCCGCTCGACCTCCGGTCGCTCCTGGCGGAGCCCGGGGAATCGCCACCCGCCGTCCCGGCCTAGCCGTACCCCTGGACGGATGGCCAAATATATGTATATTGCGATGTTATCATTGACCAGTTGAATCTGTCATCCGATCGAGACGCATGCCCCGATACGACTACACCTGTCAGTCCTGCGACCAGCCGTTCGTGGTACGCATGAGCATGACCGAGTACGGCGAGGGGGTCACGCCCGCCTGCACCACCTGTGGCTCGGCGGACGTCACGCGGCGCTTTGCCGCGGTGAACGTGCTCACGGGTTCCCGCGCGACCGGCGGAGGGGCCGCCGCGTGCGGGCCGACGGGCTTCGGCTGAGCGGTGTGACACGGCCGCTCAGGTCTGGGCGGGAGCGATAACGAGCACGGCCGGCGTCACGCCATCGCGACGCCGGCCGAGGTGTATGTGCGGGATCGTCAGCCGGCGGCGACGCCGCTGCCCTCCGTGATCGTCACGGCGATCTCCGGTGCATGCGTGAGGGTGTGATGCACCGTACATCCCTCCGCCGCGCGCTGCACAGCGTCCCGGTACTTCTCGGGGACGCCTCCGGGGATCTTCACCTCGAGATCGAACCGGGCGAGCCGGTTGGGCTGCGCCGCCCCGACGGCCGTCACGGCCACCGTCATCCCGGTAGGATCGAGCCCGCGGGTGGCCAGAAACTGCTGGACGTACAGCGCCACGCACGTACCGAGTGAGGCGGGCAGCAGCTCCACGGGCATCGGCGCCTTGTCCGCGCCACCCGCCTTCGCCGGCTGATCCACCGTCACCTTGTGCCCGCGGATGTCCGCCGTGAAGCGCAGCGCCCCGTCCCAGGTGACCGTGATGGGCCGCATCAGACCTCCTGGGTGGCGCCGTTCAGGTGTTTGTCCAGCATGCCGCTGAAGAAGGTCCTGGGCGCGGCACCCAGCACGCCGTCCACCACCTCGCCCTGCTTGAACAGCGCGACCGTGGGGATCGAGCGGATCCCGTACTGCTCGGCCGTGCGCGGGTTCTCGTCCACGTTGAGCTTCACGACGCGCACGCGGCCGTCGTACTCCTTCGCGACCTCTTCGAGCACCGGCCCGACGGCACGGCATGGCCCGCACCAGGGCGCCCAGAAGTCCACCAGCACTGGTCCCTCAGCAGTCAGCACGTCCGCGGCGAACGTGGCATCGGTTGTCGGCTTCACGAACGACATGCGTCCTCCAAACCCATGAGAGATGGCGTGCCCCGCACCGACGCGCCGGCCCCCCGGCTGGGGTGGTGCGCACGCTCCTTAATATAGTAACATTGCTATTATACAATGTCAACCCCGGATCGCGGCCGGTCGCTGCTCCGGCCCCCCAACAACGCGCCGGCCGCCGAGGGGGTTCCCGGCGGCCGGATCACGTTGATTATCAATGGCTTACGGTGTCGCTGGCGACTCCACGCTGAGCGTGTACCCTGCGGTGGGGCGCTGGGCAAACGTGCCCCGCGTGGCGACCTCCACGACGGTCGCGCCATACGTGCCGGCAGCGCCGATACTCGGCACGAGGATCTGGGCCACGGTCCCCGCCGCGAGATTGCCGACGATCACGACGCGAACGGAGGACGCGCTCTCGCGGCGCAGGAACGTGTTGGGGAACGTCGACCGCACCGAGTCGATCTGTGCGCCGGTCACCGTGAACAGGATGCCCCCGTCGTCGAGATTGGGGGTCGTGAGCCGCACGTTCACCCAACCCGGGGTGGGTGGCGCGACGGGCTCGCTGCCGCAGGTGACCACCCCGCCCGCGAGCACGAGGCCGGCCAGCGTCGTCACGACGCGTCGGGCGGTCATTGGCCCTCCTTCCGCGGCGGCGGCGGCGCGCCGGTCGCGCTCCCGCGGGCGATGAAGGCGACAAAATCGCCGAGGTTGAACTGGCCGTCGCGGTTACCGGCCAGGTCGAGCCAGCGGCGTTGGGTCGGGTCGAGGCAGGTCTCCCCCAGGAGGTGGCTCGCGGCGCAGGCGGCGGCAACGGCCGGTGCCCGTACCACGAACACGTCCACCACCCGCGCCGAATCCCCCGCGGCCGAGACGACGGTGATCGTATCGCGGAACACGCCGTCGGCGAGATCGGCAGCCGACCGGGTCCAGGAGATGGTCCCGCTCCCCTGCCCCGCGGTCGTGAGCAGCGTGAGCCATGGCGCGGCGCCGTGTGTGGCCGTCCACGCGGTGATCGAGTCAGTCCCGCCGCTCAGCAGCAGCTGCGCGGAGCCCGGCCGGGCGCCGGCGGTGCCGGAGACGGCCGTGTCACTGGTGGCCGTGGGGTTGAGCGCGACGGCGGCGGCCCGCACCACGAGCGAGTCCACGATCCGCGCCGGGCTGCCGGTGGCCGCCGTCGAGGTGATCGTGATCGTGTCGACGTGCACGCCGACGGCCCGGCCAGCGGGGTTCCGGGTCCATCGGGCAGTCCCCGGGCCGGTCCCACTGCCGGTCGTGACGGTGATCCAGACGCCGCGGTTGGCGGCGGCGGACCACGTCGCGGTCGACGCCCCGGTGCCGGAGAGCAGCACGGCGGCGGAATCCGCGCGCGGGACCGTTGCCCCCACCGTCACCGTGTCGGAGCGGCTGGCGGGGCTGACGTCGAGCGCCAGCGTCCCTTGCACCACGAGCGAGTCCACCAGGCGCCACGGTGAGTCGACGGCCCCTGGCGCCGCCACCGTGATCGTGTCCACGTAGATCCCCGCGGTGAGTCCCGCCGGACTCCGCGTCCACGTGACCCTGCCGCTCCCGGTCCCGCCACTCGTGCCCAGGGTGAGCCACGCGGCACTCCCGTGCGTGGCGTTCCACGTCGCGGTGGCCGCGTTGGTCCCCGTGAGCAACACGGCGGCGGAATCCGACCGCGGCGCCGTCGCCCCCACCGTCACCGTGTCGCGCCGCGTCCCCGGCACGACGGCGAGTGTCAACACCCGGTCGAGCTGGAGCTGGAACATGCCGCGGCCGTGCGTTGCCGCGATCAGCGTCGCGGTGGCGGGGTTGTAGGCGATGTCATACACCGCCACGTTGGGCAGGCCCTGATCCAGGGGTGCCCACGTCCCCCCACTGTCCGCCGACATGAACACGCCCAGGTCCGTCCCGATCAGGACGATGCCGCGGCTGGCCGGATCCAGGATCACGGCGTTCACCGGAACGTCGGGAAGGGCCCCGCTCACGTCGTTCCAGGTCTGCCCGCCGTTCACCGTGCGGAAGACGTGCCCCGTGCCGAACCCCGACACAGCAACGTACGCCGTCTGCCAATCGGCGCGATCCACCGCGATGTCCTGCACGAACCGGTTCGGCAACCCACCGGTGCGCGGGGCCCACGAAGCGCCGCCGTCGGTGGTCAGCTGCAGGAGGCCATTGTTCGTACCCACGTACACCGCCAGCCGGTTGGTCGGCGCGGGCGCGATGGCCGTGATGGTCCCCGAGCCGCCCGTCAGATCCGGGCTGATCGCGGTCCAGCTCTCGGCGCGATCGGTGGTCCGGTAGAGGCGGTACGTCCCGAAGTAGAGCGTGGCCGCGTTGACGGGGTCCATCACGAGCGGCGGGATGAACTGCGCCCGGTCGCCGGCGGCGATCCCGTTTACCTTCAGCACGAAGCCGCCGCCGTCAGACCGGCGCGGCCCGCCGATCCCACTGTTGGCCGTCCACTGGGTCTCGGCGTACCGCACGGTGGGGTTGTCGTGGTCGATGGCCGTGTAGCCCCCATCGGCGCCCAACACGAAGAGCCAGTTCGGCACCCCGGTGTACTGCAGCGTGCCGTTGTCCTGCGTGCCGCCCAGCACGATCGTCCGGTCGCTCGGGTGGAGCGAGATCCCCTCGTAGAACTGCGTGAGCTCGAGGCCCGTATTCAGGCTCGTCCAGCTCGTGCCGCCGTTGGTGGAGCGGTAGATCCCGCCGTCGTTGGCCGCGTACACCGTCTGCGGGTCCTGCGGGTCGAACGTCATCAGGTGCTGATCCACGTGGATGAAGCTGGTGATGTTCTGGAACGTGGCGCCGGCATCGGTGGAGCGGTACAGGCTCACGCCCCCGAAGTAGATCGTGGTGGGCGTCGTGGGATGCACCGTGATGTACATGTCGTACCAGCACTGGGAGCCGCACGAGGCACCGCTCGCCGCCAGCGGCGTCCAGGTGCCGCCGCCGTCAAGCGTGCGCCAGATGCCCAGCAGCTGGCTCGTGGACGTATTGTGGACCGACGCATACAGCGTATCGGGCGCCGTCGGCGTGAGCGCGAGGTTGATGCGACCCACCTGCGCGGTGGGAAAGCCGGACGGGAGCGCCGTCCACGTCGCGCCGCGGTCGACGGTCTTGTAGACGCCGCGCGTGCGAATCGCCGCGTAGAGAATGGAGTCGTTGGTGGGGTGGATCACCAGATCGGTGGCGGCGCACGTGGGAAAACTGGAGCAGCCCAGCGCCCCGACCAGCAGCTCGCTCCAGGTGCCGCCGCCGTCCGTGGAGCGGAACAGCCCCAAGTCACTCGCCGCGAACACCGTGGTCGTCGCCGGCGTCCCGGCGGTACTCGGCGCGAGCACGACGCGGGAGATCCGGGCGCCGCCGGCCCCGGGCGCGAACGCGCTCGCGCCGAGCCGCGTCCAGGTCGCGCCGCCGTCCGTGGAGCGGAGCAGTCCGCACCCGTAGTAGCTGTCGCCGGAAAAATGCTGCTCGCCGGTGCCCGCGTAGACGATATCGGGATTCACGGGATCGAGTGCGATCGAGCCCATCGCGAGCGAGCATTCGCGGTCCGTGAGCGGCGTCCACGAAGCACCGCCGTCCACCGTCTTCCACACGCCCCCCTGCGCGCCACCGACGTAGATGACGCTGGCGTTCGTGGGATGCACGGCAATCGCCGACATCCGGCCCACCGAGGTCCCGAAGAGGGGGATGGCGTTGGGCCCGAGCGGCTGCCACTGCGTGCCGCTGATCGGCGGCGGCGCGCCAAGGAGGCGGGCCCCACGCGTGGCCGCCAGTTGCGCGCGCGCGCGTTGCAGGGCGTTCGGCGGAATCCGCTCGAACGGGTACGCCCGGCGCCGGTAGGCATCCTCCCAGCGCAGGCGTGGGTTGTCGTCGGGCTCCTGCGCGCGGGCGCCGGGAACCAGCGCGAGTGCCGCGCAGGCAGTCACCAGCAGGGTCCGTGTCACCGGCCACTCCCCGGCCCGGGGGTGAGCATGAAGATCGCCGGCGCGCTCGTCCCCTCCGCGGTCGTCACCGTAACCTCGTAGTGGCCCGGCAGCAGCGGCGCGGGCGGCACTTCACTCGTGCTCGGGGTCTCTTTCGGAACGAACACCACGATGCGGGTCCCTCCATTGGCCGATGGGACGTCCAGAAGCACGACCGGCCCCACCCGGACCGCGTTGCCCACCGGCGCGAACCCCGTGCCCTCGATCGTGAGGCGGATGGGATACGCCACCCCGGCCGGCCCGGCCGCGGGCTCGAGCCGCGTGATCACCGGTCCCACCGCCACGGCGCCGGCGTTCGGGGTTCCACCCGGCCGCGGGCATCCGAGCAGCACGCCGCACACCGCCAGGCCCGCAAGCCGACGACTCAGCTCCCTGCGACCCCACACGACCGACCTCCCCACGATGCCGGAAGCTGGCAGCCCGCGCGGGGTGTCGCAAGTCGGAACGTCGGTCTTGCGGCTCGCGCATTCGCGACCCTTGTTACGACAGGGAGGCGCGCGGCATGCCGATCGTCACGACCCACGATACCGCACGCGGGATCACCATCCACACGGCCGCCGGGCCACTCACGTTCCGGGAAGTCATCGGAACGCTGGAGGGCTTCTACGGTCGGGACGACTTGCCCGATCGCGTGCTCTGGGACGGCCGGGACGCGACCATCGCCCACCTGACGCACGACGAGCTCGAACGCATTGCCACGTACCCCAAACGATGGCGCCGACCCGACAAGCCGCTGCCGGGCGGCAAGCGGGCGATCGTGGTGAGCACCGATCTCGACTACGGACTGGCGCGCATCGTCGATCTCGTGCAGGGGCTCGCCCGCGACGAGCTGCCCTACGAGGTGCGGACGTTCCGGTCGCTGGACGAGGCCCTCCACTGGCTCGCAAGCGACTGATGGCGTTCGCGCTCCCCGACGCCATCGCCGTATTGGCCCGCACGCCCGTCACCCTGCGCGACTGGCTCGCCGAGGCGCCCGTCACCTTGCTGCACGGCACGGAAGGGCCGGACACGTTCAGCCCGGTGGACGTGGTGGGGCACCTGCTGCACGGTGAGGACACCGACTGGATTCCGCGCGCCCGTCTCATCCTCGAGCACGGACCTGCGCGCCCGTTCGAGCCGTTCGACCGCTTTGCGCACCGCCGGCTGTACGCCGGCGTCCCCTTCCGGGATCTGCTCGACCGCTTCGCGGCGCGGCGCGGCGCGAACCTGGAGACCCTGCGCGGCTGGAACCTCACCGCCAAGCAGCTCACGCTCGAAGGTACGCACCCCGACCTGGGACGCGTGACCCTGGAAGAGCTCCTGGCGACGTGGGTGGTGCACGATCTCGCCCACGTCGCTCAGATCGCGCGCGTCATGGCCAAGCAGTATGCGGGCCTGGTCGGACCGTGGCGAGCGTCTCTGGCCGTCCTCCGGTGAAAACTGAACAGTGAAACGCGCGCGTGTCGCCGTCCACTCTTCGAGCTTCACGCGTCAGTCACCCGCCGGGTTCCCGATATCGAGCACGACCTTCCACGTGCCGTCCGGCTGGCGGCGCCAGATCGACACGTAATTCCCGCGGCCCGTCACCGAATCGCCCGTGGCGGTACGTACGACGCTCTGCCAGCGGCCAAAGGTGTACCCGATGTCGCCGGACGCGGCGACGACCGCCGAGTCGGGCGCCCAACGGAGCGCCCGGGCAGTGTCGGCGAACACCTGCACCATGACGGCCCGGATCGAATCCTGCCCCGCGAGAACCCCCCCGGTGGCCAGGTACTGGCGGGCGTCCGGCGCAAACCAGTCTGCCCAGCCCTCTCCGCCCCGTGCCGCCGTCTCGGCGGCAAACGCCCGATCCGCGTCCATCAGCTCGCGCGGATCCGGCGGCGGCCCCCACGGTGGGCCACACGCGCTCATCAAGAGCACGAGACTCACCACACGTCCACGCATCCTGCCTCCCTCCGTCCTGCGGCCTGGCGTCCCATCAATCGTCACGTGACCGCTGATCACTGAAGATTGGTCATAGGTCATGGATCAGTCCCGCTCAGCATTCCCGCCATCACCTCCCGGGTTGGTCCGTCGAGTTTCGACAGGCCGAGGGCCACGCGTCCGAGTGCACAGTACGCCGTGCGCAGATCGGCGGGCAGCACCGCGAGATGGGCGCGGACGGTCGCGACGTCCCCGCGCACGATGGGGCCCGTCAGCGCCGCCGGTCCGTCGGCGGCGATGTTGGCCAACGTGCCCTCCATGAGGGCGGCGATGCCGGCACGCGCGTCCCGCGTTTCGAGACCGGCGTCTTCCATCAGGCGCTCCGCCACGGCCGCGAGCACGACCAGGTAGTTGGAGGCGATCGCCGCGGCCGCGTGATAGCGGGCCTTGGCGGCTTCGGCAACGTGCACCGGTCGCAGCCCGATGCTCCGCGCCAACTCGGCGGCTGCGCGCACGGCACGCTCGTCGCCGCTCAGCGCCGCCAGCGCCCCCCGCAGTCGCGCGGGGGCGGCCTCCGGCTGCGCGATGGCCTGAAGCGGGTGCAGCACGCCCACGGCGGCCCCGGTGGCGCGCAGTGCCTTAAGGGGCGTCGTGTCGAGGAGCCCGGACAGGTGGAGCACTACGTGGTGCGACGTCACCGCGCCGGTGGACGCCACGGCGGTGGCCGTCGGTTCGATGGCGTCATCGCGAACCGCGAGCACGAGCACCGCCACCGTGTCGAGCCACGGCGGGGGGCCGCCCCAGGACAAACGAAGCGGCGGGGGAACCGGTTTCCCCCCCCGCCCGTGGAGCCGCACGTCGTGACCCGCTTGCGTCAGCGCGACCGCCAGGCCAAGCCCGGCGCGTCCGGGGCCGACGATGCCGACGGCGCTCAACGCCCGGGCCGGGCCTCCGGCTCGACGGCGAGCGTGAGCAATTCGCTTGGCGACTTGGCCCGCGCCAGCAACCCCATCGCCTCGCGTACCTGCGCGTCGCGCCGCAGTTGCCGCTGGATCTCGGCCGGCCGCCCGAACACGTAGCGGGCCACCTCGTCACCCAGCTGCTCGTCGAGCAGCGTTCCCGCGCCGGCGAATATCGAGTCGGGCAGCGTGACGCCCCGCTCGCGCACGCGCCGAATCAACTCGCCCCGCATGGCGGCGGTGACCCGGAACTCCGGATCGGCGATCGCGTTCCGGCCCTTGAGGTCGAGCGCATACGTCGTCAGCGCCGACCGGTAGTCCGGCACGCGCGCGCCCAAGGCCCGCGCGAATGCCTGCTCGGGGGTCGTGAGCGTGTCGGACAAAATCACCCGATCGGGAATGATGCCACCGCCGCCGTACACCGTGCGGCCAGCATCCGTGCGGAACACCGGCCTCACCGAATCGGCTGGCACCGAATCCGCGGGCGCCGCGTCGGCCGGCGCGTCGGCCTCGTCCGGAGCCACGGCCACCGTCATCGGCCGCCGGGTGGGCCGCTCGAGCTGCCGCCCGCTGGGGGTATGCCAGCGGCCGGTCGTGAGCTTCAAGGCCTGCGGGCCGGGCCCCAGCTCGAAAACCGACTGCACGAGGCCCTTACCGAACGTCTGCGTGCCGACGATCAGCGCGCGGTCGTGATCCTGCAAGGCGCCCGCGATGATCTCGGCCGCGCTGGCCGAGTTGCCGTTCACCAGCACGATGACGGGCATGTCAGCCCAGGACTGGGCGTGCGAGGCGCGGAACACCCCCGAGGCGCCGGGCGCGCGCCCCCGCGTTTCGACCACGACCTGCCCGCGATCGAGGAACAGGTCGGCGACGGCGACCCCCTCGTTGAGCAGGCCGCCCGGGTTGTTGCGCATGTCCAGGATGAGGCCGCGCGCGCCCGCCGCGCGCAGCCGTGTGATCTCCTCGCCGAGCTCCTGCGCCGATTCCTCGCTCACCTGCGTCAGCCGGAGGAAGCCCACCCCGCCCGGCAGCACCGTGCCACCCTCCACCGAGCGCACGTGGATCTGCTCGCGCACGATTCGGAAGTCGATCGGCTCTGGGACGCCGGGACGGCTCACCGTGATGGTCGTGGGTGCCCCCGGGGGGCCCCGCAACCTCCCCACGGCCTTGTCGGCCGACCATTCGTGGGTGGACTCGCCGTCCACCGCGATGATCCGATCGCCCGCCTGCACGCCGGCCCGTTCGGCGGGCGTGTCGGGCAGCGGCGCGACGATCTGAATCCAGCCGTCGCTCGGCTCGATGCGGATGCCGAGCCCGCCGTAGTTGCCGGTGGTCGACACGCGCAGATCTTCGAGATCACTGGGACGCAGGAAGGTCGAATACGGGTCCTGCAACTCCTTGAGCATGCCGTCGATCGCGAGATCGTACAGCCGCCCGGCGTCCAGCGAATCGACGTAGTACTCGGAGACGTAGGCCACCACGTTCTCGAACAGCCGGGCCTTCTGATACACGTCCCCGGCGTGTTGCCCGCCGCGCTGCAACAGCCAGCCGCCCGACAGGAACGCGATGAAGCCAACGAGTCCGAACAGCAGCAGGTTCTTCCGGTTCATGACGCTCTCCCGCGCCCCCGTTCGCTCATTCAACCCGGGCCGACGCCGTTTGTTTCCCCAGACGGGCCGCGACCGCCTCCCACGCCGCCGCCTCGAGCGCGGGCGGCGTGGCGGTGCCGTCGAGGTGGATCACCCCGGCGCCCGCCGCCGCGCGGAACGCCGCGGTCACGCGTGCATGGAACTCCGCATCCGCCCGCTCGAGCCGGTCGGGCACCTTCCCGGCCGCCACCTGGCGCGCCTGCCCGACCTGCACCGGGACATCCACGATCAACGTGAGGTCCGGCACGAGCCCCCCCGTAGCGAGCCGATTGGCCCCCCGCACCGCCGCCCCGTCCAGCCCCCGGCCCGCTACCTGATACGCGTCGGTGGACAACTCGTAGCGATCGCACAGCACCACGCGGCCCGCGGCCAGGGCCGGCCGGATCACCTTGTGCACCAGATCGGCGCGGGCAGCGAGCAGCAGGAACAACTCCGCCCGTGGCGAGGCGTCGAGCGCCGGGTCGAGGAAGGCTGCCCGGGCGGCTTCGGCCACGGGCGTCCCGCCTGGTTCGCGCACCTCGACGGGGGTATGCCCCGCCGCCAGGAGGCGCCGCGCGAGTCCGCGGGCGAGCGTGGACTTGCCGGCCCCTTCCGGGCCCTCGATCGTGATGAAGAGGCCCGTCACGCCGCACTCAGGTCAGCGTGATGATGGGACTGGCCGATCCCTTCTTGATGCCTTCCATGATCTGCTCGTTCACCCGCAACATCAGCTTGTCGAAATTGGCCTGCGCGGCCACCGCCGACTGATAGCGGGCGTCGCCCTGGATGCGCGCGAGCAGATCGTTGTACTCGGTGACCTGGGGTTCCGGGGGCTCCCGCTCCTCGAGCGCCGCGCGCTCGAGTTGCTCGGCCAACGCGTGGAGACGGTTCATGCGTTCCTGCAACTCCCGCTCGTCCCGCACGTGTTCATGGGCGTGACGCAAGGCCTTGTACTCGTCGCTCTGGCCAATCAGCCGTCCCAGATCCACCGCCTTTTCCGAGATCACCGCGATCACTCCGCCTCCTTGGTCGCGAGAAGATACCTGGGGCGCCCGCAGAGGTCCTGTTCGACGCGCGCCGTCGTCCACCCCACCGCCCGGGCGAGGGCCAGCGCCGCCCCCGCGCGTCTGCAATCTAGCTCCAGCGCCAGAAGCCCGCCGGGCTTTACGCACCGCTGCGCCTGACGCAGGACGCCGGCCGTGTGCCCCAAGCCGTCCGTCCCGCTCACCAGCGCCAGCCGGGGCTCGTGGCAGCGGACCCCCGGCTCGAGCGCGTCCCACTCCAGCGCCGTCACGTACGGCGGGTTCGAGACCACGACGTCGACCTGCTCGCCCCGGAGCGGCGACAGCACGTCCCCCGCGCGGAACTCCACCGCGCCGGCCCCCACGCGGGCCGCGTTCGCCCCGGCAACGGTCAATGCCGCCTCCGACACGTCCGTGGCGATGATGCGGCGAAAGGCGCCCTCGGTGGCGAGCGCGAGCGCAATGCAGCCGCTTCCCGTCCCGATGTCGGCGGCGACGCCCCACCGACCGCGCGACCGCGCGAAGGCGAGCACGTGTTCGACGAGTCCTTCCGTTTCGGGACGCGGGATCAGCACCCGCTCGTCCACCGCGAGCTCGAGCTGGCGGAACGCGGCGGTGCCCGCCGCGTACGCGGCCGGGACCCCCGCCCTCCGGCGCGCCACCGCGGCGCGATAGCGCGCCGCCAGGGCCGCAGCCGGCGTCTGCACCCGCCCGCGCCACGCCTCCCCCGTGGACGTGTGTGCCACCGCCGCCCACAGCTCCCGGGCGTCCCGCGCCGGATCGTCGACGCCGGCGCCGGCCAGGGCCCCGGCGGCCTCCGCGAGCAGGTCGGCGACGGTCGCGCCGTCCCCCGGCCCCTCCGGCGCGCGACCACCCACCCAGCCGCCCAACCGCCCGTCCGTCTTCACACCGCCACCTGTTCCGCGCGATGCGCCAGCTGGAGCTGCTCCATCAGCTCGTCGAGAGCGCCTTCGAGCACGTCGCCCAGCGAATGCACGGTGAAGTTGATGCGGTGGTCCGTCACCCGGTTCTGCGGGAAGTTGTACGTGCGGATCTTGGCCGACCGGTCGCCCGTCCCCACCATGGCGCGCCGATCCCGAGCCCGTGCGGCTTCCTGCTCGGCGATCATGCGATCGAGCAACCGCGCCCGGAGCACTTCGAGCGCCCGCAGCTTGTTCTGCAGCTGCGATTTCTGGTCCTGGCACGACACCACCAGGCCCGTCGGCACGTGCGTCACCCGGACGGCGCTGTCGGTCGTGTTCACGCTCTGCCCGCCGGGGCCGGACGAGCGGAACACGTCGATCTTGAGGTCTTTCTCCTCGATCGTGACGTCGATCTCCTCGGCCTCGGGCAGCACGGCCACCGTGGCCGCCGACGTGTGGATCCGCCCTTGCGCTTCGGTAACCGGCACGCGCTGCACGCGGTGGACGCCCGATTCGTGCCGCAGCAGGCCGTACGCGCGATCGCCGTGCACGGCGAGGATCGCCTCCCGGATCCCGCCCATGTTGCCCTCGTGCAGCTCGACCGTCTCGACCGTCCAGCCGCGCCGCTCGCCGAACCGCGTGTACATGCGCACCAGCTCGGCGGCAAACAGCGCCGCCTCGTCCCCGCCGGTTCCGGCGCGGATCTCCATGATGACGTCGCGATCGTCCAGCGGATCGGGCGGGACCAGCAGGTCGGTGAGCTCGCGCTCGAGGGTCTCGACCACCGGCGTCAGCCGATCGAGGTCGGCGCGGGCGAGCTCGGCCAGCCCGGGATCCGGGTCCCGCGCGAGCTCCCGCGCCTGGGCCAGTTCGTCGGTGAGCTTCTCGAGCCGGCGGGCGGTGTGCCGGATGCGCTCGAGCCGCGCATGCTCCCGGCCGAGCGTCTTCAGGGTCTGGGGATCGCGCGCCGTGGCCGGATCGGCCAGGGCACGTTCGACTTCGGCCGCGCGGGCCAGCGCGGCGGTGAGCCGCGCCTCCACGCTCAGCTCTCCTGGACCGTGGCGCTCTGCCCGTACCGGCGCTTGAACCGCTCCACCCGGCCCGCCGTGTCCACCAGTCGCTGCTTGCCGGTGAAGTACGGATGGCACTTGGCGCAGATTTCCACGTGGATGGCCGGCTGCGTCGAGCGCGTCACCCAGACGTTGCCGCACGCGCAGGTCACGCCGGCCCGCTGGTAGTTGGGATGAATGCCCTGCTTCACGGGGTCGCTCCGTTCATGGTCGCGGAATTCACAAGCTTGGAAATATAAAGACCACTTGGACTTGGCGGCAACCCACCCCCCGGCGCCTCGATTGACACTGCTCCGCCCGACGGGTAAGCTTGGCCGACCCCTTCCCGCCCGCCGTTTGAGGCTTCCTGATGGCCGTCGTTGAGACCCTGCGAGCGGTTCCGCTCTTCGCCCACCTCGGTGACGAGGAGCTCGGCCGCCTGGCGGCCGCCGTCCGGGACCGCACGTACCCCCGCCACAGCGTGATCCTGTTCGAGGACGATCCCGGCGACGCGCTGTACGTCGTGATCGGCGGGCAGGTCAAGGTCGTGCTGATCGGGGAGGACGGCCGGGAGGTCATTCTGGCCGTGTTCGGCCCCGGCGATTTCTTCGGCGAAATGGCGCTGATCGACGACGAGCCACGCTCCGCGCACGTGATTGCGATGGAAGACGCCGAGCTGCTCGTGCTGCGCCGGGACGATTTCCACCGCGCCCTGGACGAATACCCGCGCATTGCCCTGGGGCTGCTGCGCGCCCTGTCCCGGCGCCTGCGGCGGGCGGACGACAAGATCGGCGCACTGGTGCTGCTCGACGTGCCCAGCCGGGTGGCCCGCATCCTGGTGGAGCTCGCCGACGAGGGCGATGGCCTCTCCGTGACTCGGCGCGTCACGCATCATACGATCGCACAGATGGTGGGATCGAGCCGCGAGACCGTGTCGCGCACGATGCGCGACCTGTCCGACCAGGGACTGATCGAAGTGACCCGCAAGGGCATCCGCATCATCGACCGCGCGGCGCTGCGCGCCGTGGCCAAGCTCGCATGAGCGTCGGCGTCCGGACGGCGAAGGCCGTGGCTTGCCGCCCATTCCGGAAAGCCCGTACTTTGCAGGACATGCGGTGCGACCGACGAGGTGCATGGCCTACACGGTGACGTTCTGGGGGGCCCGTGGCTCGATCCCCACACCGGGCCCGCACACGGCGCGTTACGGGGGCAACACCCCCTGCCTCGCGCTCGAGACCGACGGTCCCACCGGCGGGCATTTGCTGGTGCTCGACGCCGGCACGGGCATCCGGCCGTTGGGACGGGCGGTGGTGGAACGCTCGTCCGACCCGCTGGTCGCCGACCTCCTCGTGTCGCATACGCACTGGGACCACATCCAGGGCCTGCCCTTCTTCGCCCCCCTGTTCGACGAGCGGAGCGAGGTGCGCATCTGGGGGCCGCGGCAGGGCTCGATTGCGCTGGAGCGGATCCTGCGCGAGCAGATGAACCCGGTCGTGTTCCCGGTGCCGCTCGACCAGCTGGACGCCACGCTGCGCGTGACCGATGTCGAGGCTGGCACCTTCACCGTGGGCGATTTCACGGTCCGGGCCATGCCGCTCCGCCATCCTGGCACGACCTTCGCATATCGATTATTCCCGACGGCCGGGGGCCGCAGCGTGGTCTACGTCACCGACAACGAGCTGGGCCCCGGGGGAGATTACGCGGTTGGCCCGTCCTGGCGGGACGACCTGGTCGCGTTCGTGGAAGGCGCGGATCTGCTGATCCACGACGCGATGTTCACGGACGCGGAATTGCACCGGTTCCGCGGCTGGGGGCATTCGTCCCACACGGAGGCGATCGAGCTGGCGGCGGACGGCGGGGTCAAGAAGCTGGTGCTGTTCCATCACTGGCCCGAGCGGGACGATGCGGCCATGGACGGGTTCCTGGGCGAGGCCTGCGCCATCGCGGCGCGGCGGGCGCGGGGCGTCGAAGTGGTGGCGGCGGTCGAGGGACTGACACTGACTCTCTAGCGGAGGCGGACGGTATGCGCTGGCGCACTCTCTTCACTCTCGTGGCGGTGGCCGCGCTCGGCGTGGCCCACGTCGGCGCGCTCCGCGCGCAGGATTCCCGCCCCGGCCTGGGCGTGCTGCCGTTCTACAACGGCGGCTCCTACGGCCAGAACGCCGAAGATTACCAGGCGCTGGAGGTGGGCATTCAGCAGATGCTCATCACCGAACTGGCACAGAACGCCGGCTTGCGCGTCGTGGAGCGATCGCGGCTCAAGGAGCTGCTGCAGGAGCAGGATCTGGGCGCGTCCGGCCGTGTCGATCACGAGACGGCCGCGCGGCTGGGCCGCGTGGTGGGGGCGAAGTACATGATCAAGGGCGGGTTCACCGACGTGTACGGCAACATGCGGTTGGACCTGCAGGTCGTGAACAGCGAGACCTCGGAGATCATGCATGCCGAGAAGGTCACGTTCAAGAGCAATGAGCTGCTCGAGGGCGTGGTACGGGCGTCCGGGGAGTTGATCAAGAACCTGAAGCTCCCGGCGCTGAGCCAGGCGTCGCGCGATCAACGAGAGACCCGCGCGAAGGAGATCCCGGCCGAGGCAGTACGCTATTACACGCGCGGGCTGCTCTACGCCGACCGCGGGGATACGGCGCGCGCCAAGGAGCTGTTCAGCAAGGCCAAGGAGGTCTTTCCCGCCTACACCGAAGTGGACGTCGCCCTGCAGCAACTGGGGGGCTGATCGCGGCGGCAGGTGACGGACGCGATCACCGCCCTCGGGCGGGAGGCAGCGCGCCGGATCGCCCGTACGGGCGCGCTGGCGCGCTGCTTCGCTGACCGCCGCTTGCGCAACCCCATCATGCTGGGTCCGTTCAGCGACCAGATCCGCCGCCGTCCCCTGCGGGCGCTATGGGGGGTCCGCCCGCCCGGCGACGGCCTGCGGCGCCCGCCGTCCGAGACCGTTCGAGGCCATCGGTGAAGTTCCGCCTGCTGCACACCCCGAGCTTCGACGTGGCGCCGCTCGTGCCGGCGCTTGCCACCGAGCGGGTCGAGAGCGTGACGATCGCCATGCCCGGCGAGCTGGCGCCGGCCCGCGTGCCCACCGCGCTGGTGCTCGACGCCGCGAGCCGGGGGCGGTTTCCCGAGCCGGCGCTCCATCGCTTCGTCAACGACGGGGGCGCGATCGTGGCCCTGGCGGGCCCGGACGAGCAGGACGTCCCGGACGGCCTGCCCCTGGGCGTGCTCTCCGCTTTCCTCCCGCAGCGGGCCGGCACGCGCCAACTGCTGCTCGCCCTCCGCACGGCGTACCGGGAGACACTGGCGCGCACCGAAGCCGCCCGCGCCCGGCAGGAGGCGGCGAGCCGCACGCACGAGCTCGACGAGCTGACGCGGCTGGGGATGGCCCTGTCCACCGAACGCGACCTGGACACGCTGCTCGACCTGATCCTCTCGCAGGCGCGCGAGATGACCGACGCGGATGCCGGCAGCCTCTACCTGGTCGAGCAGGAGGAGGACGGCCCGCGGCGGCTGCGGTTCAAGCTGACCCAGAACTTCTCGCGCCCCGAGATCCCGTTCGTCGAGTTCACGATCCCGCTCGACCCCTCCAGCATCGCTGGCTACGTGGCCACCACCGCCGCCCCGCTCGTGCTGGACGACGCCTACCAGCTGCCCGACGACGTGGCGTACTCGATCAACCGTTCGTTCGACGAGAAGTACGGCTACCGCACGAAGTCCATGCTCACGATCCCGATGAGCGACCACAAAGACCAGGTGATCGGCGTGCTGCAGCTCATCAACCGGAAGACGAGCTTCGGGCAGCGGCTCACCACTCCGGCCGACTTCGACACCGGCATCGTGCCCTTCAGCCCGCGCACCGTCGAGCTCGTTTCGGCGCTGGCCGGCCAGGCGGCGGTGTCGATCGAGAACAGCCAGCTGTACGCCAGCATCGAACGGCTGTTCGAGGGGTTCGTCCGGGCCTCGGTCACCGCTATCGAGCAGCGTGACCCCACCACGTTCGGCCACTCGGGACGCGTGGCGACGATGACCGTAGGGCTCGCCGAGACGGTGGACCGGGCCGGCGACGGGTCGTACCGCCACGTCGCGTTTTCGCGCGAAGAGCTGCGCGAGATCCGCTACGCCGGCCTGCTGCACGATTTCGGGAAGGTCGGCGTGCGGGAGCAGGTGTTGGTGAAGGCCAAGAAGCTCTACGCCCCCGACCTCGCGCTGCTCCGGATGCGCTACGGGTTCATCCGCCGCACGATCGAGCGCGACTTCGAGCGGCGCCGCGCCGATCACCTCGAGCGTCACGGTCGGACGGATTACGCACGCGTGCTCACCGGACTCCGCGCGGAGCAGGACACGCAGCTCGCCGAGCTCGACCGCTTCCTCGAACTCGTGCTCCAGTCGAATGAGCCCACCCTGCTTCCGGAGGGGAACTTCGAGGCGCTGCTGCGCTACGCCAACATCGCGTACGACGACGTGGACGGCGTGCGCCGGCCGTTTCTCACGGACGACGAGGTGCGGTACCTCTCGATTCGCAAAGGGAGCCTGGACGAGCAGGAGCGGCTCGAGATCGAGAGCCACGTCTCGCACACGTACCGCTTCCTGCTGCAGATCCCGTGGACCAAAGAGCTACAGTACGTGCCATACATCGCCTACGGCCATCACGAGAAGCTGAACGGCACGGGCTACCCACGGAAAGCCACGGGCGACGAGATTCCGATTCAGACACGGATGATGACCATCGCCGACATCTTCGACGCGCTCACCGCGTCGGACCGGCCCTACAAGCGCGCGGTGCCTGTCCCGCGCGCGCTCGACATCATGGCTGAGGAGGTGAAGGACGGGATGCTGGATGCCGAGCTATTCCGGCTGTTCACTGCGGCGAAGGTGTTCGCGCGTCAGGACGAAGAGGCCTGAGGTCGCGCGGGGGCCGTCCCCCATCCCCCGCCCCCCGGCGTCGCAATCCGGAGCACATCCCCCTTCCCCATGCGGAACGCCGCACGGCCGCCCACCGGGGCGCCGTTCAGCGTGTTCCGTCCCGGCGCCCCCGCGGCCCCTCCGTCGGCTCCCTGCGGGACATGCCGCCGCCGCTCCCCGATCAGGCTCACTTCCATCGGGGCCAGCGCTTCGTAGGCCCGGATCACCCCGTCGCCGCCGCGGTGGCGTCCCGCCCCGCCGGAGTGGTCGCGGAGGGCGTATTCCCCGATGCGCATCGGATGGTCCAACTCGAACGCTTCGATGGGGGTATTGCGCGTATTCGACATGCCGACGTGCACGCCCGACGGGCCGTCGGCCCGCGCCGAGGCCCCTTGCCCGCCGCCCAACGTCTCGTAGTACGTCCATCCGTCGCCGCCGAACACGACGTTGTTCATCGTGCCCTGACCCTGGGCCGGCACGCCGGGCACGCCGGCCAGCGCGCGAAACAGCAGATCCGCGATGCGCTGCGACGTTTCGACGTTGCCGGCCGCGACCGCCGATGGCGCCTGCGCGTGGACGAGGCAGCCGGCCGGCGCCTCGACGGTGACCGCGCGCTGCACGCCCGCGTTGGTTGGCACGTCATCGGGCAGCAGACAGCGCACCACGAACAGCGCCGCCGAGCGCGTGACCGCGATGGGGCAGTTGACGTTCCCGGGCACGGCCGGCGAGGTGCCCGCGAAATTGCAGCGCAGGCGGCCGGCGTGGGCGGTGACCGTCACCCGCAGCTCGACATCGTCGTCGCCCACGCCATCGCCCTCCAGATAGTCGGTCGCCGCGTAGCGGCCGTCCGGCACCGTCGCCGCGAGGGCGGCGACGGTGCGCCGCTCGGCGTAGTCGAGCAGGTCGCGCGCGGCACCGCGCACGTACGCCGCTCCCCATCGCGCCACCAGCGCGCGGTACCGCTCGGCCCCGCGCTCGCAGGCCGCGAGCTGGGCCGCGAGATCCCCGCGCCGCATGTCGGGCGTGCGCACGTTGGCGAGCACGAACCGCTCGACGGCGGCATCCACCACCCCGTCGCGCGCCCACCGGACGGGCGGGATGACGAGCCCCTCCTCGTAGATCGTGCGCGAGTCGGGCGGCATGCTGCCGGGCCGCGCGCCGCCGACGTCCGAGTGATGCGCGCGGACCACCGTGTAGCCCGCCACCGCGCCGTCGCGCGCGATCGCGTGCACGAGCGTGATGTCGGGCAGATGGGTGCCGCCAGTGAAGGGATCGTTCAGGATGAACGTGTCGCCGGGCGCCGGGGCGAGCGCGCGCACCGCGGCCACCGCCTCGGGCATGGCCCCGAGGTGGACGGGGATGTGGGCCGCTTGCGCCACCATGCGGCCGTCGGCGTCGAACAGCGCCGCCGACGAGTCGCGCCGCTCGCGGATGTTGGGCGACAGCGCGCTCGCCACGAGCAGGGCCCCCATCTCCTCCGCCACGCCCGCGAAGGCATGCGCCATGACTTCGAGCCCGATGGGATCCAGCATGGCGGATGGGCGGTCGGGCAGTTCGGCCGCGCGGTCGGGCGGCTCGGCGGATCGGTCCAGTTGCAGCGCTCCGCTCGGGTGGACCGTGCCGGCCCAACCCGCTTCCACGCGAATCGTCGCGTCCTCGAGCGGCAGCGTCGCTGGGCCGATCACCCGGCGGCCCGCCTCGAGCGGCGACCGCCCCACCCAACGGCCCAACCGCCCATCCGCCGGTCCGCCCAGCCCCACCACCCGCACGTTCACCACTTCCACCGGCCGCGCGGGGTCGGCGTGCCCGAACCGCTCCCGATGGGCCGCATGGAACGCGGCGGCGACCGCGTCCGGCCCGGCGTCGGCGGGGACGGTCACTTCGTAGCCCTGCCCGGGGTAGCGACAGTCAGCGAACCGCGCGACCGTCGCGTCGCGCAGCGCGGCGCGCACGACCGTTTCCACGGGGCGGAACGCGGCGGCCCACGTCTCCGGCGTGAACCCGTCGGCGCGCCGGTGCACCGCGTGCACGTGTTCGACCTTGGGGCGCGCGAGCGCGAGCCCCAGCGCCGACAGCACGCCGGGATGCGGCGGGATCAGGATGCGTCGCATGCCGAGGCTCTCGGCCAGGCGACAGCCGAACAGCGGACCAGCGCCGCCGAACGGCACCAACGTCATCGAGCGCGGATCGAGCCCCCGCTCGACGCTCACCCGGCGCAGCGCGCGCACCATGGTGGCCGTCGCGATCTCGACGATGCCCGCGGCACAGCGCGGGGGGTCGAGGCCCGCGCGCGCGGCCACCGCCGCGACCGCGCGCGCGGCCGCCGCGGGGTCGAGGCGCAGGTCGGCCGCGAGCGGCGTCGCGGCGTCGAGCCACCCGAGCACGAGCGCCGCGTCGGTCACCGTGGCCTCGGTGCCGCCCCGACCATAGCACGCCGGTCCCGGCACCGCCCCGGCGCTACGCGGACCCACGCGGAGCGCGCCCCCGGCATCCACCCAGGCGATGCTCCCGCCCCCGGCCCCCACCGTCTCGATCAGCACATGCGGCAGCGCGATCGGCACGCCGCCCACCTCCCCGCCGACGTGCTGGAGGGCCTCGCCCTCGAGCACCACGCTCGCGTCGGCGCTCGTCCCACCCATGTCGAGGGTCAGCAGGTTCCGCTCCCCCAGGGCGGCCGCCACGAGCCGGGCCCCCTCCACCCCGCCCGCCGGTCCGGAGAGCGCGAGCGCCGTGCCCCGGCGACAGGCCTGGTCGGGGGCGAGCGTCCCGCCGTTGGACGCCATGACCCGGAGTTCGCCGGTGTCTCGCCGCTCCGCTTCCGCCCCTAACCGCGCCACGTAGCTCGCCACCACCGGCCGGAGGAACGCCTCCGCCGCCGTCGTCCCGAACCGCTCGTATTCGCGGAACACCGGCAGCAGCTCGCTGCTGGCCACCACCGCGACATCGGGCAGCGCCGCCCGCAGCGCGGTCGCGAGCCGCCGTTCGTGCGCGTCGTCGCGGAAGCTGAAAAGGAGCGCGATGGCGACGGCGTCCGGCGCCCGCGCGCGCACCGCGGCGACCACGCGGTCCGCCTCGGCGTCGGTGAGCGGCTGCACGACGCCGGCCGCGCCCAGGCGCTCCGCCACGCCGATCACGTCCGCGCGGGCAACGACCGGCGGCGGATGAGCACGGCTCAGGTCGTACAGACTCGCCCGGTCCTGTCGGCGCAGCCACAGCAGGTCCTCGAATCCGGCGGTGGTGACGAACGCGACGCGGCCGCCGCGCCGTTCGAGCAGCGCGTTGGTGGCAACCGTGGTGCCGTGGAGGAGCGTGCCGATCCCGTCGCCGTCCAGGGCGTCCACCGCGGCCCAGAGCCCGCGGGTGGGATCGTCGGGGGTGGAGGCGACCTTCACGACGCGGAGCCCGTCCCCGTCCAGCGCGACGAGGTCGGTGAACGTGCCGCCGACGTCCACGCCGAGCCACGTCACGGTTTGCGCACGAGCATCCCGCCGACCAGAGCCGCCGTGGCGACGAGGCTCAACAGCCCCACCCAGTCGCCGACACGCGTGTAGAGCGTGCGCGTGTCGGTCACCTCGAGCGTGCCAAGCGTGACCGTGCGCTCGCCCAACCGCGTGCGGCCGGACACCCGGCCAACCGGATCCACAAAGCCCGAGATGCCGGTGTTCGCCGCCCGCGCGACGCCGACGCGGTTCTCGATCGCGCGCATCACGAGATGGGCGAGGTGCTGGCGCGGGGCGCTCGTCTCGCCGAACCATGCATCATTCGTGATGTTGACGACGAAGTCCGCGCCGCGCGCGCGATAGCGGCGGGCGAGGTCCTCGAACGCGGATTCGTAGCAGATCACCGCGCCGAATCGTCCGAGCCCCACGTCGTACACCGCGCCCGGCTCCCCCACGGCGAACCCGCCGAAGAAGCGCAGATCGAACCAGCGCGGGTTCACGAACGGGACCCGCTCGGTGATCGGCACCAGGTAGCGCTTATGGTAGACCGGATACGCCGCCCGCGAACCGGTGGAATCGAACAGGAACGCGGCGTTCCAGTAGTCGTAGTCTTCCCGGGTCGGCCCCGTCGGCTGCCAGTCGAGCCCGCCCACGAACAGGGGCGTGCGGCGGGCCCGCGCGACGGCGCCGATCTCGCGTTCCCACGGCGGGTAGGGGAAGTACTGCGGGATCGACGCCTCCGGCCACAGCACCAGATCCGGCTCGCCGCGCGCAAACGCCGTGTCGGTGAGTGCCAGCAGGCCCTCGAAGATGCCGCGACGCAGGTCCGGATCCCATTTCTCCTGGAAGCCGATGTTCGGCTGCACGAGGGCGACCGTGCCGGCGGGCCGCACCAGGATCGTCCGCTCCCGCCAGAGGCCGTAGCCGAGGGCGGCGAGCACGCCGACGCCCACCGCGGCCAGCCGGAGCGGGGCCCGGGGCCGCGCGCGCTCAAGCCACGCCGTGGCCAGCACCGCGTTCGCGAGCACCAGCAGGAAGGTCACACCCCGCGCGCCCACGACGTCGGCGATCTGCACGACGGTGGGGTAGCCGGTGAGCGACGTCCCGAGCCCGAGCCACGGGAAGCGGATGTCGCCCTGATGGCCCACCCACCACTCGAGCGCCGTCCACAGGAACGGGAGCACCACCACGAGCGACAGTCCCGTCCGTCGCACGATCTGGCCCGTCACCGCGAACAGGATGGCGTGGTACAGCGCCAGGATCAGGATCGTGGCGGCGTAGCCCAGGCCGGAGAGCGGCGTGAAATGCCACAGCGCGATGACCATCCAGTACAGCACGAGCCCCTGCGACAGCAGCCCGTACCAGAAGCCCTGCGCGAGCTGGCGCCGGATGGGGCGCGGGTCCGTCTGCCCCGCCGTGAGCAGCCAAACAACCGGGACGACGCAGACGAAGGACGGGAAGAAGAGATGGAACGGCGGGTAGGCCAGCACGAGCAGGACGGCGCCGGCCGCGACGAGCGCCCAGTCGCGTCGCGGAAGCGAGAGCCCCGCGAGCAGCTTCACACGGGGACCGCGCGTCCCTCCCGCGCGGACCGGTAGATCGCGTCCATGGTCCGGTGCAGGAGCAGCTGGTCGTCGAGCGACGGCGTCTCGACCTCGTTGCGCGCGGCGGCGAGGAACGTCGCCCACTCGGCGCGATACGACGCCGACACCGGATTCTCGCGGCCGGCGGCGCCGGTGGGGGTCACGTTCATCGGCGTGCCGTGCAGCTCCTTGAACACGATCAGCGGCGGGACGCGCGCGGAGCCCCGTTCGCCCAGCACATCCAGCCAGATCCGCTCGTGGTCGCCCACGTAGCGCCACGCCACGTCCACGAAGATCGAGTAACCGTGCTCGCACAGCACCAGCGCGCAGCCGGCATCTTCCACGCCGTCCGCCGATCGGTGGAGAGACGCCGTGGCCTCCACCGGCACCGCACCCTCCGCAAGCCAGAACCCGAGATCCACCAAGGGCAACCCCAGATCCAGCAGCGCGCCGCCCCCGGCCTCGGCCTGCCGCAGGCGCCAGCCCAGCTCCGCGCGCGAGGGCCGGAACTGATACCAGCCGGCGCGGACGCCCCGCAGGGTCCCCAATTCGTCACCGTGGACGAACGCCCGCACCGCCTGGACGTCCGGCCGGTAGCGCTGGTTCATTCCGACGGCCACCGGCCGGCCGGCCCGCTGCTGCGCGGCGATGACCCGCTCGACGCCCTTCGCCGAGAGCGCCAGCGGCCGTTCGCACAGCACGGCCGCCCCGGCCGACAGCGCGGTCAGCGTGTGGATCTCGTGCAGGTGATTGGGCGTCGAGATGACGACGGCGTCGGGCCGCGCCAGGGTGAGCAGGTCTTCGATGTCCTCGTAGATGTCCGCCACGCCGAACCGCGTCGCCAGCGCCCGGGCCTTGCCGGGATCGCTGTCGCAGATCCCGACGAGGCTGACGTCATCGCGCGACGCCAGGGCCGGCAGGTGCGCGATCTGCGCCACCGCACCGACCCCGATCACGCCGACCCGCACGACGCCGGGTGTCATGGCGTCCCCCGGCGCGGGAGCCGGTACATGAAGCCGCCCCGCAGCGCCACCGCGCGGAGCCCGCTCGCCAGGATTCCGCGCACTTCGGTGGTGAACCGCACCGCGGGCGCGAGCTCGACCTCGAACCCGGCCGACCCGTTGAGCGCGGCGACCACCGCTTCGAGGCCGTCCTCGACGATCGTGCCGGTGATCGCGGCGCCGTCGGCGTTGCGCAGGTGCACCCCCAAACCGAGCCCCACGTACGGCACGACCGGACCGGTAGCGAGCAGATACTGGAGGTCGAGATCGACGGTCAGGGTCGTGAGCGTGATGGGGCCGACGGCGATGGCGAAGTCGTTGGTGGGATCGGAGACCACGTCGCGCAGCCGGGCCTCGAGCTCGGCGATCTCGTCGGCCGCGTACTCGGCCCGCAGGTACGAGAGGCTGAGCAGCGGGCGCACACGCGGTGCGAGGAACCCCGCGTCGACCCGGAGCGCGCCGGAGATGTCCCGCTCGAGCCGGTCGCTCCAGGCGACTCCGACGTCCACGCCGATCCCGGCCAGCCGCAGCCCCTCGTAGCTGAATTGGTCGAGCAGGCCCTGCGCGGCCGCCGGCGCGGGGGCCACGAGGAGCAGGAGCAGCGCGAGTCTAGTACCAGCGCGCAAGCGTCGTCCCCGGGAAATAGGTCTCCAGAATGGTGCGTACGTCCTGACCGGTCCGGGCGCGTCCCACCGCCCCCCACTGACACATCCCCACGCCGTGGCCCCAGCCCTGCCCGCGCGCCACCAACGCCCCGAGGCGGTCCCCGACGACGCGGGGCTCGAGCACGACGGCGGCGCTGCCGAGCGGCCGCCCCTCGGGTGTCTCGAACACCGTGCGCACCGCGTGCGCCGGCACCGGAATCTCGCCATCGGCCACGCGCACCCGCACGTCGGTCGCGCGCCCCGACGGGCCGCGGCGTCGCACATACACGTCGCGCAGGTCACGCACCACGTCGCCCTCGATCCCCAGCGTCGCCGGCAACGTCCGGCGTAATATAGCCCGCAGCGAGTCGCCCTCCCACTCGACCGTCCAGCGGTACCGCGGCGAGAGATCGCAGTAGTGACCGCCGCCCGGCCGCGCGTCGGAGACCGAGCGCAGATACGGCGTCCCGCGGACCGACACGAACGCCTCCTCCGGGCTCGCGGTGGCGCCGCCGCAGGTGGAGTGGTAGAAGGGCGTGATCGGCGCGCCGTGTACCGTCAGCACCAGACCAACGGTGGCGCGCACCGCCGCCAGTCCCGCGTCGGTCTCGCTCTCCACCCCACCGTACACCTGGTCGCTGACCCCGGCCCGCAGGTCGAAGCCCTCCGCGCCAAACCGGCCGCGATTGACCAACGCGTACGTACGCGACACGACCGCCTGGGCCTCGAGCGCGGCCCGGTCCTCGGGCCCGCGCCGCCCCATCTCCGCGTTCACGACACCCGCGAGGTAGCGCTCGAGTCCCACGACGTTCACCACCGTGAGGGCGCCACCCCGGACGAACACCTCCACGGCCCCCCGGTAGGTCCGCCCGTTGACCGCGACGTGGCGCTCCGGCGCCGTACTCGCGAACGCGAGGCGCTCGTAGCGACCCCCACCCGCCGCGTCGAGCCGGAACGCGGCGCCCTCGACCCGGAGCACAGCCTCGGTGCCGGCCGGCACGCGCGCCACCGGCGTCCCGTCCAGCGCCGCGATGGCGCCCCCCGCCGCGCCGATCCGCACGTCGGCGGCACCCGTCAGGAGCCCGATCCGCAGCACCGGCTCCTCGCGCGGCGGCGGCGGCAGGCCACTCGGCCGGGCGCAGGCCGCCGCCGCGACGCTAGCGGCGAGCAGCGTCGTCCAGCGCAACCGCACGGAAGTCGTAGTCCGCGTTCCCCTCGAGCCGCACCCGCACGAAATCCCCCGGCCGCGCCCAGCCACCCCGCGCCACGTGGGTGACCCCGTCCACATCGTCCGCCTGCCACGGCACCCGCCCCACATGCGTCGCGCCGTCGGGGTCGGGATCGGTCACCTCGTCCACCAGCACGTCCGTTTCCCGCCCGACGAACCGCCCGAGGCGCTCTTCGGTGATGGCCCGCTGGAGCTCCATCAGCTCGTCCTGCCGCGCTCGCTTCACGTCGTCCGGCACGTCGTCCGGGTACCCCGCCGCGCGCGTGCCTTCCTGCTCGGAATAGGTGAACACCCCGAGGCGCTCGAACTGCACCTCGGCGGCAAAGTCGCACAGCACACGGAAGTCGTCGTCCGTCTCGCCCGGGAACCCCACGATCGTGGTCGTGCGGATCGCGAGGTCGGGCATTGCCTCCCGCAGTCCCCCCACGGTCGCGCGAATCGTGTCCTGGCGTTCCGGCCGCCGCATGCGCGCGAGCATGCCGTCGGCGGCGTGTTGGATGGGAATGTCGAGATACGGAACGAGCCGGCGCTCGCTTGCCAGCAGCGCCACGAGCCGCTCCGTGAGCCCCGCCGAGTATACGTACAGCAGCCGGTACCACGGCACGGCGGTCTCGCGGAGCAGCGCCTCGAGCAACTCGGGCAGCCTGGGGCCTTCACGTCCGAGGTCGCGCCCGTAATGTCCCAGGTCCTGCGCGACGAGGTTGATCTCCTTCGCGCCCTGCGCCTCGAGCTGCTGCGCCTCGCGCACCAGCCGTTCGAGCGGCTCGGAGCGATGGCGTCCGCGCATGAGCGGGATCGCACAGAAGGCGCAGCCGTGATCGCACCCTTCCGAGATCTTGAGGTACCGCACGTGGGGCCCGTCGCCCAGGTACTGGCGCACGCCCGGATGGTGGGTGAGCGGATCGGCAATCAGCCCGCGGGCGGCGAGCTCGGGGGCGAGTTTGTGCAGGTCGCTGAACCCGAGGAACAGATCTACCTCGGGGACCTCCTCCCGCAGCTGCTGGTGATAGCGCTGCACGAGGCAGCCCACCGCCACGACGGCTTTGACCTGGCCGTCCCGTTTGAGACGTGCGGCCTCGAGCATGGCCTCGACCGATTCCCGCTTGGCCGCATCGATGAAGCCGCACGTGTTGACGAGCACGACGTCCGCCGTCGCGAGGTCCGCCACGACGCGCGCCCCGTGGCCGACCAGCTCGCCCACGAGCCGCTCGGAATCGACCGTGGCCTTGTCGCAGCCGAGGGAAACGACCCCGAGCTTCACCGATAGTTGCCGAAGGACAGCTCGATGCCGAAGTCGCCGCCCCGCAGAAACGCCATCACCGCCTGCAGCTCGTCCTTCGACGGCGCGGAGACGCGCACCTGATCCCCCTGGATGGCAACCTGGACCTTCTTGAAACCCTGTTCCTTGATCGCCTTGACGATGGTCTTGGCGGTCTCGCCCGGGATGCCCTGCGTGATGCCAATGGTGCGCCGCACGTGCCCGCCGGCCGCGGGCTCGATCTCGCCGACGGCGAGGTTCTTCACCGGCACGCCGCGCTTGATGAGCCGTCCCTGCAGCACGTCGAACAGCGCCTTCATGCGGTAGTCGTCGTCCGCTTCGAGCCGCAGCTCCGGCTTCGCGCGGTCGAACGTGATCGTGCAGTGGCTGCCCTTGAAGTCGTACCGCTGCGCGACCTCTTTGGTGGCCTGATTGACGGCGTTGTCGACCTCCTGGAGGTCGGCGCCGGTGGTGATATCGAACGAGGACGTGGCGGCCATGGGGCAAATATACCGGGGAGCGGGGGGTGGGAAGTGGGACCGCCGGGAACGACCGGGTCCCGACGCGGCTCGCCCGCACCGGGACCCGGAGGAACGAGCAGCGCCCCCACGCTACATGAGGAAGCTCTCCAGGGCCCGTGCCCGGCTCACATGACGCAACCGGGCCAGCGCCTTCTCCTTGATCTGCCGCACGCGCTCGCGCGTGATGCCGAGCATGCCGCCGATCTCCTCGAGCGTCATCGGCTCCTGGCCGTCCAGCCCGAAATACAGCCGGAGGATCCGCGCCTCGCGGTCCTTGAGCGTGGACAGCACTTCCTCGATGGACTCCGAGAGGGCGTGCTCGAACGTCTCATCGTCCGGGCCGGGATTCTGCGTGTCGGGCAGGTAATCGAGGAGCTTGTTGTCCTCACCGGGCGTGAGAGGGGCGTCGAGGGAGAGATGGGCCTGCGAGATCGACATGGTCTTGGCGACCTCTTCCTCCGAGATGTCCATCCCCTCGGCAATCTCTTCGACCGTCGGTTCGCGCCCGAGCTCCTGGAGCAGCGCCGACGAGCGCTTGCCGATGCGGTGCAGCGTGCCGGCCCGGTTCAGCGGGACCCGCACGATCCGGCTCTGCTCGGCGAGGGCCTGGAGAATGGCCTGCCGGATCCACCACACGGCGTAGGAGATGAACTTGATACCCTTCGTCTCGTCGAACTTGTGGGCGGCGCGAATGAGGCCGAGGTTGCCCTCGTTGATCAGGTCGGCGAGGCTCACGCCCTGGTTCTGGTATTTCTTGGCGACCGACACCACGAACCGCAGGTTGCTGCGCACGAGCTTGTCGAGCGACTCCTCGCAGCCTCCCCGAATGCGCTGGGCGAGATCGACTTCATCCTCGCGCGAGATGAGCGGATACTGGCTGATCTCCCGCAGGTACTGATCGAGCGATCCCTCGTCGGATGAAATCCGACGCGCCGAGGTCATTCGCATGCGGGCGGGCATTCCTCCTCGCTCACCGACTGGAAGTGCGGGCCGCGCGCGGCGGCACGACGGAGCGGCAGGGTGGCGCGGGCACCGCAGACGCAGGTGGCGTCCGCGGCGGCGTGCTGGGGTTCACGGGAAGACGAAGTGGCATCCCGGTTTACGTTAGTCAGGGCCCGTGAGCGGCGCAATGGTCACCGACCAGCCCCGCGGGGTGGCCCACGCGGCCAGGGACCGGCGCAGGGCCGCCCGGGACCCCGCGTGCTCGAGGGTCGCCGCCACGCAGGCGGCCGCGTCGCCCCGGGCAAACTGCGCGCGCAGCAGGTGTGCGCCGGGCAAATCGGCGAGCGCCGCGGCATCGAGCGGCGCGCCGCCGGCGCTGAGAATCACCGCGAGCGTGGTGCGCGGGGCCATGGACCATGCTACCGGAGGCGCGCGCCGCCCCCGCCACGATTCCTACGCACGGCCCAGCGGTGCGCCGCGTCAGCCCTCGCGCACCAATCCGTACTTCTCGATCTTCTTGTAGAGATTGCTCCGCGGCATCTGCAGCTGGCGCGCCGTCTCGGACACGTTCCAGTCATGCTCGCCCAGCTTGGCGATCAGGAACGCCCGCTCGGCCTCCTGCTTGAACCGCTCGAAAGTGTCGCACGACGCGAGGTCGCCGAGCGTCGCGTCGCGCGCGTCACCCAGGGTGCGGCGGACGTCGTCGGGGGTCACCGTGTCTCCCGACGTGAGAATGAGCAGGCGTTCGACCGCGTTGCGCAGCTCGCGGACGTTGCCGGGCCAGTCGTGCGCCCCGAGGGCCTCGAGCGTGTCGGGCGGGAACGCCTTGGGCGGCAGACCGTCGAACTGCCCCAACTCGGCGACGAAGTATTCGACCAGCAAGGGGATGTCGCCGCGTCGCTGGCGCAGCGGCGGCACGGTGATCGGCACCACGTTGAGCCGGTAATAGAGGTCTTCGCGGAACCGGCCGGCCGCAATCTCGTCCGGCAGCGACTTGTTGGTGGCGGCGATGACGCGCACGTCCACCTTCACCGACTTGGCCGCCCCGATGCGCGTCACGACGCCTTCCTGCAGCGCGCGCAGCACTTTCGCCTGCGCGGCGAGGCTCATGTCCCCGACTTCGTCGAGAAAGAGCGTCCCGCCGTCCGCCTGCTCGAACTTGCCGGTCCGGTCGGCGAACGCTCCGGTGAACGACCCCTTCATGTGCCCAAACAGCTCACTCTCGATCAGCTCGCTCGGGATGGCGGCGCAGTTCACCTCGACGAACGGCTTGTCGTGCCGCGGCGACCCGCGGTGGATCGCCCGCGCGACGAGCTCCTTGCCGCTGCCGTTCTCACCCACGATCAGGACGCGCGCCGCCGTCGGGGCCACCTTCTCGATCACGGCGAGCGCATCGTGGATCGGGCGGCTCTCGCCGACCATCGCATAGCGGTCTTCGAGGTCCGCCCGGAGCCGCCGATTCTCGGAGGACAGGGAGATGTGCTGCAGCGCATTCCGCAGGGTGAGCAGCACGCGATCGGTATCGAGTGGCTTCTCCAGAAAATCGTAGGCCCCCAGCTGGGTCGCTTCCACCGCGGTCTGAATGGTGCCGTGTCCGGAGATCATCACCACCTGAGCCCCGGCGTCGAGCTGCTTCAGCTTGGCGAGCGCCTCGAGCCCGTCCATCCCCGCCATCTTCACGTCGAGGAACACCAGGTGCGGGCGGAACTCGGGGTACTGCGCGAGCGCGTCCGCGCCGGAGGCCACCGTGCGGACATCGAGGCCTTCGTACTCGAGGAGCTGGCGCATCGCCTCGCGGACGCCTGATTCGTCGTCCACCACCAAGACGCGTTGTGGCATCACTCCGTCCGTCGGAAGAAGGTCACACCCTCGGCGGCGATCCGGATCTCGCCCACGGTGACCGGCACCCGAATCGGGATCACCCCGTCGGTCCCCCCGGTGAGGCGGTCCACCATGCGCGATACGAGCGACGCCGGGAACGGGAACGCGCGGATGGCGACCTCGTCCGGCCGCCAGGCCACGACGCCGTCGATGGCGACCGCCGCCGGTCCCGCCATCCGCAGCGGTTCACGTTCCGCCACCACGCCCGAGAGCGGGCCCAGCAGCTCCCGCCCGATCCCGTCGGTGCGCACGGCGGCCAGCAGCGCGAACCGGTCGCGGGTCAGCTCCACGCGCAGCGAGTCGAGCGCGACGCGCGCCACCGGCTCCAGACCGTCGGCGATGAGGGCCGCCATCTCCTCCGCCGTCAGCACCACCGAGCCGGGCCCGTCGGCCCGCGCCAGCCGCGCTTCCTTGGCGCGGGCGCTGCGCAGCGCGGCCGGGCTCGGCACGCCGACCGCCCGCGCCGTGTCCGCCGTGATCCCCGGCATCCGGCCGAGGAGGCGCGTCACCTGCCGCCCGAGCGGCGCGCGATACTGATACCCCACCACGGCGCCCACGGCTACCACGGTCAGGCACCCGATCATCGCGAAGACGTTGCGCAGGCAGCCCGGCATCACGCGCTCCCCAACGGCACCCGCTGCCGCACCGTGTACTGCGCCCCGGCCGGGGACAGCCGGCTCTCCATCAGGTCGACGGACTCGACGGCCACCGTGGCGGTGTACGCGAGCCCGCTCACGACATCCGCCAGCCCCGGCATGCGCGCGCGCGCGTCCCGCCTGGCCCGGCCGAGGGTCAGGTGCGGGCGGAACGGACGGCCGTCCACCGGAAACCCCAGCGCCGCGCAGGCCGTCTCCACCCCGTGCTGCAGCAGCTCGAGCGCCGGCACCGGCTCGCAGCCCACCCAGACGACCCGCGCGCGCTCGGGGGTCGGGAAGGCCCCGAAGCCTCCGATGGGCAATGGAAACCGCCGCGCAGGCGCGCAGGCGCTCGCCAGCGCCGCCCGCACCCCGGGCTCGCGGCCGGCGTCCACCTCGCCGAGGAACTTGAGCGTCAGATGGATGCCCGCGGCCTCCACCCACTTCACCGGAAGCTCAAGCTGCCGCAGCGGCTCCGCCGCGCGGAAGATCGCCTGGCGCACGTCGTCGGGCAGGTTGATGGCGACGAAGAGCCGCACCGCTACGGCTGCTCGCCGAGCAACTCGACGTCCGGCGCGCGCCGGTCCAACAGACTGCCACTGCGGTACCCGGCCCGGTCCAGCGTCACGCGCCCGAACCCGAGCGCGAGAAGCTGCTCCACCACCGTCGCGCGCGCGTGCCGCACGAGTTCCAACTGATCGGGGCGCACCTCGATTCGGGCTTCGTCACCCGTGTGGCGGACCCGCAGATCCCCGGCGATCCCCAGCGCGCGCAGCGCGTGCTCGGCGCCTTCGACCTGGTGCAGGCGGGCAGGGGTGACCTCGAGGCCGTACGTGAGCCGGCTCGCAAGGCATGGTGCGGCCGGCGCGTCCCAAATGGGGATCCCCAGCTGCCGGGCTTCGTGCCGCACGTCCTGCTTCGTGTACCCGGCCTCGCGCAGCGGCGACCGAACGCCGGCGGCCGCGCCGGCGGCCGTCCCCGGCCGGTGCTGGCCGGCGTCGTCGCCGTTGGTCCCGTCGACCACGACCGCGAACCCGCGGGTCGCCGCGAGCGCGCCCAGCCGCGTCCACAACTCGCGCTTGCAAAAGAAGCAGCGGGTGGGAGCATTCGCCACGTACCCCGGGTCCGCCAGCTCGTCGGTTGCGATCTCCTCGAGCGGCACGTCGAACCGGCGTGCCACCGCCCAGGCCTGCGCGCGCTGCGCGGCCGAGAGCGACGGACTCACGCCGAGCGCCGCCAGCATCCGCGCGGGCCCGAGGACCCGGCGGGCCACGACGGCTACCAGCGCCGAATCGATTCCCCCCGAGTATCCCACGAGGACGGACGGATAGACGGCAAGTCGTTGAGCGAGCGGAGAATCGGTGTCCATGGCCGGAAATATAGTGGCCCCGCGCTTACCCGGTTTTCAGTGGCCGAGTATACTGTACGGATGCGGTTCCTCAAGGCCGTTCTGGCCGCCCCCGCCCGCTGGCTGCGCCCCGGCACGTCGCAACGCATGACCGTGGTCGCGACCGGGCTGACGTTTCTCCTGCTCGCGGCAGTGGCCTCGCTCGTCGAGCGGCAGCTGCTTCACCTGCAGCTCGAGCGGCAACGGACCACCCTCCAGACGACCGTCCACCCCTACCACGAGGCGCTCGAGCAGGCGATCGCCCGCCGCCTCGATGCCCTGCCGGCCATGCGTGCCTTCCTGGAGTCGGGACCGCCCGGCCCGCGCTGGCGGGACGACCTCGACGCGTTCGCCGAAGGACTGCACTCCAGCATCGAAGGCATCCGGGCCCTGCAGTACGTGCACGGCGGCATCATCCGCTACACGTCGCATCCCGAGGAGAACCGCGCGGCGGCCGGGTACAACCTGCTCGCCGATCCCCGGGAGCTGATCCGCCGGGACGTCCTGCGGGCCCTGAACTCGAACACCGTGGTCCTGTCCGGTCCCATCGATCTGCTGCAGGGGGGACGCGGGCTCGTCGCACGGCTCGCGACGTTCCCGCGCGACGACCCGCGGTTCGGGCTCGTGGCGGTCGTGATGGACCTGCAACCGCTCTTCGTCGAGGCCGGGCTCGCCGACCCGGACGACGCCTTGCTCAAAGCGGTCCGCGATCGCGAGCGCAAGGTCCTGTTCGGGCCGCCGGACGTGTTCGCTCGTGACCCGGTGACGATTGCCGTGAATCTACCGGACCGGTCGTGGACGATCGGCGCCGTCCCGGCGGACGGCTGGCACGCCCCCTCGTCGGCGGTGTGGTCCGTGCGCGCCGCGCTCGCGATCATCGTCGCGCTCGGCACCGTGATCGCGGCCCTGATCTCCAGCCGGCAGGCCCAGCTCCAAGCGGCGGTCGCCGCCCGCACGCGCGCGCTGACCGCCAGCAATGCGGAGCTCGCGGTCCGCATGGAGGAGATCCGTACCGCGGAGGCCGCATTGCGCGAGCAGCACCAGCTGCTCCGCGCGGTCGTGGAGGGCTCGCCCGACCTCGTCCTGGTCAAGGACGCCACCAGCCGCTACGTGCTTGTCAACCAGGCGGCCGCCCGCGCCATCGGCCGGCCGGTCAGCGAGATCGTGGGCCGCACGCCGGAGGATCTGTTTCCGCCCGAGTTCGCCGCCGACGTGCGGGCGACCGATCAGCGGGTGCTCGAGACCCGCGCCCCGGTGACCCGCGAACGCCGGCTCAAGACGGCCGATGGCGATCGCACCTACATCGTGGCCCTCCACCCGTGGCTCGCCCCGAGCGGGGAGGTGTCCGGCACGGTCACCGTCGCGCGCGACGTAACCGAGCGCCTGCTGCTGGAGACGCAGCTGCGACACGCCCAGAAGCTCGACTCACTCGGCCGTCTGTCCGGCGGCATCGCGCACGACTTCAACAACCTGCTCACGGCGATCATGGCGAACGCGCACCTGCTCGCCGAGAGCCTGCAGGACGTGGCGCCCGCGCTGCTCCCCGACGCCGAGGCCATCCAGGCCGCGGCCCACCGCGGCTCGGAGCTCACCCGCAAGCTGCTCGCGTTCGGCCGGCGCGACCTGCTCGAACGCAAGCCGACCGACCTCACGGCGCTGCTCGACGACAACGGCACGATGCTGCGTCGGCTCGTGCCCGAGCGGATCGACTTCGCGGTGGAACTGCCCGACCAGGCGCTCGTCGTCCGGGCCGACCAGGGCGCGCTGGCGCAGGTGTTGCTGAATCTCGTGGCCAACGCGCGGGACGCGCTGACGGAACACGGCCGGATCACCGTGTCCCTGACGCGCGTCACGCGGGGCGACCGCGCCGCGGCCCGTCTCGTCGTGGCCGACACCGGCATCGGGATGGATGAGGCCACCCAGGCCCACATGTTCGAGCCGTTCTTCACGACCAAGCCACCCGGCCAGGGGACCGGTCTCGGCCTCTCGATCGTGTACGGGCTCGTGCAACGGCACGACGGGGTAATCGACATCACGAGCGCCCCAGGACGGGGCACCGCCGTGACGATCGAGCTGCCGCTGATTGCGGGCGCGGCCACCACCAAGGGACCCGCAGACGCGCGCGTCGCCCGAGGGCGTGCGGAACACCTTCTGGTGGTCGAGGACGAAGACGCCATTCGGGAGTCGCTGCGCCGGCTCCTCGTGCGACACGGCTACCGGGTGGACGTGGCAATTGACGGCCAGGAGGGACTGGACGTCCTGCTGCGCACGCCGTCGATCGCGCTGGTGGTCAGCGACATGATCATGCCACGCATGAGCGGCATGGAACTGTGCCGCACGGCGCGAGGGCACGGCGTGCGCATCCCCTTCCTATTCACCACCGGGTACACGGGCGGCACGGGACCAGACGGCGGCCCCCCGGTCGACGGCGAGCTGCTGCCCAAGCCGTGGCTGCCGCAGGACCTGCTCGTCAAGATTCGAAGCATGCTCGATCGCATCACGTCGGCGGTATGAGCGACGGGCGCCGGCCCGGCACCGCGGTCGCCGTCCTTTTCCTGGTCTTCGGGGCCTGCGCGCACTCCGAACCGTTCCAGCCCGACGCCGCCGCGCCCCGCGGACCGGCCTCGACGACGATTCCACGCCAACTCTCGTTCAACCCCGGCGACGACCGCGCCCCGTCCGTGAATGCCGGCATCGTCGCCTACAGCCGGTATGATCCCGCGCGGGAGCCGGCGGCCCGCTGCGTGGCGCTGCTGCCCCCGGACGGCGGCTCCCTCGTGGCCCTGCATTGCCCCCCAACGCCGACCCCGGCGGATACCTTCGTCAGCACCTGGCTAGAGCCGGCAATCGCCGGCGACGGGCGCCGCATGGCGTTCGTCTGGCAGCGCGGGGCCCGCACCAGCGCCCTCGCCGCGTGGACGCACGAGCTCGCAGTCGCCCACCTCGACTCCATGCGGATGCCCCACCTGCGCCTGCGGCTCGGCAGCCCGCGCGCCGACGGGCGGCTGTTCAACACCGCCACCAAGCTCGCCTGGACCGACGACCGCACCGTCCGGTTCATCGCCGCGTATGACTGGATCTTCAAGGTGAAAGGCGGCGGCGCCGAACGGCTGACGGACACGGTGCTCGTGGGCCTGGCACTCTACGAGCTCGACGTCCCCACCGCCTCGCTCCGTCAGGTCCCGGGCGGCGACCCCGCGGGACCGCTGTACGTGATCAGGGATTCCGATTCGACCACCGTGCACACGCTCGCCCAAGACGGCAGCCTGCGCGCCGTTGCCGCGTTCGCCGGACCGGTACGGGACCTCGCGGTGATTGACGGCCGCCTGGTCGCCGCGACGGGCACGGAGAGCATCTGGTGGCTCGACCCGGTCAGTGGCACCGCCGGCACGCTGCGCGCAGGCGGTCCGGTGCATCGCGTGGCCGCCGGGGGCGGCCGGCGACTCATCGCCGAGGTCGAGCGATCGGCGGAGCTATTCGGTGCGCCCGCCAACCTCTGGCTGCTCGAGCTGCCCGCCCGCTGAGACAGGCACTTTCGAGCGGCGTTTCTTCGGTATATATTCGGTTTTTCGGCTGAAATCCCGTAGTCCTCGTCCCGGCATGGATTTGGGGTCCGGAGGCCCGTTTTCGGTCCGGACCCCCCCTTTGACACCCGGGTATATTGCGGAGTCCCGAGAGCCCAAGATGCGGCTTAACTCATTGTAATATGGCGCTTTACAGTCAACCCAACTCCTGGCAATGCGGGCCGTTCGCGCTCAAGCACGGACTGCTCGGGTGGGGGGTGTTCGCCCACGAGAACGACCTCGCCCGGATCGCCGGCAGCTCCGAACGGGACGGCACCGATGAAACCCAGCTGCGGCGGGCGGCCGCCGCTCATGGGTGCGAGCTGGGCCTGGTGCGACATCGGACGGCGCGCGGAGCGCGGCACACGCTGGCGCGCCTGCTCGCCGCGCGGGTGCCGGTGCTGCTGTGCGTCGATCAATGGGACCACTGGGTGACGGCCATGGGGGCGGACGCCGACCGCGTGGTCCTCTTCGACAGCTACTTCGATGATACGGTGGTGCGCCTCGAGGCGTGGGACCGGCTCATGACGCGGCTCGCGTTCCGGCAGCGGCGCTGGCGCGGTCTCTGGCGGCGGACGCTCTATGATCTGCAGCCGCTGACGGTCACGCACGACACCAGCGGCCTGCGGCTGGCATTGTCACCGGAGCGGGTGGAGCGGGTCAGCCAGGCGCCGGACGGGTTCGGTCGGCGCTGGGACGAGTATGGGCGGGCGCTGCGGCCGCTGGTCGCGACGAACGGCCGCGGCAAGCGTGCCCAGCCGCTCGATGCGTTTCTGGCCCGCCACCGGGCGTCCATCCTCAGTGAGGTCGCGCGCCTGCGCGGGGGCGAGCGCCTGGTCCCGGCCGAACGGACGCTCGAGCATCTCACGTTTGCTGCCGAGTTGTTCTCGGCCCGGCTGCGGCCGGTCCTGGTCAATCGTGCGGTGGCGCGCGCCGCCGTCATCACCGCGCGGTTTCTGCCTGCGGTCCCCCACCGCGTGGAATCGCTGCCGGGGACGGCAGCCGAGCCGGTGCGCGCGGTCGCGTCGGCCTAACGGCGACCCGCGGGCCCGGGCCCCTCGCAGCGCCAAGTCATCGTCTCCGCCGCGTACCCGATGCGCGGCAGGACTTGCTCCGCGGCGAGCACGATTCCCCAGAACGCCACCACCAGCGCGCACCCATGCGCGATCGCCAGGCGATGCCGCCAGGCCGTCGTCGCCGCCCAGCCCGCCGCCACCAATACGCACCCCACCACAACGCCGTAGAGCACCAGCCACCAGCCGCAGCCGGTGGGGTACGGCCACTGCGTGACCGCAACCCCGAACAGGCCGGCGGCCGCGAGCCGGGCCCACACGCCGGCCACCTGCTGGGCGGTGAGGGCGGGCCGTGCGACAACCGGCTGGGGTCGGGGTGGCGTCGCGGCGCCGGCGGGCCGGGCCGGCCGTGGCTGGCGCAGCGTCGGATCGGCGTGCGGCAACTGCCGGAGCAGCTGGTCCACGGCCTTGGCCATGGGATCGGGCTTCTCGGGAGGTCGGGGCACGCAGGGATCCTCGGCGGTGGACCCCGAACCTACGGCCCGGCCGTGGCAGTCCATAGGACCCGTGTCACAAACCACCAGGGATGGCGCCGCGTTGCGAGATGAGTGCCCAGCCTGCACACTCTCCCAGCGTTCCCGGCTGGAATCCTCAGGTCACGGAGCGGACGAGCGGACATGACGAGCGACGTGGGAACACCGAGCTGGATCGGGGGCCGCGCGGCCGCGCGCACCGCCCGTTGCGAGGGGGAGGCCGCGTGAGAGTGCTCGCCGGCGACGTGGGCGGGACGCACGTCCGGTTGGCCGTCGTCGAGGTCGACGCCCAACATTGCCGCCTCCTCCGGGTGCACCGCGCGCCGAGTGCGCGCCACGACGGCCTCGTCCCCTTTCTGCAGGAGTTCCTGGACACCCCGGCTCCACCACCGGCGCGCGCCTGCATCGGCATCGCCGGCCCCGTGGTGGACGGGGCGAGCAGGCTGTCCAACCTCGGCTGGCATATCGAGGCGGACGCCGTGGAGCGGGCGATGGGGATTCCGATCACTCTGCTGAACGACTTCGTGGCGCTGGGACATGCCATCCCAAGGCTCACGCCATCGGACGTGGTGGAGCTCCAGCGAGGGGAGCCCGTGGCGCACGCGCCGATCGCCGTGATCGGCCCGGGCACGGGCCTGGGCCAGGGGTTTCTGCTGTGGGGCGGCGACCGCTGGCAGTCGTATCCGTCGGAGGGCGGCCACGCGGACTTCGCGCCCCGGACGTCGCTCGAGCGGGAGTTGGCCGACGCCCTTCACGAGCGGTTCGGGCACGTGTCGTATGAGCGCGTCGTCTCGGGACCGGGGTTGGTCAACGTCTACGAGTTCCTCGCCGCCCGCGAGCCCGGGGCCGTGCGGCCCGAAACCCGCCAGGCCATGGCGGACGGCGATCCGGCCGCGGCGATTTCCGTTCGGGCACTGAATCGATCCGATGCCCTGTGCGTCCACGCCCTCGACCTGCTCGTGTCGGTGTTCGGCGCCCAGGCCGGCAATTTCGCGCTCACCATTCAGGCGCGAGGCGGCGTCTATGTCACGGGCGGGATCGCACCCAAGATCCTCCCCACGCTTACCGACGGTAGATTCCTCACGGCATTCTGCGACAAGGGACGGTTTGCCGGCTTCATGGCAGGCGTACCGGTTCGCGTGGTGACCAACCCCGATGCGGGGCTCCTCGGGGCCGCAGTGGCCGCGTGGGGACATTCCGGGAGGTAATCCAGTGGACCACGCGCTCACGCTCGACCGCGTGACCAAGGCCTTTGGCGAGTTCCGGGCTGTCGACGAGATTTCGCTCGTCGTGCCCCGGGGGACGATCTACGGATTCCTCGGGCCCAACGGCGCTGGCAAGACGACCACGATCCGGATGTTCATGAGCATCCTCTACCCCGACTCGGGCACCATCACGGTGCTCGGCGACCCCAATCCGGAAGCCGTGAAGGACCGGCTGGGCTACCTGCCGGAGGAGAAGGGCCTCTACAAGAAGATGAAAGCGGCCGAGCTGGTCTCCTACTTCGGCCGACTCAAGGGCATGGCGGCCAACCCGGCCAACACCCGGGCGCGCCAGCTGCTCCACCGGTTCGATCTGGGCGACTGGGCGGACAAGAAGTGCGAGACCCTGTCGAAGGGCATGAGCCAGAAGGTCCAGATCCTCGCCACGCTGATTCACGATCCGGAGCTGGTCATCCTGGACGAGCCCTTCTCCGGTCTGGATCCGGTGAACGTGGAGATCGTGATCGAGCTGATCCTGGAGCTCAAGCGTCAGGGACGCACGGTCATCTTCTCGACGCACGTGATGGAGCAGGCCGAAAAGCTCTGCGACGCCATCCTGCTGATCAACAAGGGCAAGAAGGTGCTCGACGGCCCGCTGGCAGCGGTCAAGGCCGGCGGCCCGCGCACGGTCATCATCGACTACGACGGCGACGGAGGGGTGTTCCGCGGGCTGCCGCGGGTGGCGCGGGTCAACGACTCGGGCAAACACGCCGAGCTCACGCTCGAGGACGGCGCCAGCACCCAGGATCTGCTGCGGCTGCTGGTGGACCGGATCGCGATCCGGCGGTTCGACACGCGCGAGCCGTCGTTGCACGAGATCTTCGTGCGCGCGGTGGGAGGGAAGACTCATGCGTAAGATCTGGCTGGTGGCCCAACGCGAATTCCTCGAGAACGTCCGCACGAAGAGCTTCTGGATTGGGATCCTCATCTTCCCGCTGATCCTCACGGCCGCGATCGTCGTGCCCGCCCTGCTCGAGAAGACCCGCCAGGCACGGCCGTTCGCCGTGCTCGACCGCTCCGGGTGGGTGCTGGAGGCCGTACGCGAGCAGGTGGCGGCGGGGGCCAAGCGGTTCGTGCTCGTCGAGCCGGTGCTCGATGCGCAGTCGGCCGCGGCGGAGGACACGCTCAATCGGCGGGTGCGGGACGAAGCCCTGTTTGCCTACTTCATCATCGGCGCGGACCCGGTGCGGAGCAGCGCCGGATCGGAATACCGCTCGAAGAACCTCACCGACAGTGACCTGCGCGACTGGTTCGGGGAATTGGTGACCAACGCGGTCCAGGCGCGGCGGCTCGAGCAGGAGCAGATCGATCCGGCGATCGCCGAGTGGATTCGCGAGCCGGTGCGGTTCGAGGCCCGCAAGGTCACGGGCGCCGGCGAGACCGAAGACGTGAGCGCGCAGGACAAGCTGCGGCAGTGGGCGCCGTTGATCTTCGTCTACCTGCTCTGGGTGGCGGTGTTCACGATCGCCCAGATGCTGCTCACGAACACTGTGGAGGAAAAGTCCAACCGGATCATCGAGGTGCTGCTGTCGTCGGTGTCGCCGGTGGAGCTGATGGCCGGGAAGATTACCGGCATCGCCCAGACGGGATTCGCCATCATCGCGTCGTGGATCCTCGCCTTCTTCTTCATCACCAAGTACGTCCCGGGGCTGCTCGGCGCACCCGTGGGCCTCGATCTCACGGTGCTCACGCGCGATCCCGTCTACCTGGCGTCGTTCGTGGCGTATTTCCTGTTGGGGTATCTGCTGTTCGCGGCGATGCTGGTGGGCATCGGAGCGGTATGCAACACGCTCAAGGAGGCCCAGAACCTGATGGGCCCCATCACGATCCTGCTCATCATCCCGCTGCTGGCGATGTTGCCGATCGGGCGGGATCCCAACGGCGCACTCGCCAAGGTGATGTCGTTCATCCCGCCGTTCACGCCGTTCGTGATGATGAACCGGGCCGCGGGCCCGCCGGAGCTGTGGGAGTACGTAGCCACGACCGCGCTGCTGATCGTGTCGATCGGGCTCGCGCTCTGGGCGGCGGCCAAGGTGTTCCGGATCGGGGTGCTGCTCACGGGCAAGCCCCCCACGCTGCGGGAGATCCTCAAGTGGATCCGGGCGCCGGTCGGGACGGTGGCGGTCCGGAAGGAGCCGGGCTAGGTCCGCCCGGCTGGCCACCCTTGCCGACACCGCGTCGAGCCTGCAGGGTACGCAGGTCTCCGCGGAGTTGGGATTCGTGACCACGCCCGACCGCTCGCCGTGCCCCCACTGTGGCCGCGACGTGCCGCAACCGGCCGCCTACTGCCTGCACTGCGGCGCGCCGCTGCCTGCGCCTGGCCAAGCCGGTGCGGGGGGCCCCGCCTGTCCGTCCTGCGGGAGTGGCAACGCCACACGGCTTGGCGCCTTGCGCGAGGCCCGCACGCCTGGCGTGCCGCGCGCCTCGACGTGGACCCGCCTGGCCACGCTCGTGCGCCACAGCGCGGCACTCCCGACCGACGGCTCGATCCCTGCCGACTACGCTGAGTTGCGAGGGGCAGCCCCGCTGCCGGCCTGGGCGCCGCCGGACGGCGGCGCCGAGCGCCGCACGTGGGCGATCCGCTGCGGCGCCGCGGCGCCCGTGTTGCTGCTCGCGGGACTGGTGCTCACGCGCCCCTGGCTGTTCCTGTTGGGCGCCTTCCTGCTGCTCTTCGCGGGGGTGCTGTGGGGGCTGTCGTACCAGGCGCAAGAAGCCGCCGCGCGCATCTACCGACGCAGCATCTACGCCCGGGTGCTCGAGACCTGGAAGCGCGTGCACCGTTGCGGGGCGTGCGGCACCGCGTTCCTTCACCCGGCGCGCGCAGACGATCCGGATCCCGAGCGCGCGCTGTCGGGGATGTGGGGTCAGAACCGCGTCAGTCGCCGCATGCGGGTCCGGCGGTCGACGACCACCGGCGAGCCGGAGCTCTATCTACCGGGCGCGTAGACCCACCGGTCCCGCGGCGGCTACTCGAGCATCACCGGCACCGCCCGCTCGGCGGTCCCGGGCCGCACGTGCTCGTGCGCCATGATCAGCCGGGCGCACGTGTTCCAGCGGAGAATGGCGTCGTCATTGCCGGGCGGCCGCAGCCGCTCGGCCGCCTCATAGCACGTCATCGCCTGCCGCAGCGCGTCGTGCACCAGCGGCCCGCCTCCCAGGCGATTCTGCGCCAACGCGGCCTTCCCGCGCCGCTCGTGAATGATCCCCTCGTAGTAGTGGCGGTCGTATTCCCGTTCCAGGCGGGACAGCAGCTCGCGTGCCCCCGTCGCGGCCCCGGGCTCCCGCTCGAACCGGTCGGTGAGCGAGAGCAGCATCGTGATGATGGCCTGGCGATTCGCCGGATCGACAGCCAGGACGTCGGCACAGATGCTCTCCGCCTCCCACGGCTCGTTGAGCAGCCGGTAGCGCTCGGCCTTCTCGAGCGCCGCCTCGATTCCGTCCCGTGACAGCTGTTTCAACGTGAACATGACGAACCTCCCGCGGCGATCTCCAACTCTCTCTTGTACCATATCCCCGGGCGACCGATCCCGCACCCCCTCACAGGAAGAGCACCATCGCACTCGCCACCGTGAGCAGCGTTGCGACCCCGTAGGTCAGCGTGGCGATGAGCTGATGGAGGTGATACAGCTGCAGGCCGTCGTACAGCGTGTAGCGGAACCGGTGCGCCCAATGGTAGAGCGCCAGCGCGATCACGACGAACAGCACGAGCCGAACCCCGGCACCCCCCAACAGCGCGCTCAGGGTCCCGTGCGGCGGTACGGCCACCCAGCCGACCGCCGGACCAACCCAGAGCACGAACACCACCGCCGGCAGACCCAGCGCCGCGAGCGTCCCGCCGGCGCTGAACAGCAGCCAGAGGGCCGGCTCGCGCGAACGCCGTACCGTCACCGGCCGAGCACGATCCACAGCACGCCTCCCGAGACCGCGAGCCAGGCCGCGTAGTGTCCCGCCAACACGGCCGCGCCCGGGACCCGCCAGCGGCCGACCCGCAGGATCAGCGCGCGCGGAGCCAAATGCAACCACGTGAGGGTGTGGAACAGCAGTCCCACGAGCACCACCACGTGAACCCCGGTCACGACGGGTGAGGCGAGCCAGGCGGTGAACCGCTCAAAGCGGTCCGGGCCGGCGTCCACCATCCACACCTGCACCAGCAGCAAGATCGCGGTGTACGCGACGCATACGCTCGTGAGCTCACGCACGATGAACCGCGTGTAGGAGAGCTTCCGGAGCCACCAGAAGATGGGTATCCGCGCGCGGTGCCACCGCGGGTGGAACCGACGGTAGGCCGGGTTCGTCATGCCTTCCGGCTCCCGAACGGAAGGGCCAGGGCGCGCACCCATCCCACTGCCGCATCCAGCTTGTAGCGCTGGATGGCGCCGGCCGGGTCCACGTCCTTGGGACACACGGTGGAGCACTCCCCTACGAACGTGCAGGCCCAGATCCCGTCGTGCTGGGAGATCACGTCGGTCCGGCCCTCCTGCCCTTCGTCGCGCGAGTCCAGGTTGTAGCGCTGCGCCAGCGCGATCACCGCCGGACCGAGGAACTCCGGCTCGAGCTCGTAGATGGGGCACGCGGCGTAGCACAGCATGCAGTTGATGCACATGCTGTACCGCTTGAACTCCGCCAACTCGTCCGGCGTCTGGAGGTGCTCGCCGTCAGCGAGCGGGCGCTCGATCTCGCGCACGATCCAGGGCGTCACGCGCCGGAGCTTTGTCAGGAAGTCGCTCAGGTCCCCCACCAGGTCCCGGATCACCGGGAAGCCGCGCAACGGCTCGACCCGGATCGGGCCGGGGAGCAGCGTCTCGAGGTACGTCGCACAGGTGAGCGACGGCGTGCCGTTGACCATCATGCCGCAGCTGCCGCACACCCCCATGCGGCACGACCAGCGGTAGGACAGCGTGCCGTCCAGATGATCCTTGATGTAGTTGAGGGCGTCGAGCACCATCCATTCCGGCTGAAACGGAACCTCGAACCGCTGCCAGGTTGGCGTGCGCTCCGCCTCGGGCCGGTACCGCTGCACGTCCACGGTCACGGTCTGCGGCACGGTCACCGTCCGTAGACCCGCTCGCCCGGGGGCCAGCGGGTGATGGTGACCGGGAGCAACTCGATGCGGGGCGGTGCCTCCGGCACGCGATACGCCAACGAATGCGCCAGGAACCGGGCATCATCCCGCTGGGGATGGTCGGTGCGTTGGTGTGCACCCCGCGACTCGCGCCGCGCGAGCGCCGCGTGCACCGTCGCCTCGGCCACGTCGAGGAGGTTCTCGAGCTCGAGGCTCGCCACCACCTCCGTGTTGAACGTGAGGCTGCGGTCGTCGAGTGTCACGCGCGCGGCGCGCGGTCGCAGCGCCGCCACCGCGGCCGCGGCCTCCGCGAGCCCTGTCGCGGCGCGGTAGATGCCCACCCCGGCTTCCATCGCGTGTTGCAGGGCCGTCCGCACCGCGGCGATTCGGTCGCCCCCGCCCGGCCGGTTGCGGACGTCCCGCTGGATACGCCGTTCCTCGTCGTGCGCCATGGCGCGCGCCGCGGCACCCGGCGCGGACGTCGCCCGTGCGTACTCGGCCGCTGCCGCTCCCGCGCGCGCCCCGAACACCAGCAGCTCGGTCAGCGAGTTCGACCCCAGCCGGTTGGCCCCATTGATGCTCACGCAGGCTGTCTCACCGGCGGCGAACAACGCGGGCAGCGGGGTCGCCCCGCGAACGTCGGTATGCACCCCCCCCATCATGTAATGCACCACGGGCCGCACCGGAATCAGCTCCCGGACCGGATCGAGGTGCTCGTACTTGAGACACAGCTCCCGCACGAACGGGATCTTGGCCTCGATTACGTGCGCCCCGAGATGGCGCACGTCCAGATGCACCGCGTGCCCGTACGGCGTCTCGACGGCACGACCCTGCTCCACCTCCTTGACGAACGCCTGGGAGAGCCGGTCGCGCGGCCCCAGCTCCATGGAGCGCATCACCGGCGTGGGCGCGGGTTCCCCGAGGTCATAGTCCTGGAGATAGCGGTAGCCGTCCTTGTTGAGGAGCCATCCCCCCTCGGCACGCGCGGCCTCCGTGATCAGAATGCCGGTGAACGGGAGTCCGGTGGGATGGTACTGGACGAACTCCATGTCCTTGAGGGGCACGCCCGCGCGGTAGGCCAACGCCATCCCGTCACCGGTCTTGATGTTCGCGTTGGTCGTAAAGGGAAACACGCGCCCACCGCCGCCCGTCGCGAGGATCACGGCCTTGGCAAGCAGCGCGTGGATTTCGCCGGTCGCCAGCTCGAGCGCCACCACGCCCTGACAGCGCCCGTCATCCACCAGCAGGCGAGTCACGAACCATTCGTCGTAGCGCGCAACGCCGTCGTACTTGAGCGACGTCTGGAAGAGGGCATGAAGCAGATGGAAGCCCGTCTTGTCGGCGGCGAACCAGGTGCGCCGGATCTTCATCCCGCCAAAGGCGCGCACCGCCACGTGGCCGTCGGACTCGCGACTCCAGGGGCAACCCCAGTGCTCGAGCCGCATCATCTCCGCCGGCGCCTCGCGCACGAACGTCTCGACGGCGTCCTGGTCGGCGAGCCAGTCCCCACCGCTGATCGTGTCGTAGGCGTGGGCGTCGAGGCTGTCGTCGGACTTGACGACGGCGGCCGCGCCGCCCTCGGCCGAGACCGTGTGGCTCCGCATGGGATAGACCTTGGATACGATCGCCACGCTGAGCGTGGGATCGGCTTCGGCGACGGCGATGGCGGCGCGCAGACCGGCGCCGCCCCCGCCGATCACGAGGACATCATGGACGTGCGTCTCCATGCGGCTCCCTCAGCCGGCGCCGATCCCAGGCTGAGCGGGAGGCGCGGGGCGGCACTACAATAGACCCGCCGGGCGACTGTGGCTAGAGTGCGCGCCGACGCCCGTCACGCCCGCGCCGGCTCGATGTCCACCGCGATGTCCCGCCATTTGCCCTGGCGGAACCGCACGACGCTCAAGACGCAGCGCGTCGCGTGCCCCAGGACGATGGCGACCCAGATGTCTGCCGGCTGGAGGCCGCGCAGGGCGTCCAGCACCGCGCAGAGACCCAGCGGCACCACGATCTGCGACACGACCGAGATGTAGAACGGACTCCGCGTGTCGCCGGTCCCCTGCAGTCCGCCCGTGTACGTGAGCGCGACGGTGATGAACAGCCCGGAGACGCTCAGGAACCCGAGCAGCTGCACGCCGAGTCCCACGACCGTTGGATCCTCCATGCCGAAGACCGCGAGGAGCGCCCGCGGGATGAGCAGGAAGAGCGCGCCCACCACCACCGCGACGCCCAGCCCGAACCGGGCCGCCACGTGCACGGCGTGGATGGTGCGGTCCGGTCGCCCGGCGCCCAGATTCTGCCCGGCGACCGCGGCCGTGGCGCCCATGAGGCCGATGGACGTCCACGTGATGAAGGAGAACAGCTCGGTGTAGCCGACGGCGTAGGCGGCCTGCGCCTCCGCGCTGCGCTCGAGCGAGCCCACGAAGCGCAACAGCAGCACGCCGCCCACGTTCATCGCGACGCCTTGGAGCCCCGTGGGGAGCCCGAAGCGAAACAGCGCCCGGATGATCGACCAGTCCGGCCGGATCCCCAGGCCCCGCGGAAACCCCACCACCCAGCCACCCGAGAACAGGCGCAGCATCGCGTAGCCGCTCACCAGCCCGCCGGCGATCACGGTGCCCATCGCCGCGCCGGCCGTGCCGAACGCCGGGATCGGCCCCAGCCCGCGGATCAGGATCACATTCAGGACCATGTTGAGGATGGTCATGACGATCCCGAGGCGGAGCGGCG
>JBFGDF010000005.1:0-56968 GCA_041580775.1 Gemmatimonadales bacterium
AGTCGTCCCGCGGGGTCGCGGGCGGGGCGGGAGTGGTGCTCCTGCCTTGGGAGTACATGCTGTCCTTGTGCTCCGAGCACCAGGACTGGAATTGCCCCATGAGGCCGGGGTGGCGCTGGTTGAAGCGACCCACCAGCTCGCTGAACGCCGAGAAGAAGGCCTCCGTGTCGGCCGCCGTGTACCAGAGGACGACGTTCCATTCGTCGCCCCACGCGTGGTAGGCGGATCCGGCAGCCGTCAGTTTGCCTTCGTTCACCAGCTCCTGGGCAATCGGGATCCAGAGCGAGTCGTTCGTCTGCCGGAGCTGCCCCTGCTTGTCCAGCGCGCACTTATTCTGGGACACCACCAGGACGCCCTGGGCGTTGAGGGTGCTCGGCACCAACAGGCACAGAACGCAGCAGAGCAGCGCGAGCCGAGGCATGACCGCCTCCTTTTGGGGGATCGCGCAAACGTACCCCGGGGGGGCGGTGGCGCAAGAATTGGGTATCGGGGCCGCAGCACGCCGACCTGATCATCGCTTCTTCGCGAGCAGCAGCCGCTCCGCCAGATCGGTGACGAGCCAGTCCTCCGCAATCAGCGCGGCACGGAATCGACTCGTCACCATGTCGTGCGACGGGCAGTTGGACTCCACGAGGAACTCCACTTCGACCTGAAGGTCTGAGAGGGCTTCGTGGTACAGGGCGAGGACCTCGCGCGCGACCGGTCTCAACCCATGGCGGACGCCGGCACGTACAGCTCGGTGTTCGTGGGCATGTGCAGCCGCCACCACTCCGCCGCGTGATCACCGGTCCACGGCGCGCTGAGCGGGAATCGTCAACGGCGTCGCACACCCCCTGTTCGCCATCCTCACGGGCGGCTACTTCCCGGGTCTCGTGACCTCCCCCGTCATCGGTGGCGCCGGCCTGCTTCTCTGGACCCGACTGTACGAGGCGACGCGACGAGAGCTGGCGGTGTGACCCGTAGGGGCTAGTCGGGAAAGTCGGAACGAATCGAGCAGCCGCAGGCGCTCGTCGCGCTACGGCCTCGCCCGCGTGTGACCGAAATTCCGCACGATCACCCAATCGAATTTCTTGACTGGCGACGTGGGACTGTCCTTCGCCGTGTACAACCGCACGAACTTCGGGAAGAACGTCATGAAATTGCCGGGAGCCGGAAACTTGAGTTCGCCCAGGTTCGGGTCCATGAACGTCGGACCATCGGACCCGAGATGAACGGCGACCGCGTGCCCGCCGATGCTGCCGTGCAGCCCGATCAGCTTGTACTGCCCCGTATCGTGTAGGATCCACTCGGCGGCCTGCAGGAAGCGTGCGGTACCGGGTCGCCAGGTCAACCGATTGAGGCCAGCCTCGTCCAGGACCCTGATGTACCAATCGTCACGATCGTCGCCCTGCAGATGCTGCACGTCGCCGGGGGTGGGGAGCTTCGCAATGGCCTTGCACACGCCCCCTCGGGTCGACGGATCCATCACCTTGTAGGCGCAATCGATGGCCTGCCGATACGAGTGAACGGTGGTAGCCCCATGGAGGTCCAGTGCCGTGATCTCCCCTCGTGTCGACGGTGAGGGCGGACGTGGGGTGGTGGGCGATGAAGCCAACCCTGGTTCGGCAACAACAGTTCGCATTAGGATGCTGGGCGTCGGGGGCTGTCAAGAGCAGCAGCGCGATCGACCGCCAGAGCCTGGGGTCGCCTCGGGTCAGGAAGCCGGGCCCTCCGCGGCAAACCGGCCGAGGACAAGTGCGCGAGCACAGCGCATCAAGGCGAGCGGGCGCAGCGGCCAGGGCAACGACGCACACAGAAGGCTGAGCGACCCGCCGGTGACGGCGACGGCTCGCCAGCGGCACGGTGTGTCAATGACGTCATCGTGGAACTTGCCGCGCGCCGGATCACGCCGCCTACCATCGCGCCCGGCAGGCGGAAGCGCGTGTCAGGCGGGAACGGCGGCTGACGGGCTGGGTCGCTGACGCAGCAGCCAGACGAGCGCGGTCCCGGTTATGGCGCCATGGGCGGCCCCGAGCCCGGGCGGACCAACGATGTCGCCCAGGGGCATTCCCACGACCCAGCCCACGGTACCAGCCAGCACCCACCAGCCCGCCCGCGGGACCTGCCCCTGCAGCACCAACCACTGGAAGGTCGCCACCACCGTTCCGAATGAGCTCACACCTGCGAACCACCCGAGGTCCCGATTGAACGCACCCACGCCGAAGATCACGACGCCAGCGACGGCCGCCCCCCCGAGGGTGGCCAGCACCCACCGGCCCGCCCGGATCACGTGCCGCCGCAGGACCAGCCATTGCAGCATCCCCATCACGGTCCCGCCCACGACAACACCCAGGTACCCTGCCAGGATCACGGCGGGGACGGCCTGCAACGTCTTGGGATCGGTGTTGATGAACCAGCCCCAGTACACCCCCCACCCCCACCCGATCGCAGCGGCCAGCAGCCACAGGAACCACACGCGCCACCCCGGCCGCCGCTGCGGTGCCAGCGCCAACCGCGCCGCCACCACCATGAACCCGGCCAGGGCGTTGAAGAAGACGTCGCGGAAATCGAAAACGCGGCTGGGCAAGATCGCCTGGATCCCTTCATCGCCCAGGCCCAACAGCGCGGTCAGCGTCACGGTGAGAGCGGCCGGCATCGGGACACTGCGGCCATTGTGCATGCGCTCGAGAAGCGCCTGGTGGATGAGGGCGGCCACGATGCCGTATTCAATGAGATGGGTGCGCTCCTCCCAACTCCCTAACCTGATCCACACCATCAGATAGGCCAGCGCGACACCAAGGGCTACTCCGATCTCGCGCCAGCCGGGGCGCCTCCTGACCCACTGCGCCGCGATGACCCCGACTACGGCGATCAGGACGAGGGCGAATGAAAGCCGCAGCAGATTGCGCTCGCGCAAGGCGTCGACGAGCGTCCGCGCCGGTCCCAGGGTGGAGTAGATCGCCACCATGACGGCCAGCGTCCAGAGCCAGAGGCGCCGCTCCCGGCCCGAAGTGAAGAGAGACATGGATTTCAGGATAGCACCCCGCCCGGGAGCCCGCTGCCGGCGTGCAATCGAAGTCGCTGTCACATACTATCGCGACCGGCACATGCGGACGTGGTGTGTTCGTCCGGCGGAAGAGGGCGTAACTCGCGGGTGTGGGGCTCCGAACGCGACGTAGGCGCCCTCAGGGATTACGAGTGGCGGACCTTGTCGACGAGCGCTTCGAGGCTATCCGCGTCCACACCCAGCCACTCGAGCAATGCGGGCAGATCCCTGAACACCCTGGTATCGACGAGTTGGTCGACGTACGCCTCATGAACTCGAGAGAGGCCGAAATCGACGTCGTCACTCACAAGAAACGCACACCGCTCGCCCCGAAACACGTCATTGTGCTGCAGCTTGAACTCGGTGAGTCGCTTCGTTTCCTCCACACTCATGTCGAGCACATGCCCGGCACGGTAGTCGACGAGCTTCTTCATCGGGGAGCGATACGCGGCATCCTGCGCGAGCAGCGTCAGATGGTCCATTAGCTCGGACAATGTCACCCGACCCACTGCAACTGCGTACACGAATCGGAGGTCTTGATCGATGGCATACTTGATAGGCATCTGGCCTCCGGACGAGTCGGCGTGTTCCCAACTCAGGTGTCGAGGGCCACTCGGGCACGCGGTCCTTCAGTAACTTATCGATGCGGGTCAAGGGGCGGCTAGCACCATCAGGTCGCGCCACCGGGGATCACCGCCCGCCTCGAACTGGGCGTCGGGGATCGCTGCACGAATTGGGCGGGGGTCGCTGAAACCACGTCCGAGGACGGCGCCCGGAGTTGGGTCTCGCCTTACCGGCTCACTGCAGCGGCCCGAGCGACCCGCCGCCGATGAGTGACGGCGTGTCAAACCAGGCGGGGGGCCGGCCTACGCGACCCCCCGCCGGCGAGACCTACACCTTCACCGTGTCCATCGTCTTCTTCACCGCCTCGGCCGACTTCGTGAGCGCCGCCTTCTCATCGGCCGTGAGCTCCACCTCCAGGATCTTTTCGAGCCCGCCTTTGCCCAGCTTGCAGGGCACCCCCACAAACAGCCCTTTCAGCCCATACTCGCCTTCGAGCCACGCGGCGCACGGCAGGATCCGTTTCTTGTCCTTGACGATCGCCTCCGCCATCTGGGCCGCCGCCGACGCGGGCGCGTAATACGCCGACCCGGTCTTCAGATAGCCCACGATCTCCGCCCCACCGTTCCGCGTGCGCTCGACGATCGTGTCGAGCGTCGCCTTGTCGATCAACTGCGTGACGGGGATCCCCGAGACGGTCGTGTACGAGATCAACGGCACCATGGTGTCCCCGTGCCCGCCGAGCACCATGGCCTGAATGTCTTCGACCGACACGTGCAACGCCTCGGCCAAGAAGGCGCGGTAGCGCGCCGTGTCCAGCACGCCCGCCATCCCGATCACCCGCTCCCGCGGGAACCCGGTCACCTGCTTGGTCACCCAGCACATCACGTCGAGCGGGTTGGAGACCACGATCACCATCGCCTTGGGCGCGGCCTTCTTGATCTCCTGACTCACCGCCTTCACGATCTCGGCGTTGGTGCGCACCAGATCGTCGCGGCTCATCCCCGGCTTCCGGGCGATGCCGGCAGTGACGAGGAACATGTCGCTCCCCGCCGTGTCGCCATAGTCGTTGGTGCCCTTCACCCGGGTGTCGAACCCCTCGATGGGCGCCGACTCCCACTGGTCGAGCGCCTTCCCCTGCGGAATGCCCTCGAGGATGTCCACGACCAGGACCTCGCGGGCCAGTTCTTTCTCGGCCACCCGCTGGGCGAGCGTCGCTCCGACGTGCCCCGCGCCGACCACGGTGATCTTGTTCAGCATGGCAGCATCCGATTTCTCTGAGTGAGGGTCATGGCGTGGGGTCCTCCCCGTCGAGCGAAAACCCGAGTTGGCGGACCGCCTCGTAGACGACGACGGCGACCGCGGTGGCGAGATTGAGACTCCGGACCTCCGCCGCCATGGGAATGCGGTAGACCCGGTCGGGGTGCTTCTCGCGAATGCGCTCGGGCATCCCGTCGGTCTCATTGCCGAAGACCAGCACGGCGTTGGGCGCGTATGGCGCCCCGACGTACGCCTGCGTGCCGTGGGAGGAGAAGTAGAGACACCGGTCGCGCGCGACCGCCTCGCGGAACGCGCGCCAATGGGGATGCACCCAGAGGTCCACGTCCGGCCAGTAATCCAGCCCGGCCCGGCGCAGTTGCTCGTCCTCGAGGGTGAAGCCCAACGGCTCGATGAGATGGAGTGCGGCCCCGGTGGCCGCGCACAGCCGCGCGATGTTGCCCGTGTTGGGCGGGATGCGAGGCTCGATCAGCGCGACGCCGAGCGCCATGGGTCAGGCGCCTCCTGGCGGCGTCCCGCTCGCCACCCGACCCCCGGCATTGTCCCGCCACACCGTCGCCCCGTCGGCCAGCACCTCGCGCTTCCAGACCGGAAGCCGCCGCTTGGCCTCCTCGATCACGTAGCGGCACGCGTCGAACGCGTCCCCCCGGTGTGGGGCCGCCGCGGCGACGGCGATGCTGGCCTCGCCGAGTGGCACGTCGCCGAGCCGATGGCGGGCGGTCACGCGGGCCTCCGGCCAGCGGGCATGGGCTTCGCCCACGATCCGGCCGAATTCGGCTTCGAGCATTTCGGGGTAGGCAGAGTACTCGATGCGGACGACGGGCCCGTCGTCCGGGCTGCGGCGCACCGTTCCCAGGAAAAGCGCCGTGCCGCCCCGCTCGGGTCCGACGACCTCCGCCAGGAGCGCGTCGACGCGAATCGGGTCGCGGACGGCAAACGCCATGCGTCACCCGCCAGCGAGCGGGGGCAGCAGCGCCAGCTCGTCGCCATCCCGCAAGCGTTCGGTGTGCAGGACGTGCGCGAGATTGACGGCCACGAGGGGACGCTCCGGCAGCACCTCGCCGCCCGGCACCTGCCGGCGCAGGAGCGCGACGGCGTCCGCCACCACCGCGTCGACCGGCAGGTCCAGCACGACCTCCTCCCGCCCCACCACCTCGGCGTAACGGGCGAACAACCGGCACCGGACGCGCAACGCAGCCATCGTGAGCCAAAGCTACCCACGGGACCGCTGAACGAAAACACCCCGCCGCGCGAGGCGACGGGGTGTATTCCCGGTCCTTGCACTACCGATTCGTCAGGGGCGCGGCGCTTCCTCGGCCTCCGTCGGCTCGGCCACCATGATGCGCAGCTCCTTCGACGGCTTGAACACCGGCACTGGCCGGGCCGCGACCTCCACAGGCTCCCCCGTGCGCGGGTTGCGCGCCATGCGGGTTTTGCGGCGTCGGATCTTGAACGTGCCGAACCCCCGAATCTCGATGTTGTGCTGCTCCGCGAGGGACAGCTTCACGGCGTCGAGGAACGCGTCCACGACCCGCGCGCAGTCCTTCTTGGAGATCATGGGGCCCGCCGTCCGGGCGATCGCCGCGGTTACCCGCTCGACGAGATCGGCTTTCGTCATTGATCCCCCTGGCAAGGACTCGAACCGGGCGGTCTTTTGGCCGCCTCAGGCTCGGAACCGGGGGCTCAACATAGGAGCTTACCTATTGACTGTCAAGAGCTTGGACGAATTGGCGGAAGTGGCCTCTCGCGTCGTGGGGCCCCGGAGAGGCCTCCGGATGGTACTGCACCGCGATAATTGGCAGCTCTCGATGCCGGATTCCTTCGACCGTGCCATCATTGAGGTTAAGGTGCGTCACCTCAAGTTCTTTGGCACCTGGGACCTCCTTACTGCTTCCCACGACAGCAAATCCGTGATTCTGGCTCGTTATCAACACACGCCCGTCCGCCAGGTCGCGTACCGGGTGGTTCCCGCCCCGATGGCCATAGGGCAGCTTCGTCGTGTCCGCACCAAACGCCAGACCGATGAGCTGATGGCCGAGACAGATGCCGAACATGGGCAGGCCCGACTCGGCGATCCGCCGAATCACCGGCAGCGTGTACTCGACCGCCGCGGGATCGCCCGGCCCGTTGGACAGGAACATCCCGTTGGGCTGCAACTCGAGCGCCCGTTCGGCCGGTGTGCTCGCCGGTACCACGGTGACGCGGCACCCCGCCTCCACGAACAGGCGCAGGATGTTCTGCTTCATGCCGAAATCGTAAGCCACCACGTGATGCGCGGCGTCCGGCAACCCGACCGTGCGCTCACCCGGCGTCGTCGCTTGCGACGCCAGGTCGAGGCCTTCCATCCGCGGACTCGCGTCGAGCGCCGCGCGCGCGGCGTCCGTGGGCGCATCCCCCTCGGCGAGGATCGCACGCATCGCCCCCTGCGAGCGGATGTGGCGCGCCAGCTTGCGCGTGTCCACTCCTTCGAGCACCGGGATCTTCCGCTCGGCCAGCCACTCCTCCAGCGCCCCGCTGGCCCGCCAGTTGGAGTAGGTGCGTGACAACTCCCGCACCACCACGCCGCTCACCTGCGGCTTGTCGGATTCCAGGTCGTCGAGGTTGATGCCGTAGTTGCCGATCATCGGGGCCGTCATCACGACGATCTGCCCCAAGTACGACGGATCGGTGAACACTTCCTGGTAGCCGGTCAGGTTGGTGGTGAAGACCGCTTCCCCCGGCACCGGGGAAAGCGCGCGGCGCGTGGTTCCGGGGAACCACGCGCCGTCTTCCAGCAGCAGATAGGCGGGCCGCAGCGTGTCCGTGCCGGCTATTGGTTGCCCGGTGGTGTGGCGGGTGGCGGCGTGGTCTGGGGCGTGCCCGGCGCCGGCTCCACGTTCAACGGCAGCGGCTGCAGGTTCACCGGCGCGGGCGCCTGGAGCTGGCCCTCGAGCACCGACCGCGGCGCCCCCGCGCGCGATTCCACGCCGGCGAGGACGAGGGAGATCACCAGGAAGACCCCGCCCGTCCACCACGACAGCTTGGTGAGCAGGGTGACCGCTTGCCGGCCGCCAAAGAAGGTCTCGGTAGACGCGCCGCCGCCCATGGCCGCCAGTCCCCCGCCCTTTCCGGACTGGAGCAGCACCACCACCATGAGCAAGGCGCAGTTGAGAATCAGGATGATCAGCAGCAACGTCACGAACATGTGGCCCCCAGTGCGGCCGCAAGATACCCGGGGCCCGGGGTCGGGGTCAATCGCGGCCCGCGCGCACGATGGCGCGCCACGACTCCGGCTCGAGGGACGCGCCGCCCACCAGCACACCGTCGATCTCCGCCTCGGCCACCAGCGCCGCCGCGTTGTCCGGCTTGACGCTGCCGCCGTAGAGCACGGATAGGCGGTCGGCCGGCGCGCCCAGTTCGCGGAGCCGTTCCCGGATGGCCGCGTGCACCTCGGCGGCATCCTGCGGCGTGGCATTCCTGCCCGTGCCGATCGCCCACACGGGCTCGTAGGCGATCCGCACGCGCGCGAGGCCGTCGGCGTCGAGCCCGGCCAGCACGTCCAGCTGCCGCCGCACCACCGCCAAGGTCGCGCCCGCCTCCCGCTCCGCAAGCGTCTCGCCCACGCACAGCATGGGGATCAGCCCGCCCGCGAGCGCCGCCCGCACCTTGCGTCCGGTCTCCTGATCGGTCTCGCCGAACACGTGCCGCCGCTCGGAATGCCCCACGAGCGTCGCCACGGCCCCGGCTTCCCGCGCCATCGCCACGCTGATCTCACCGGTGAACGCCCCCTTGGCCTCCCAGTGGACGTTCTGGATCCCGGCGCGCAGGTCGGCGCGGCCGGCGATGGCAGCGGCCACCGTCGCCACCGAGACGGCCGGAGCGAAGAACCACACCTCCCGCCCTGCGACCGGCTCGTGACCGGCCAGATACCGCATGAGAAACCCGCGGGCGCTTTCGGGCCCCAGGTGCATCTTCCAGTTGCCGGCAAACACGAGCGGTCTCATGACACGTCCAATGCGGCGACGCCCGGCAGCGTCTTGCCTTCGAGGAACTCGAGCGACGCGCCCCCGCCGGTGGAGACGTGCGTGACGCGCTCGGCCAGCCCCGCCGCGGCGAGCGCCGCCGCCGAGTCACCGCCCCCCACGACGGTGACTGCCCCCTCGGCCGTGGCGTCCGCCAATGCGTGCGCCACCGCCGTCGTGCCGGCATCGAACGGCGGCGTCTCGAACACACCCATGGGCCCGTTCCACACGACGGTCTTGGCGGTCAGGATCCGCGCACGGAACTCGTCGCGGGTCGCCTGATCCACGTCGTACATCGCCCAGCCCGCGGGGATCTGGTCGCGGCGCACGGACCGCACGGGGGTATCGCCGGCGAGCCGCTCGCCGATCACGGCCCCGCTGGGAAGCACGAGCTTCTTCCCCGCCCGGCTCAGCAGGTCCTTGGCCATCGCCGTCCGGTCGGCCTCCACCAGCGACGTGCCGGTCTCGAGGCCCATACCCGCGAAGAACGTGCAGGCCATGGCGCCGCCGATGAGAATCGCGTCCACGCGAGGGAGCAGGTGCTCGATCACGTCGATCTTCCCGGAGATCTTGGCGCCGCCCAGCACCGCCACGAACGGCCGCGCGGGCGCGGTGAGCGCGTCGCCCAGATAGGCCAGCTCCTTGGCCATGAGGAAGCCGGCCACGGCGGGCTTGAGCAAATGGGCAACCCCTTCCGTGGACGCATGGGCCCGATGCGCCGATCCGAACGCGTCGTTCACGTAGAAGTCGCCGAGGGCCGCGAACCGCTGCGCCAGGTCCGCGTCGTTCTTCTCTTCGCCCGGCCAGAAGCGCGTGTTCTCCGCGAGCGCCACCTCGCCTCGCTTCATCTGCTTGGTGCGCCGGGCCGTCGCCTCGCTCACCGGATCGTCCAAGAACAGCACCGGCATGCCGAGCACCCTCTCCAGGACGGCGGCCACGGGCCGGAGGGAGTGCTGCGGGTCGGCCTTGCCCTTGGGGCGCCCGAAATGCGACAGCAGCACGACCCGGCTGCCGCGCTCGCGCAGCCACCGGATCGTGGGCAGGGCGGCGTCGATGCGCGTCGTGTCGGTGACCACGCCGGCCTTGATCGGGACGTTGAAATCCACGCGGACCAGCGCCCGCAGGCCTTCGAGCGGCTGACCGGCGAGCGCCTCCAGCGTCTTGATGGGCATCAGAGCTTGGCACCCATGTACGTCATGAGGTCCACGCAGCGTGCCGAGTAGCCCATCTCGTTGTCGTACCAGGACGAGACGTGCACCAGGGTGCCATCGATCACGTTCGTACTCATGGCGTCGACGGTGCTCGAGTGCAGGTCGCCGTTGAAGTCGCTCGACACGAGCGGCTCGTCGTTCACGGCCAGTACGCCCTTGAGAGCGCCGGCCGCCGCGGCGCGGAACGCGCCGTTCACCGCCTCGATGTCGGTCTTCGTCGTGACGATGCACGTCAGGTCGACCACGGACACGTTGGCCGTGGGCACACGCAGCGCCACGCCGTCGATCTTGCCCTTGACCTCGGGAATGACCAGCCCGGTGGCCTTGGCGGCGCCGGTGGTGGTGGGGATGATGTTGAGCGCCGCCGCGCGGGCCCGCCGCAGGTCCTTGTGCGGCAAATCCAGAATGCGCTGGTCGTTGGTGTAGCTGTGGATGGTGGTCATGAACCCGCGCTCGAACCCGAACGCGTCGCGCACGACCTTCACCACCGGCACGAGACAGTTGGTCGTGCAGGACGCGTTGGAGATGACGTGGTGCTTGGCCGGGTCATACGCCGTGTGGTTCACGCCGACCACCAGCGTGATGTCTTCCTGCTTCCCCGGCGCGCTGATGATGACCTTCTTGGCGCCCGCCGCCAGATGGGCGGCTGCCTTGTCGCGCGACGTGAAGATGCCGGTGGACTCGAGCACGATGTCCGCCTTCAACTCCTTCCACGGCAGCTTGGCGGGGTCCTTTTCCGCCAGCACGCGGATCACCTTGCCGTTCACCGTCATCCCGTCGCCGGTGGCGGCCACGTCGCCCGGGAACCGACCGTGCACCGAGTCGTACTTGAGGAGGTGGGCCAGGGTGGCGGCGTCCGTGATGTCGTTGACGGCAACGACCTCGAGCTTCGCCTGCTGCTTGGCGATCACCCGTAGCACGTTCCGTCCGATGCGTCCGAATCCGTTGATCGCAATGCGTACCGGCATGGAGTATCTCCGCAGTTCAGCGTCGTGGATTCCGGTCACCGCAGGCCGATCGAGCGATCATCCCGCGGCCCGGAGGTCGTACGGTAAGGCCCGTGCAAACGTCACGGCGGTTACCGCGGGCCACCCGGCGTCGCGCAGGGCGCGCGCCGCGGCGACCAGCGTCGCACCGGTCGTGAGCACGTCGTCGACTAATATAACCGGCGTGCTCCGTCGCCCCGCCGTGCGGGCGGCGAAGGCATGCGCGACGTTGGCGGCGCGGGCGTCGGGCGTGAGGGCCGTCTGCGTGGCGGTGTCGCGCACCCGCGACAAGAGCGACGCCCGCACCGGCACGTCCCAGTGCGCTCCGAGGGCGCGGGCGATGGCGGCCGCCTGGTTGTAGCCGCGCGCCCGTTGCCGCGCAGGGGCCAGGGGAATCGGCACGAGACAGCCTCCGGCCGGCCGCGGCAGTCGCCGGGCCATCTCGGCGCCGATGTCCGTGCCGAGTCCGGGCAGGCTGTCGTACTTGAGGTGATGGACCATGGCGCGGGCGGGGGGGTCGAGCCACACGGCGCTCTGCGCGTGGTCGAGCGCGGCGTCCCAGTCGCGGCAGAACCGGCATGGCCCGATGGGCGGCAGCGGCTGGCCGCACCGTTCGCATCCCGCGGGCACCGACCGGAGCCGCGTGCGGCAGACGCCGCAGACGAGCGCGTCCGGTTCGTGTGCCGGCACCGCGCAGTCGCATGCCACGCACGCGTTGGGCAGAACGAAGCGTTCGAGCGCCCGGGCGAGCGCGGGGGTCACGGCTGGAGGGCGCGCGCGACCGCGGCCCGCATGACCTCGCGGGGGGCTCGGGTATTCGGAAAGAAGCGCTCGAACGCGTGGGCGCCCTGCGCCACGAGCACGTCGCGGCCGTCCGCCGCCCGCAGTCCGCGCGCGCGGCAGGCCCGCACCCAGGCGGTCTCGCCCGGCGCGTACACCAGGTCGAGCGCCACGGCCGCACCCTCGAGCCGCTCGGGGGCCACCGGGGCGGGATCGCCCGGCGTGAGACCGAGCGGCGTGGCATTGATGACGGTGCGCGCCGGGCGGTTGTTGGCCTGGGTCGCGTCGGCCCCGAGCACGCGGGCCCAGCCGACGAACCGCACCGCGTGCTCGGGCGACCGTGAGGCCACGTGCAGCTCGACCCCGCGCCGCGCGGCGACCGCCGCGACCGCGCGCGCCGATCCGCCCGTCCCGCAGACCAGCCACGGCCCCTGGGCGCCGAGCCGCTCGAGCACTTCATCGATGCCCGCCACGTCGGTGTTGTCGCCGTGCAGGGCGCCGTCGGCGGCCCAGAACGTATTGATGGCGCCGAGCGACGCGGCCAGCGGGGTGAGGTGCGGGATGAGCGCCGCCGCCGCCTGCTTGAGCGGCACCGTGAGGTTACCGGCGATATCCAGCCGCGCGCACGCTTCGAGCACCGCCGGCAGCGCTTCGCTCGGCGCCCGCAACGCCACGTACACCGCATCCAGTCCCAGCGCGGCGAGCGCGGCGTTGTGCATCGGCGGAGAGAGCGAGTGCACGACGGGGTCGCCGAGCACGGCGAGCACACGACTAGTCGCCCGAACGCGGAGCACCGAACTCCCTCGTCAGCCGCCCGGCCGCCACGCGGACGAGCTCGTCCAGCTCGGCGTACGTGCCGCGATAGACCTCCAGATCCCCTCCGAACGGATCGCTCACCTCCGCCTCCGGCCCGTCGCGGCCCGCATACTCCCCCAGCAGATGCACCCGCGCGTCCGCTTCCAGCTCCTGCACGCGCGCCCGATGGTGCCGGGACATCGTGAGGATCAGGTCCGAGCGTTTCACCAGGTCGCGCGTGAGCAGGCGTGCACGATGGGCCGACAGGTCGAGGTCGTGCTCGAGCGCGACGAGATACGCCCCCTCCGACGCCGGCGCCCCATCCCACGCCCCCGTGCCCGCCGACGACACCATCCAGTCGTCGACGCCGCGGGCCGTCGCCTCGCGCTGGAGCAGCACCTCGGCCAGTGGACTGCGGCAGATGTTGCCGGTGCAGACGAACAGCACGCGCGTCATGGCGCGAGGCTCCCGACCCGCGCCTGCAGCTCGCTCCGCGGAATCGCCCCGTCCCGCACGAGGCGCGGGATCTGCGTGGTGCAGTCCAGGACGGTGGACGGAGGCACGTTGCCGAGCACGCCGCCGTCGAGTACGAGCAGCCGGCCGGCGTCCACCGCCGTCCGAAACGTGTGCAGGATGGCCCCCACGCCTGGCGCCGTGGGGCCGCCGGGCCGGTTGGCGGACGTGGACGTGAGCGGCTCGCCGAGGAACGCGATCAGGGCAGCGATCCCCTCGTGGGAGGTCCACCGCACGGCGATCCCGCCCTCGGGCCCGCGCAGCGAGTCGGGCAGCCGATGCCCGCCGGGCAGGATGAGCGTGAGCGGACCCGGCCAGAACGCTTCGGCAAGCGCGTGCGCGGCCGGCAGAAATTGCAGGCCCGCCCGCTCGGCCATGGTGCGGCTGGCGATGAGCAGCAGGAACGGTTTGCCACGCGGCCGGCCCTTGAGCGCGCTCAGCGCGTCGACGTCCTGCGCGGACGCGCGCGAGCCCAGCCCGTACACGGTCTCCGTGGGATACGCGAGCAAGCCCCCGCCCCGCAGGTGCGCCGCCACGGCCGGCTGCGCCGCGGTGCGGTCGTCGGGCGAGAGAAACGGCAGCACGGTCATCGTCGCGCCAGTGCCTCCGCGAGCTCGAAATCCTCGGGTGTCGTGATCTTCAGGTTCGTGGTCCGGCCGGGCACCAGTCGGACCGGTTGCCCCAGCGCCTCCACCAGCGCCGCGTCGTCGGTGGCCGCCTCCACGGCCGGGGCGTGCGCGTACGCCGCTTCGAGCACCGCACGCGGGAACCCCTGCGGCGTGAGGGCGCGCCACAACCCGTCGCGCGCCACGGTGTGGCTGACCAGCGCGCCGTCGCCCGCCGCCTTCAGGGTGTCGGACACGGGCACCGCCAGCAGGGCGGCCCCCAGTTCGGCGGCGTCGATGATGGCGTCGATCTCCCCCGGCGACACGAACGGGCGCGCGGCGTCGTGCACCAGCACGAGCGTGCACGTCGGCTCGAGAACCGCCAGCGCCGCCCGCACCGATGCGGCGCGCGTCTCTCCGCCCGGCACCGTGCGCAGCCGCGCGCCCACGAGTCCGTCCAGCCACGGGGGCGGCGCGGTCACGAACGCCGCCGGCAGCGCCACCACGATCTGGCGCACCCGCGGGTGCTGCGCGAACGGCCGGATGGCTCGGAGCAGCATGGGCACGCCGCCGATGGCACGGAACTGCTTGAGTTCCCCTGCGCCGGCGCGGTCCCCCCGGCCGGCGGCGGGGATCAACACGCCCACCTCAGGCGGCGAGGCGGGCACCGAGGTCGGTGACATGCGCGATGGGGATCAGCTCCACACGGCCGGCCACCTTGCTCCGGGCGGCGACGAACGCGCGCCGGAACCCCTGCCGCTCGGCCTCGGCGAGCCGGCGGTCGGTGCCGGCCACCGGCCGGATTTCGCCACCAAGGCCCACTTCGCCGAGGAAGACCGCGTCGGCGGGGAGCGGCCGGTCGGTGACGCTCGAGACCAGGGCCGCCACGACCGCAAGATCCGATGCCGGCTCGATCAGCCGAACGCCACCGGTTACATTCACGAAGACGTCGAGGTCGTGGAACGGGAAGCCGCCGCGGCGCTCCAGCACGGCGAGCAGCACGGCGAGTCGCTTGTGCTCGAGACCGGTGGCGACGCGTTGCGGCGTGCCGAACCCCGCCTTGGCGGCCAGCGCCTGGATCTCGATCAGCACGGGACGCGTGCCCTCGATGAGCGCGGTGACGGCCGTGCCCGCTGAATCGGCGTTGCGGCCTGCGAGGAACGCCGCCGACGGGTTGGCCACGGGCGCGAGCCCCGCCGACGTCATCTCGAAGATGCCGACCTCATCCACCGAGCCGAACCGGTTCTTCACCGCACGGAGAATGCGGAACCCGCTATGCGGGTCGCCCTCGAAATACACGACTGTATCCACCATGTGCTCGAGCGTCTTGGGCCCGGCAATGATCCCGCCACGGGTCACGTGCCCCACGAGCAGCGCGGCCGCCCCCGAGGCCTTGGCGTAGCGCATCAGCCGCGCGGCACACTCGCGCACCTGCCCCACGTTCCCGGGCGCGCCGTCCAGCTCATCGGTATAGGTGGTCTGGATCGAGTCCACCACCACCACCCGGGCGGCGGTCTGCGCGGCCTGCGCAATGATCGCGTCCACACGCACCTCGGGCAGCACGAGCACCCCCCCGGCGTCTTCCACGATCCGGTCCGCCCGGAGCCGCACCTGGTCCACGGATTCCTCGCCCGCCGCGTAGAGGGTCACCACGCCCGCGGCCTGGAGCCGGGCGGCGGCCTGCAGCAGCAGCGTGGACTTGCCGACGCCGGGCTCGCCCCCAATGAGCACGAGCGATCCCGGCACGAGCCCGCCGCCCAGCACGTAATCCAACTCGGCCAGGCCGGTGGAGATGCGGGGCGTGCGGTCGGGGGAGACATCGCCCAGGCGGATGGGCGGCTGGGCAGCCGGGTACCCCGCTCCCCCGCGGCGCGTCGTCGGTGGCTGCGCGATCTCTTCGACAAGGGTGTTCCACGCGCCGCACCCGTCGCACCGCCCCGCCCACTTCGGATGTTCGGTGCCACACTCCGCACAGCGGTACACCGACCGCTGCTTAGCCGCCATCCGGACCCTCGGCCGCCCGCTCGCTGTAGCTGTCGAACCGGGTGTACTGCTTGAGGAACGCGAGCTTGAGCGTGCCCGTCGGTCCGTTGCGGTGCTTGGCCACCATAATCTCCGCCACGCCTTCTTCCGTGTCCTCCCGCTGCAGCAGCGAGGCGTACATCTCGGGCCGGTAGATGAAGATCACGAGGTCGGCATCCTGCTCGATGGCGCCGGAATCCCGCAGGTCGGAGAGCATCGGCCGGCGGTCGCCGCCGCGCTGTTCCGGCGCGCGCGACAGCTGCGACAGCGCGATGACGGGCGTCTGCAACTCGCGGGCGAGCGCCTTGAGCGAACGCGAGATGTAGCTGATCTCCTCCTGCCGGCTCTCCGACCGACCGACGCCGCGGATCAGCTGCAGGTAATCCACGACGAACAGGCCGACGTCGTGCTCGGCCTTGAGCCGGCGCGCCTTGGACCGCATCTCCAGCAGCGTCAGCGCCGGCGTGTCGTCGATCCAGATCGGTGCCGTCCCCAGCAGGCCCGCCGCCCGGGACAACTTGGGGTAGTCGTCGGCCCGGAGCCCGCCGCTCCGCAGTCGATGCAGGTCCACGAACGCTTCGGCCGCCAGCAGCCGTTCGACCAGCTGGTCCTTGGACATCTCCAGCGAGAACACCGCCACCGGCACCTTCGCCTCGAGCGCCGCGTTGGCCGCGATGTTGAGACAGAACGACGTCTTCCCCATCGACGGCCGCGCCGCGACGATGATCAGGTCGCTGCGCTGGAATCCGTTGGTTTTCTGATCCAAATCTGCAAAGCCGCTCGGCACGCCGCGTACCGATTCGTCGCCCCGGTCCCGCGCTTCGATGCGCTCCATCGCGAGCCACATCAGCTCCTTGATGCGCACCACTTCCTGCGTGCCGCGGGCGTTGGACACCTCGAACACCCGCTGCTCGGCCTCGTCGAGCAGCGTCCCCACGTCCTGCCGCCCCTCGTACGCCGACTGCACGAGCTGGGTCCCCACGTCGATCAGGCGCCGCATGAGCGCCTTCTCGCGCACGATCCGCGCGTGGAACTCGACGTTCGCCGCCGTCGGGACGACGTCGAGCAGCTCGGCGACGTACTCGATCCCGCCGACCGCCTCGAGATCCCCGCGGCGCTGCAGCTCGTCCCGCAGGACGACCGGATCGAGCACGTCGCCGCGGTCCACCAGCTGCGCCATCGCGCGGAAGATGCGGCGGTGCGCGTCGCGATAGAACGCGACGTCCTCGAGGGCCTGCACCGCCTTGAGCGCCGCGTCCTGGTCCAGCAGCATCGCCCCAAGCACCGCCTGCTCGGCCTCGGGGCTCCAGGGCGCCTGCCGCAGCGGCGTTTCGGCGCTACTGATCGAGGAGCTGACGGGCAATGCGGACGTCATCCCACGTGGGCCGTTTCCAATTGGGGTTGCGCAGCAGCGCCGCCGGATGGTACGTGACGATCAGCGGAATGCCGCGGTACTGATGCACCTTGTTCCGCAGGGATCCCAGCGAGGCCTTGGTGTGCAGCAGTGCCTCCGCGGCGGTCCCACCCATGGCGAGAATAACCTTCGGCCGGATGATGGCAAGCTGACGGTGCAGGTACGGCAGGCACGCTTCGATCTCGTCGGCCGCCGGCTTGCGGTTCTCGGGCGGCCGACACTTCACGACGTTGCAGATGTACACCGTCTCGCGCGGGCAGTCGATGGCCGCGAGGATGTCGGTCAGCAGCTCGCCCGCCCGCCCCACGAAGGGGCGCCCCTGCTCGTCCTCGGTGGCGCCCGGCCCCTCCCCCACCACCACGAGCCGCGCCTCGCGCGGACCCTCGCCCGGCACGGCGTGTCGGCGGCGTTCGTGCAGCACGCATTTCGTACAGGCGTGGACCATCTGCTCCACTGCCGGCATGTCCGCAGCCGCGAGCGGATCGGTCGAAAACAGATCCTGCGTGGGCGCCTCGATGACGAAGCCGATGTCGGTCGGGATGGCGGGGAGATCTTTCGCCCAGCGGCGGGTGGGCGGATGGGCGGATGGGCGGGTCGACGGACCGACGGAGCGACGGAGCGACGGGTCGACGTCCCGGGCTTCCGCCATTCCGTCCGTCGTTCCGTCCTGCCGTCCTGCCGCCCCCCTATCACTCGATCCGTCGATCCGTCGATCCGTCGACCATACGATCGCCGGCTGTCCCAGCGCGATCTGCTGCTCCAGATAGCGACGAAACAGCGCGCGCGGATCGCTCACAGGAGCCGCTCCACGGCGTCGAGCACCCGTTCGGCGGCCTGCCGCTTCGTTTCGAGCGGGCCGGCGGTGACCCCCGTTGCGGTCACCAGCGTGAGGCGGTTGGTCTCTCCCTCCGCGCCCGCGCCGTCCTCGGTCAGGTTGAGCACCACCAGATCGAGTCCCTTGGCCTCGAGTTTGGCGCGGGCCTTCGCCTCCCCGTCGTCCGTTTCGTAGGCAAACCCCACGGCGAGCGCGCCGGGCTTGCGCCGGTCCCGGGTCCCCACCAGCACGTCCGCCGTGGGGGCGAGCGCGAGCGACAGGTCGCCCGCCGCCCGGCCGCGCTTCTTGGCCTCGGTGGTCGCGGGGCGGAAGTCGGCCGGCGCCGCCGCCATGAGCAGGACGTCCACATGCGGGAGGTGGCGCGCGACCGCCGCAGCGAGATCTGCGGTCGTGTCCACCCGCTCCACGCGGCAGCCGTACGGCGGGAGCAGGGCCGTGGGGCCGGCCACCAGGATGACGTCGGCGCCGCGCGCAAAGGCGGCTTCGGCCAGCGCGAACCCCTGGCGCCCGCTCGACCGGTTGGTGAGGACGCGGATCGGGTCCAGCGCCTCCCGCGTGGGACCGGCGGTGACCAGCACAGACCTGCCGGCGAGCTTGCTGGCCGGCGCGCCCACGGCCCGCTCGACCTCGGCGAGAATCTCCTCGGGCTCGCTCATCCGTCCGGGGTGCTCACTCGGCCCCTCGGCGAGCGGGCCCGGCACCGGGCCCACGAAGCGCCAGCCCCGCGCGGCCAGGGTTGCCAGGTTGGCCTGCGTGGCGGGGTGGGCGTACATCGCGTCGTTCATCGCCGGGGCCGCCAGCACGGGTCCGGTGCGGGCCAGCAGGATCGCGGTGAGAAGATCGTCCGCGATGCCCGCCGCCGCGCGCGCCAGCAGATTGGCCGTCGCCGGCGCCAGGACCGCAACCGCGGGATCGCGCGCCAGCGCGATGTGCGCGAGCGCCCGGCCCGGGTCCCACAGGGATCCCAGCACCGGGCGCCCTACCAGCGCCTCGAACGTCACGGGACGAACGAATTCGGCGGCCGAGGCCGTAAGGACCACGTCGACCGCCGCTCCTGCTTCGGCGAGCCGGCGCGCGAGCGTGCACGCTTTGTAGCTCGCTATCCCGCCCGACACGCCCAGGAGAACGTGCCGGCCGGTGAGGGTCACGTTTCCTGCCGGCGCCGCCGCACCAGGCGATACGTGAGTTCGCCGTCCGCCAGTTCGTCGAGCGCGCGCGTCGTCAGCTTCTTCTCGAACTCGACCGAGCGGTCGCGGGGGAACTCGTTCACGAACCGGGCGAACTTCGCCGCCACGAGCACGCCGAGATACTTGTTACCCGCCCGGCGGGCGAGGTCGTTGGGAGTGAGGATGTGCATGGCGCCTGCTACGTCCTTTCGATGATGTCCGCGCGCTCGGCGATGTCCCGCGCGAGCGCCGCCACCATCTCGTCCAGGGTCGGCTGCCAGCGAGGCCGCCGCGATTCCGCTTCGATGATCGCCGCCACCTCGGCGACGGCCTGCGTCCGGTCGGCGTTGACCACCACGTAGTCGTAGTCCTTCGCCTCGTCCAGCTCCGCCACAGCCCGTCGCAGGCGACGCACCAGGTCGGGGGGCCGCTCCGTTCGCCGGCCGCCCAGGCGGTCCACCAGCGCCTGAGCCGAGGGAGGAATAATAAAGACACTGACGACGTTTTGGCACCGGTCGCGGATCCGGCGGGCACCTTGGACCTCGATGTCCATGACCACGTGCCGCCCGCTGGCCAGAACCCCCTCCACCTCCGCCCTGAGCGTGCCGTAGCGGTGCCCCCCGTACTCGGCCCACTCCAGAAACTCGTCGGCTTTCACCCGCCGGACGAACTCCTCGAACCTGATGAAGTGGTAGTCCACCCCGTCCCGTTCGCCCGCCCGGGGGGCCCGGGTGGTGGCCGACACGCTGTAGCCCACGTCTTCCCGCGCCGCGAGCAGCGCCTTGGCGATGGTCGTCTTGCCGCCCCCCGACGGCGCGGACAGCACCAGCAGGAACGGCGTCATTCGAGGTTCTCGAGCTGCTCGCGGAAACGCTCCAGCTCCTCTTTCATCCCGATCACGGCGTGCGCGATCTCCGCGTCGTTGGCCTTGGACCCGATCGTGTTGATTTCCCGCAGGATCTCCTGCCCCAGGAACCCCAGGCGCCGGCCCGCCGCCCCGGTCCCGGTGAGGGTCGCGCGGGCCGCATCGAGGTGCGCCGCCAGCCGGACCATCTCCTCGGTGACGTCCAGCCGGTCCGCCAGCAGCGCCAGCTCCTGGGCCAGGCGCTGCGGATCGGGCTCGGGTCCGTCGAGCAGCTCTTGCACCGCCGCCCGCAAGCGATCGCGTTCCGCCACGACGCGTTCGGGCGCCCGCCGCCGGACCGTCTCGAGCCCCTGTCCGACCAGCGCGAGCCGCTGGAGCAACTCCCGTTCGATCACGCCGCCTTCCCGCTCCCGCATCGCCAGGACCCCGTCGAGCGCGGCGTCGACCAGAGCCAGCACGGCTTCGGGATCGAGCGCGGGCTCGTCGCCCGGCGCGTCGAACCGCAGCACCTCCGGCTGACGGGCCAAGAACGCCAGGTCCAGGTCCCCGGTGAGCCCCAGAGCGTCCCGCAACTCCGCGAGTGCCGCCAGCACTGCCCGGGCCCGCTCGACGTCCACGCGCACGCCGATCGGGCGGGGCGGCTCCTCCAGCCAGCGCAGGGTCACGGTCACGTGCCCCCGTTCGATCCGCGACCGCAGCCGGGTCCGCAGGGGCTCTTCCAGCGCCTGGAACGCCAGCGGCAGCCGCAGCTGCGTGTTGAAGTGTCGGTGGTTGACGGTGCGGATCTCGAGCTGCAGGCGCCCGCCGGCGACCGGCCCATCCGCCACGCCGAACCCGGTCATCGACCGCGGCACGCACACTCTCCTTGGGGGCCCTGCGGGGCCGGTAAGGTACGGAGCCGGTCCCGGGGGCGGAAGGCCGCACTCAATTGTGGAATGTCCATTTCACACCGAAGGTCTGGATCGTGCGCGGATAGTCGAGCCCGGGTACATACCCGTCCCGCGAGTTGAACGCATTGCGGAGGGTGTAGAACGCATTGAAGGACGCCAGCTCGATCTGCAGCGACGCGTCCGCGATGGAGGCGCCCGGCAGGGGAATGGGCACACCGGTGAGGTCCGTCCCGGCAACCCCGTCCCCCCACGATTCGACCGCCAACTGGAGCTTGAGATCGAACGCGCCGCTCCGGAACGTGCGCCAGTACTTCGTGCGGAAGGTGAGCGCCGCCCGCACGCGGGTGGGCGGCTCGAACGACGGCGCGGCACCCGCGATGGGCTCCGCCACCCACCCGCTCAGGGTCAACGCCCCGACCGTGAGGCTCGCGCCACCGACGGCGAACGTGGCCGCCGGGCTCGGCGGCAGCGCGCCGAGCCCCGGAAACGCCGTGAGCGGCGGGGGGGTGAAGTCGTCCCGGCGCTCGAGCCCGGCGTGCAACGAGATCCGCGGCCACGCGACCCCGGCGCGGGCGGCGAGATCGAGGGTGGGTTGCGCCGTGTCGGCCGCGAGCATGGGAGCAGCGACGGCGTCGGCCCAGCGCGCCTCGCCCACGAGCGAGAACGGGCCGCGATACAGCGCCAGCGCGGCGCCGGCGTCGACCGACGTCCGGTCGCCGTCGTGCCGGGCCCAGCCGCCGTCGCCCGAGAGCAGCAGCCCGGGCAGCAGCACCCAGCCCGCGCGCAGGCGGGCTTCCACGGGCGTGTAGTGATCGGCGATGCGCGTCATCAGGTCCACGCTCGCGGCGCGTCCCGCCGCTCGGAGGCCCAGGAACCCGCGGTGCACCGTGCGCGTGCCGAGCAGGGTATCGGCAGTTCCCGAGTCGGCGGCCCAGGCGGCCGTTTCCAGCCCGACGTCCACCGACAGGCCCCGGCGATGGGGCTGGGTCCCCGCCAACAGGCGGATCAGCACGTCGGTGCGGGCGTCCTCGCGCGCGGCGCCGCCGACGCCGGTCACCCCGGCGGCGGTCGAATCCCGCGCGTACGAGCGGCGGCGGACCTGCACCACGGCCGCCACCTGCGGGACCGGCGCCCAGCTCACCTTGGCGCCGACGTCGAACCACTGCACGTTGCGCTGCGTCGGCCGCGCGCCCTGCGTGTCGAAGAAGTCCGCCACCAGATCCAGCCCCAGACCGTTCGGGGCGCGCACCTGGAACAGGCCCGCATAACCGCCCGTCTTGAAGTCGCCGCTCACGATGCGGAGCTGCGTGCGCGCGCCGACGTCTTCGTGACGCTCGGACACCAGATTGACCCGGAGGCGTCCCGGCAGCCGCTCCACCTCGACGCGGCGCAGCCCGAACAGCGAGATGCGGCCGGGGTCGACCGCGAGCGAGTCGGGGCCCAGCGGAATCACCGGGTGCCCGTCGTAGAACACCTCCACCGCCGCCGGCCCGCGGCCGCCGATGAATACGGGCTCCGGCTGCCCGGTGAAACCCGTTCGGGCCACATAAACGCCCGGCACCTCCGCCAACAGCTCGGCGAGCGTGTAGGCGCTGGTCCAAAGCAGTGAGTCGCGCGTGAATGTGAAGCGCGATCCGGGCGGGAGGGGTCCGGGCGCCTCCTCGAGCGGGACCAGCGGCACGGTGTGATCGGGGGGACGCTGGGGAGTGCCGGTGGTGGTGTCGGGCGGCGCCGGTACCTGCGCCTGGAGCGCACCCGCGACGACGAGAAGGAGCGCGGCGGCGAGAACTCCCGAGGCCGGCCGCGCGCGCCTCACGCGCGGGCGCGTCCGAGCAGGAATTCGGTAAACAGCCGGACGCCGAGTCCCGTCGGCCCCCTGGCGAGTCCCGGCCGTTCGGCGTCGATGTAGGCGGTGCCGGCAATGTCCAGGTGGGCCCACGGCATCTCGTCCACGAACTCCCGCAGGAACCAGCCCGCGGTGATCGAGCCTCCGGCCCGGCCGCCGCTGTTCTTGACGTCGGCCACGTCCGACTTGAGTTGATCGCGGTACTCGTCCCACAGCGGCAGCGGCCAGCAGCGCTCGCCCGCACGGTCGCCCGCCTGGCGCACTTCCCCGATCAGTTGATCGTCATTGCCCATCAACCCCACGGCGTGGTGGCCGAGCCCCACCACGACGGCGCCGGTGAGCGTCGCCGCATCGATCGTGCAGGCCGGCTTGAACCGCCGGGCGTAGGAGAGCGCGTCCACCAGGATGAGCCGGCCCTCGGCATCCGTGTTGACGATCTCGATCGTCTTGCCGAGGTGGCTGCGCACGACGTCACCCGGCTTGGTGGCCGTCCCGGACGGGAGGTTCTCGGTGGCCGGTACGAGGCCCACCACATTCACCGCCGGCTTGAGCTGCCCGAGGGCCTCGAACGTCCCGAGTACGGCGGCGCCGCCGGACATGTCGTACTTCATTTCCTCCATGCGTTCGGCGGGCTTGATGGAGATGCCCCCCGAATCGAACGTGACGCCCTTGCCGATCAGGCACACGGGTGCCGCGCGGCCGGCGCCGCGGTATTCCAGCACGATCAGCCGCGGGTCTTCCTGGGTCCCGCGCGCGACCGAGAGCAGGGCGCCCATGTTCTCCTTCTCGAGGCGCGCGCGGTCGAACAGCGTGACCCGGAACCCGTAGACCCGTCCCAGCTCCCGCGCGATCTCGCCCAGATAGGCCGGCGTGCAGACGTTGCCGGGCAGCATCTGCAGATTGCGGGCGAGCCGCTGTCCGACGGCGACCGCATGGCCGATGGCGCGCCCGCGCTCGACGTCGGCGCGCTGCTCGCGCGGCACGATCAGCTCGAAGTGCTCGATCGCCGGCTTGCCGTCGCGCACGGCCTTGAGCTCGAGAAACCGCCATGCGCCCTGGCCCGCCCCCTCGACGGCCACCTGGCCCAGCTCGTCGGCGTGCACCCCCGTATGCGTCTCGGTCGTGACGTGAAACGCGACGGCGCGCGCGCCGAGGGCGATGGCCCGCCGGGTCCCCACGGCGGCGGCCGTCCGCAGCGCCGCGCGGGTGATCTGGGCGTGTTCCCCCAGCCCGAGCAGCAGCACCCGTGCCGAACCGCGCGCCGGGTACACGAGCACGGACTGGTCCCGATCGCCGACAAAGTCGCCCGTCTCGATCGCCCGACGGAGCGCGCCCCCCGTCGTCGCGTCGAGCGCGAGCAACGAGTCCGGCAGCTTCCCGTGGAGCTTCCCGCTCGCGACGACGAGCAGATCGACGCGGGCCTGCTCGAGCGCAACGACCCTGACGGACGTGCGCACGGCTCAGCTCCCGGAGAGGTGGGTGATGACGGCGTCGGCGAACCCGGACGTCGACACTTCCTTCGCCTTCGGCATCTGCCGTGCGAGATCGTAGGTCACGGTGCCCGCGGCGATGGCCCCCTCGATCCCGCGCTCGATGGCCCGCGCCACTTCAGGCCAGCCCAGCTCCTCGAACATCATCACGCCCGAGAGGATCACGCTCGAGGGATTGACCTTGTCCTGGCCGGCGTACTTGGGCGCCGTGCCGTGGGTCGCCTCGAACACCGCAAACCCGTCCCCCATGTTCGCGCCCGGCGCCATGCCAAGGCCGCCCACCTGCGCCGCGCAGGCGTCCGACAGGTAGTCGCCGTTCAGGTTGGGTGTGGCGAGCACGGCGTACTCATCCGGCCGCAGCAGCACCTGCTGGAACATCGAGTCGGCAATCCGGTCCTTGATGATGACCCGTTCGCCGGCCCCTTTGGCGCCCACGTCGCTCTCAGGCACGGTGCGGTCGCCGAACCGCTCGCGGGCGACCTCGTAGCCCCAGTCGCGGAACGCGCCCTCGGTGAACTTCATGATGTTGCCCTTGTGCACCAGCGTCACCGACGGCCGGCCGCGCGCCAACGCGTAGCTGATGGCTTTCGCCACGAGCCGCTGGGAGTTGAACGCGCTCATCGGCTTGATCCCGAGGGCGCTCTGCTCGCGGATCTTGGCCCCCAGCTGGCTCACGAGGAAGTCGCGCAGCTTGCCGGCCTCCGGGGTGCCGGCCTGGTACTCGATGCCCGCATAGACGTCCTCGATGTTTTCGCGGAAGATCACCACGTTGAGCCGCGCCGGCTCCCGCATGGGCGACGGCACGCCCTGGAAGTAGCGTACCGGCCGCACGCACGCATACAGATCCAGCAGCTGCCGCAGCGCCACGTTCAGGGAGCGAATGCCGCCGCCGACGGGCGTCGTGAGGGGCCCCTTGATGGCGATGCGATGGGCGACGACGGCATCGAGCGTGGGTTTCGGGAGCCATTCGCCGGTCGCGGTAAACGCCTTCTCTCCGGCCAGCACCTCCTTCCAGACGACCCGCCGCTTCCCCTTAAACGCGTGCGCGACCGCGGCATCGAAGACCCGCTGCGCCGCACGCCAGATGTCGGAGCCAATGCCGTCGCCCTCGATGAACGGGATGATGGGATCGTCCGGGACGCGGTAGGTGCCGTCCTGCCAGGTGATGTTGGTTCCGGTCATGGTGTATCGCTCGAGTTGTGGCCCGGCGAGGCGGCTCCCGACGCCCCGCTCAGTGCCAGGTGAGACCCAACGTGAAGAGGATCAGGTATCCGCTGGTGTTCTGGAAGGTGTCGCTGTTCACCACCTGGATCAGCACGTCCAGATTGGGCGTCAGGAACAGGTTCCGGCCGAGCTGGAAGTCGTAGCCGCCGCCGAAGGTCGCGCCAAAGCCGCCCTCAGTGGTGGTGGTGGTCGTGGGCCCGCTGGAAAACGCCTGCGACCAGGACGCGAAGCCCAGTCCCGTCTTGAGGTACAGCCCACGGCGCGCGGGATAGAGGAGCACCGATGCCGTGAGGTTGCCCTGGGTGACGGCGGTGTTGTCCTGCTCGCGCACCCAAGCAATGGCCTCTCCGCCAATCAGGAGCAGCTGATTGACGGTGCCGCCGAGGCGCAGGTAGCCGGCGCCGCCCAGGCGGGCGTCGTCGTATCCCTCGGTGAGGTTCGACCCGCCGCCGAGCCCGAACCCGATCCAGAAGCCCTGATGCTGGGCCTCCCGCTGGGCACTGGCGGTCCCCGCCGCGGTCGCGAGCAGGGTGAGCGTGAGCAGCAGAGGACGCATGGCGGTCTCCCGCGCGTGAGGGGTCAGAGAAACACGCGCCCCCGGGTGTAAGGCCAGTTTTCCCAGAGGCGCGAGTAGTAGAAGCGGGTGCGGGTCTGCGGCACCTTCCACCACGGATGGGCCGGATCGTCGCTCGGCGCCGTCGCCGGCGCGTCGGCCGCCCGTACCATCTGCGCACAGAACGGACACTGATACTCCTCGGCCCCCGGGGCGAGCCACCAGACGTACGGTGCGCGGGCCACCTCCGGCCACTCGGGACAGCCGTGGATGGACGGGTGCGCTCGCGTGGGGGGACCGTCGACGTCCTGGAAGAACCCGCAGAACCGGCAGGCGCGGTAGCGCTCGCCGGCATTCCCGACGCGCGGGCCGTAGAATCCGGTGCGGCCGCACGACGGGCAGACTCCCGGATCGCGACCTTCGGCGAACACCGTAAAGCACTCCTCGTCCCAGACCGCCGTCGTGTACGCGACGTCGGCTTGAGCGGGGAGGACGGGGGCCGGCCGGCCGGCGGGCTCAGGTTCGCGCACGGATCCAAGCGGTTGCGAGAAGTCGGGATTTTCGGGCCGCGACGCGAGCTTGGCCGCTGGCCCGCCGCAATTTACACACTCCCCCCGCAGGTTGAAGGGGCCCGGGCGGATCCAGTAGTTTGCCTGCGGCCCCCGCGCGGGCCGCGTTCGCCAACCCGTACCACCCCACCCTCATCGCCGACATGACCATGGACTTTCTCGACCGCCAGTTCCTCGACAATGCGCTCCGCACCTGGGCCGTCGCGCTCGCGCTCGGTCTTGGCACCGCCGTCGCCCTCCGCATCCTCGCGCGGGTACTCGTACGCCGGCTGGGGAAACTCGCCGAGCAGACCGCGACCTACTGGGACGACGTGCTGGCCGGGATGCTCGCCGCGACTCACACGGTGTTCCTGCTGATCGTCGCCGCCTTCGTGGCGACCCTGGTGCTGGACCTGCCGACGAGCTGGGAACGCCTCACGCGCCGCGTGATGGCTGTGGCGCTCATCGTGCAGGCCGGGCTCTGGGCCGCCGCGGCCCTCACCGGCTGGCTGGCGAACTATCGGCGGCAGAAGATGGAGGACGACCCGGCAGCCGCCACCACCGTGAGCGCCATCGGCTTCGTCGGCAAGCTGCTGCTCTGGTCCGCCGTCCTGCTGGTGACCCTCCAGAACCTGGGCGTGGATGTCACCGCGCTCGTCGCCGGCCTCGGGGTGGGCGGCATCGCCGTGGCCCTGGCGGCGCAGAACATCCTGGGCGATCTGTTCGCCTCGATGTCCATCGTGCTCGACAAGCCGTTCGTGCTCGGCGATTTCGTGGTGGTGGGCGACTTCGCCGGCTCCATCGAGTTCATCGGCCTCAAGACCACGCGTATCCGCAGCCTCTCCGGCGAGCAGCTCGTGTTCTCGAATGCCGACCTGCTCACGAGCCGGCTCCGCAACTTCGGTCGCATGCAGGAACGGCGCATCCTGTTCACCGTGGGCGTGATCTACCAGACGTCGCGCCAGCAGCTGGACCGGATCCCGCGCATCCTGCGGGACGCTGTCGAGTCCGTCGACCAGGCCCGGTTCGACCGCGCGCACTTCAAGGCGTTTGGCCCGTCGTCGCTCGATTTCGAGGTCGTCTACTACGTGCAGGTGCCGGACTACAACGCCTACATGGACGCGCAACAGGCGATCAACCTGAAGGTGTTCGACGGCTTCGCGGCGGAGGGCATCGAGTTCGCCTACCCCACCCAGACGCTGTTCATCGAGCAACCCGAACTCGCGAAACGGGCCGTGTGACGAGACCCGCTCCGGCCGGGTATCGGAGGTTGCAACCCTTTTCGGGCGGCGGTCATCTAATCCAGCGACGGAGCGGAACCGCTGAAACCTTCACCACCGTGCCGCGTTGGGATGGGCAGGAGCGACGACGATGACGACCATGACCTTTGCGCTGAATGGCGCCATCCATACGGGACCGTGTCTCGCCGTGCGGCAAGGCCTGCGAGCCGCCGCACGCCGCGTGCGCGAAGGCGTGCAGGCGCAGGCGGCGGCGCTGGCAGACGGCTACTGTCTCACGGACGAGCATGGCCGGCATCTCGGCGTCATCCCCGCCCCGGCGGGGAGACCCGTGCTCGGGCCGCGTGCGCCGACCCTCTACCTCCGGCGGGTTTGAGGCAGGCGAGCCCTGTTGTCCATAGCAGACCGGCCGCGCACTCGCGCGGCCGGTTTCGCGTTCGGGGCATGGAATGACGTGCCTCAGCCGGCGGTCGGGTCCTCCTGCATCACGCCGAAGATGTTTCCCTCCGTGTCCTTGAGATACGCCAACCAACCGACGCCGGGGATCGGCATCTTCGCGACCGCCACCGTGCCACCCGCGCCCGGCACCCGCGCGACGACCTCGTCGAGCGCGGCGACGTCCACGGTGCACACATGCGCGTTGACCGGCTGCCCCTCGGTGGGTGCCGGCCCGCGCCGCCTGAGCAGCCCGCCGTTGATGCCGGGCCGGTCGTCGGGGCCCGTGGTGATGAGCCAGTAGTCCTCGCCGCCCGTCCACTCGTGAAACCGCCACCCGAACAGCTCGGTGTAGAAGCGCACGGCGCGGGCGGGGTCGGCGGCCTGGATTTCGAAATGCACCACGCGGCTCATGGGTCCCCCCGGGTCTGGTCACGCGTGACGGCGGATGGCGCTCCGAGGTCGGGCTGGGAGAAGACACAGGCCGCGTACCCAAGCACCCGGGGTCCCATGCGCAGATCGGTGGGGGTGGGACGCCATCCGGCGGCGAGCCGGGTATCGAGCAGCTGGCGCGGCGTGGGGCGGCGGTCCCAGACGGCGACCGCCGTCACGGCGCCCAGTCAGGTGACGTCGAACACCAGCCAGCGCCCGTCAGTATCCGCGACCACGACGTCATGGGTAAACTCGTCCTGCGTGACGATCTGGTCGAGGCGGCCGGGCGGCGTCCGCGCGCCCAGCCACTCGAGCAGCGCGGCGAGCGAGCGCAGCATGCGCGGGTCGCTCACCGCGCGCGCGTGTAGATCACCTCGACGGCCACGGTCTCCTCGCCGTCGGGGGTGAGGTTGTACATCGCGAACCGGAACGTGTCGCCGACGCGCGGCTCGACGACCGTGCGCCAGCCCCAGTCGGGACCGGGGGGCGCGGCGTAGGTCCCGGCGATGGACACGCCCCCCGCCGCGCTGGCCGCCCCGCGGGACACCATGACCTTGTTCCCCATGTGCCAGGAGTCGATCCAGGCACCCGTCACCTCGTCATCCGCGTGCCCGAGCAGCAACACGCCGTCCTGCGGCTTGCCCTCGTAAGCCCACGTGTAGGTGAAGGTGAGGAAGCGTCCCTGGGCCGCCGGGGCAACGGCCATCGTCGTGGCGGACTCGCGCGCCGCCGCCTACGGGTCGAGCCACAGCCGGTTGGTGCCCGTCCACTGCCCGGCCAGCCGCGCGAGGGCGTGTAGCACGTGCTAGAACTCCCGCTTCTTCATCTCGGAGAAGAACTTCCGGCGCTCGGTGTCCTCCTCCGCCTCCGGCGCCAGCGTGTCGTCGAACTGACGCCGACCCTTGTCCTTGGCCTTGGCCGCCTTGGCTGCGGTTTTCCGCACCAACTTCTCCAGCTTCTTTTCATCGCTTTTCGACATCGTTGCTCCTTGGCGAGACGGTCACAACACCGGGGGCGCACGGTTGGCACGATGCCGCACCAAGCCCAGACCCAGGGTAATCACGGGAATCATGAGGTACGTGACCCCGATGTCGGCCACGTATTGACTGACGGACATCTGCATCGGCCCGCCGAGTAGCATGAGGGGGGCATCGATGAGCACGCTGATCGCGAACCAGAGTCCTCCCAAAAGCAAGCCTTCGCGCACCAAGCCCACCCGCACGCGCTGGAAGTATATGACGCCGAGGGTCACGGTGCCGGCGGCAATCGCCACGGGCATGATGGATTCGAACAACGGCCGCGCCGACTCGCGCAGGGGGAAGATCGCGAACGCCACCACGAACGGGACGAGCCACACCACGAACCCGTAGAGTACTGCCCGACCAAACGCCGCCATGCACGCCTCCGGGTGGACGTCGACGGCTCCCCACGGAAAATGGGTACCGGTCCGGGCGTCGGGCAAGACGGGCCGGGTGCGTGGTCAAGCCGTCCGCGGGGTGGCCTTGACGGGCCGCGGCGGCGGCCTTCAGCGGTTGACCATGACGTGCGCCCACGGCGTGCCCGGGTTCATCAACCACGGGCGGTCCCGCGCCGGGGTGGCGGAGATGCCGGTCGTGGCTTCCGTCGCGTAGGGGAGGTACACGACGTACAGGCCCGGCGTGCCGGGCGGCACCCCAGCCGATGGGTCGAAGCCGTCGTCGTCGTGGAAAATGGAGTAGAGCGCCGCGGGGGCGTCGGGCATGGCGAGGGTGCCGGCGGCGATCTCGGCGGCGCGAATGGAGTCGACGGCGGCTTTCGCCCTTCCCTCCGTCTTGAGCGCCCGGCCCCGCGCCATGAACGGTTCGAGCGCGCGGTGGTAGCAGGCCGTGTGGAATCCCTTGGCCGCCGGTGCGTCGGCGAGGCAGATCATGCCGTTGGTGCCGGCCCGCAGCAGCACCAGGCGATCCCCCTGGTAGCCGAGTACCTGCGCACCGGGGCGGAGCGCGTCGGGCAGCGGGCTCGTGGCGTCGGCGATCTGGCGCTCGACGGACTTGGCGGGCACTTGAGCGGCGGCGACACTGGGCCAAAGGGCGAGTGCCAGCCAGATCGCAGGCCACGGGCGCGCGGACGGCATACTCTCTCCTCGTGCGGATGCGGACGGCGGCGGCGCGCGACTGGGACGCGCGACGCCGGACCACGCCAACATGCGCCGTTCGAGGGAGCCGCGCCAGAGGCGCTCAGTGGCGCTCAGTGGGGCTGCGCGGGGGCGGCCTCGCCGACCGGGTTGAACGCCTTCACCGGAATCACGATGGCGGCAAGCGGGCCGCCCGCGTGCTCGAAGATCACCGGGTGATCGCTCGTGGCGGGGTTGTCGCCGAGTTCCGCGTCGGTGGCGTACGGGATGTAGACCATGACGTGCGGCTTGTACTGGCCCGCTTGGCTACCCAGCACCTGCCCCGCCGACAGCATGTAGGACATCGCGAGGCCGCGGGGCGCAGGGAGTGTGCCGGTCCCGATCTCCGTCTCGATCGTCCGCTTGATCTCCGCAATGGACCGACCCGCCAGAGCGAGCTCCGTCCGCCGCAGATAGTCACCCAGAATCGTGCCCGAGGCTTCCCGGTTGTAGCAGATGGGGGCACGGAGGCGCGGGTTGAAGAAGTCGCGGTGCGGCCCGATAGGGCTGCTCCACGAGCGCTCGACGAGACACGTGAAGCCGTTGGTCCCCTCGCGCAGCGCGTGATACCCGTCCCGGTGTAACACCAGGACGGTGGCCGCGGCGCTCACAGAGGCCGGCGCCGCGCTCGCCGCCAGCGCCAGTTCGACCCGTTCCTCGAGCAGGTACGGATCGATGCGCCCGAGCGTGTGCGCGATCTCCTGGGCACCGGACCCGCCCGCGGTGAACGCCACCGCGACCAGGGCGAACCGCGCGGTCTTCAAGTCTTGCTCCTCGCCGGGAACAGCCGCTCGAGCCGGTCGAGGCAGCTCGTCCATCCCTGCTCGTGGCTCGTCTTGGCCTCCGCGCCCGGGAACCGCTCGTGCGTCAGCGTGACCTCGGTGCCGTTGCCCCGGGCCACGAACTCAACCGTGATCAGGGTCTCGCCCATCGCCTGGTCCGCCTCTTCCCAGTCCCAGGTGTACACGAGGCGGCGCGGCCGTTCGATCTCGCGATAGACGCCGACGGCCGTGTGCGCCTGCCCCTCCGCCCCCCGCATGCGGATCCGGTATCGGCCGCCGACTCGGAGGTCCACCCGCACGTCGGTGATGCTCGCCCCCTCCGGGCACGACCACTGGTGCAGTTGCTCCGGCTCGGTCCACGCACGGAAGACGGTCGCGGGATCCGCCTGCATCATACGGGTCAGGCGAACCGAGGTGGCGGTCTGGGTCGTCATGGGGTGCCTTCCTTCGTGGGTCGCGGCTGGGGATGGTCCAGGTAGCGCGCGAGCGCATCGAGCTGCGCCTCCCAGAACCGACGGTACTGGTCCACCCAATCGGCGGCTTCCCGCATGGGGCCGGCATCGAGCGCACAGCGGCTCACCCGGCCGTCGCGGGCGCGACGCACCAGTCCCGCCCGCTCGAGCACCCGCAGGTGCTTCGAGATGGCAGGCCGCGAAACGTCGAACGGCCGTGCCAGCTCGCCGACCGACGCCTCGCCCTCGGCCAGCCGGGCCAGGATCGCGCGGCGAATGGGATCGGCCAGGGCGCCAAAGGTGCGGTCGAGATGCCGATTATAGGTAACCATTTAGTTACCAATATGCTCCGACCAGCACCGGCCGTCAAGCCAGTCGTTCTAACCTCTTGTCAGATATAATCTTGGCTATCCCTGGACGCGACAAGCAAAGCGCCCGCCGCGGGCGGCCGCCCTTCCCGGTCGGCTACTTCAGGCGCTCGAGCCGCAGGTCTAAGACTCCACAGCAGTGGACCAGCTGCGGTCGAGCTCGCGGCCATCGCCCTGGCACGCAGCAGCGGATTCGGCGGCCGCGGCGGGCGCCGACGCTCAGCGCCCCGCCACCCGCCGGTACACGAAGGTCTGTTCGGTCGCGGTCCCGTCCGCGCGGCCCATACGGAGAAACACTCGCAGCGTATCCCGGTGCAGGCGCACGAATGTCAGTCCGTCGAAATGGACGGCGGCCGGATCGAGCCGGACGAGCGGAAACGCCACCACGTCGTTCTTCTCCTCCCAGCCCGTGAGCGACGGCGTAAAGTGCTTGAGCAGGAGCGCCAGACTGCGCGCCTGTTCGACGATCAGCATCAACTCGTAGAAGACCACGCTGTCGGCGCTGCGCAGCTTGTACATCCCGACCATCGTACCCGCGGAGGGCGGATTCCAGACCTCCTCCGCAACACCCCCGAACGCCTCGGCTTCCCACGCGCCGGCCAGCCACGCGACGTCGCCGATGGTCGCGCGCGGAGGGGGCATCGTCGTGTCGCGTGTCAGCGTATTGGGCGTCGCACGCTGCTGCGCCGCCCCGCAGGCGGGGATTCCCATGACCGCGCCGAGGGCCAACGCCGCCACCGCGGCGGCGCCGGCCGCTGATCGACTCAGGACGGCCACAGCCAGCCCAGGGTCCCGGCCGTCACGAGCGCGTAGATGAGCGCGTCGAAGACGGATTTCAGGGTGGCGCTCCACGAGCGACGATACCAGATCGAGTTCTGCAGCAGCGCCAGTCCATAGCCCGCAAACGCGGTCGCGCCCGCGAACCGGAACACCGACAGGTAGTACGCGCCCGGCGCCAGCGCGCGCCCGGCAACGTACGCGGCAAAGACCCCGACGACGAGACAATACACAAACCACATCGCGAGTTGCGGCCCCATGGATGGCATCGCGTTGGGGAACACGGTCATGAACGCCACCGGTCCCTTGGTGACCTTCTCCGTGAACTCGGGTGTCTGCCGTTCCTTCTGGCTCGAAGCATGCGGGAGCACGTAATCGCCCGGCGGGATCCCGAGGGGTCCGAGCGCTGCGCGGACCTTGCCCTCATCGGGGAGTTTCTGAAAGTCGTTGTTGTGGTAGCCCAGCACCATGTGAATGATGGAACTGACCACGAAGACGAATACAGCGGCGAGCAGGATCGGCAGCCAAAGCGCCGTCAGCGACACCATGTGCACCTCCTGAGCATGGTAGGTGTGATACCGGAGCGTGCCGGCGGGGGAGCGCCTGGCGTGGGGGGGGCGCACCGCGCCGCGGGAATCGGCGTGCCTAACGTGCAGGCCGGGCGGACGAGGCGCAAGCAACCACGCCGAGGGGCGACGCCCGATTGGCACCGGCCGACGGAACGGGTCGTGGACCGCGTGGTACCTATCAGGCATGGTTGCCAGCCTGTTGGTCACGCACGCCGAGGTCCACCCCGCCGGCGCCGGGCTGTGGGGATTCAGCCAGGGCGGCTGGATCGTGCCCCTCGCGGCGGCGATCCTGCGCGATTTCGTCGCCTTCACCGTCATCGGCTCCGGCCCCACCGTCTCCCTGGGCGAGGAGCTCCTCCACCGCGCGCTCACCGGCGATCCCGACTGCGTGCCCTCGGGCCTGAGCGCGGCGGAGATCGAGCGACGGCTGGACTCGGCGGGGCCGTCGGGCTTCGATCCGCGCGCGTCGCTCGAGACCATGACGGCCCCGGGCTGTGGATCTACGGAGCCCTCGACACGAGCGTGCCGGTGGCGCGCAGCGTGCGTATTCTGGAAGACCTGCGCGACCGGCTGGCCAAGGATTTCACGGCCGTCGTGCTGCCGCGACTGAATCACACGTGGATCCTGGACGGCGCGATGTGCCAAGTGGACGGACCAGGCGGTATCGACGGCGCGCTGATCGCCGATTGGCTCTTCCCGCGGCTCCGGGCCCGCGGGGTCCCACTGCCCGCGCGCGCCGGGCGGGCACCGTGACGGCGGCGCGCGTCCTGGCCGGCGCGGGCCTGGTGCTGCTCGCGTCCTGCGGGGAGGGCGGGCCTTCCATGCGGTTCCTCACGAGCACGCCACACCAGGACTACGAGGCCCAGCTCCGCGCGATCGGGCTCGAACGCACGGCGCTGGGGCGTGACTGGCTCGGAGCGGCAACCCAGGCCCTCGCCCTGCCGCTGTCCGTCTCGACCCCGCTCGAGGAAACTCGCTACCTCGATCCCGCGCGGGCGACGGCCGTCGCGTATCGGATCCCGCTCGAGCGGGGGCAGCGCCTCGTCGTCCGGCTCGACGTCGCCGACACCCGCCCGCGCGACACCCGGCTGTTCCTCGATCTCTTCTTCGTCCCCGACAGCGCCACGCCCCCGCAGCTGGTCGCGAGTGCCGACTCCTCAGGCTGGGCGCTCGACTACGTGGCGCTGCGCCCCGGCCCGTATCTCCTGCGCGTGCAACCGGAGCTGCTGCGCGGCGGCCGCGTGACCGTCACCCTCTCCGCACGGGCGTCGCTCGCGTTCCCGGTGGCGGGCCGCGACATGGCGGCCATCCGGAGCCGGTTCGGCGCGTCGCGCGACGGAGGACGGCGCGAGCATCACGGCGTGGACATTTTCGCTCCGCGTGGGACGGCGGTCCTGGCCGCCGCGGCGGGCCGGGTGGCGCGGGTCGGCACCGGCGGCCTGGGCGGCAACGTGGTCTGGGTGCGCGACCGGTACGGCCGCGCCCTCTACTATGCGCATCTCGATCGCCACGCCGTGGGCGAGAACCGATGGGTCGAACCGGGAGACACGCTTGGGTTCGTCGGCAACACTGGCAATGCGCGCACCACCCCACCGCACCTGCACTTCGGGATCTACATGCGGGGCGTGGGTCCGGTGGACCCGCACTTCCATCTTTACGATCCGCCGGACGGGCCGGCCCCGTTCACCGGCGATCCCCAGCTCGTGGGGACCGTCGCCCGCATCGCGCGGCCCGCCGCCTCGCTGCGCGACGGACCCGACGCGGCGGCCCCTATTCTCGCGCGGCTGGACGCGCGCACGCCGCTCGAGCTGCTGGCCGGCGCGGGCCGGTGGTATCGCGCGCGGCTTCCCGACGGCACCGCCGGCTATCTCGACGCGCGCGATGCCCAACCGCTCGAGGCGAGCGATACGACGACCGTCGCGGCCACGGTGATGGTGCGCGACGCCCCCTCACCCGCGGGCGGGGCGCTGGACGCCCTCGCCGGTGGCGCGCTCGTGCCCGTGCTGGGCCGGTACGGCGAGTACCTGCTCGTCCAGCATCCGAGCGGACTCCAGGGCTGGATCAGCGGGCACAGCACCCTGCCCCCGGGGTCGCGCAGCGGGCCTTCGGCACAGTAGAATCCGGCCCAGCCATTCTCTATTGAACAGGTGACAACCGCCGTGCCTCGATCGCTCGCCGTCTTCGCTGCCCTGACCCTCGCCGCCCCACTCACCGCCCAGCTTCCCTGCACCGCCCCCGTGGATCCGTACGATTCCGGCGGGCGGCTCGATCCGCAGGAGGCGGCGTACGACGTGCGCTTCTACGACCTGGCGGTCGCCGTCCGCCCCGCGGACAGCACGATCACGGGTCAGCTCGAGCTGCACGCTACGATCGTCTCCCCCGCTGCGGTCGTGGCGCTCGATCTCGACACGCTGCTCCGCATCGACAGCGTGCAGTCGCTCGCCGTGTCCTCCCCCACCCTGCCATTCACGCGGTGTGGTGGCCGGGTGCGCGTGGAGCTGCCGCGCACGCTCCAGCCCGGCGAGGCACTGCGGTTGCGGGTGACCTACGGTGGCCGCCCGCGGGTCGCCCCACGGCCCCCGTGGGACGGCGGCTTCCAGTGGGCCCGGACGCCGTCGGGCGCCCCCTGGATCGCGACCTCCAACCAGATGCTCGGCGCCGACGTGTGGTGGCCGGTCAAGGACCACGTGTCCGACAAGCCCGACTCCATGGCGATCCGCGTGACGGTGCCCGCCGGCCTCGTGGTCGCCTCCAACGGACGCCTCCGCGGCGTGGACCGCGGGCGCGACGGCCTGGACACCTGGCACTGGTTCGTTTCGACGCCCATCAGCGCGTACAACGTGGCGCTCAACATCGCGCCCTATCGCACCGTCGACACGACGATCGCGAGCGTCGCCGGTGACTCGATTCCGGTCGTGTTCTACGTGCTGCGGGAAGACGTCGACAAGGCGCGCGCGCTGTTCCCCGAGATCCTCGCGCACCTCACCTGGTACGAGCATCGCCTGGGCCCCTACCCGTTTCGGGGGGACAAGTACGGCATCGCACAGACGCCCCATCTGGGGATGGAACACCAGTCGATCATCGCCTACGGCGCGAACTTCAACAACCGCGCCATGACGATGGGCGTGGACTGGGGCTTCGACGCCCTCCACCACCACGAGCTCGCGCACGAGTGGTGGGGGAACCTCGTGACCAACGCCGACTGGAAGGACATGTGGCTGCACGAAGGGTTCGGCACGTACATGCAGGGGCTGTGGCTCGAGGACACGCAGGGGGCCGACCGCGCGCGGGCGTACTTCCAGAGCGTTCGCCGTTCCGTGAGCAATCGTTCCCCCGTCGCTCCACTGGAGTCGCAGTCGGCACGCGAGATCTACCGGCACGACATCTACTTCAAGGGCGCGTGGGTGCTCCACACACTGCGCTGGGTCGTGGGCGACGACGCGTTCTTCCGCGCGCTCCGCCGCATGGCGTATCCCGACAGCGCGCTGGCGCGGACCCGGGACGGCCGGGCCGTTCGCTTTGCCGACACGCGGGACTTTCAGACCATCGCCGAAGCCGAGAGCGGACGCGCGCTGGACTGGTTCTTCGACACGTACGTGCACCAGGCCGCCCTGCCGCGCCTCGTCGTCACTCACGTGCGCGACACGCTCACGCTCGCGTGGAAGACGGAGCGCGGCGGGCCGTTTCCCGTGCCGGTCGAGGTCACGGTGGGCGACAGGACGCGCGTCGTGGAACTGCGTGACGGAACGGCCACGCTGCAGGTGCCGGCCGGTGCCGCCGTCACGATCGACCCCAACGGGCGACTGCTGTTCGACTTGGAGCGACCGAAGGGATGAGGGAAGTGAACAGTGAAGACTGAAAGTGAGCAGTCGGGCCGCGATCGACGGCGGTGACGTCCCGAGCGGCCATCGGCATTCACTTCTCAGTCTTCACTGGTCACTCGAGCGCCGCTCCTCCGATCTTGACGCGCCCACCGAGCGCCCGCATCCTCCCCCATGCCCCCAGCCCCTGACGCCGACTTCCTGCCCCTGCAGGAAGCGTTGGCGGGCCGATATTCCCTCGAGCGGGAACTCGGGCGCGGCGGGATGGGCATCGTCTATCTCGCGTACGAGGTGGCACTCGATCGGCCAGTCGCGCTCAAGCTGCTTCCCGCGCGCTACGCCGCCGAGCCGACGCTGCGCGAGCGGTTCCTGCGCGAGGCGCGCACGGCCGCCCGGCTCTCCCACCCACACATCGTGCCTATCTATGCGGTCGATCAGGTCAACGACTTCGTCTTCTTCGCCATGGCGTTCGTGGACGGTGAAACCCTCGGCCACCGGGTACGCACCCGTGGGCCGGTGCCCGCGTCGGATGCGGTCCGGATGCTGCGGGAGGTTGCGTGGGCGCTCGCCTACGCCCACGCCCAGGGGGTGATTCACCGCGACGTGAAGCCGGACAACATCCTGCTCGAGTCGGGTAGCGGCCGAGCGCTGGTCACCGACTTCGGCATTGCGCGTCCGCAGGATGGGGGCGGACTCACCACGGAGGGCGAAGTCCTGGGGACGGCCGAGTTCATGAGTCCCGAGCAGGCGTCGGGGGAAGCCGTGGACGGGCGGAGCGATGTCTACTCGCTGGGCTGCGTCGCCTACTACGTGCTGTCCGGGCGGTTCCCGGTGGAGGGCGCCACCGTGGCCGCGACGCTCGCCAAGCACATCACCCAGGTGCCGGCCCCGCTGGCGGGCGTGGCGCCCGAAGTTCCCTCCCGCGTGGGGCGCGCCATCGACAAGTGCCTCGCGAAGAGTCCCGAGGATCGGTTCCCGACGGGCGAGGCGCTGGCCGAGGCGCTCGCGGAGGGGGCACTGACACGGCGCGAGCTGCCGGTTCCGCTTCGCGTGTTCCTCAAGCGGAACCGCGAAGCCTACCGCTCGGGCGGCCTGGTTGTCCTTATTGGGGGTGCCTATTTCACGAGCATTCTCTTCTGGCTTATCGGTGCGGGCGCGTGGGGTTCAGCCGGGGTCCTGGGTGCGATAGGCGGAGCCATCCTCCTGACACCGGCAGTTTCGGTGGGCTTCCAGGTGCGGAAGCTCGCCAAGGCGGGGTTCGGACTGGAGGATCTGCGGCTCGCGCTGCGCGAGGACGCCGCCCGGCGGCAGGAAGAGCTGCGGTTCGAGTACGGTGGGTCGAGCGGTCTCCTTGCACGGATCGCCCGTCCCGTGTTCTTCAGCTCGCTGATCCCCCTGATCGGGTCGGTCGCCACCGCGCTGCTCGTCCCGGGGCTTCGCGCCTCGTCCGCGTTGTGGTCCACGTTCGGCATCTCGCTGCTGACGTTCGGCGTGAGCGGCGCCATCGTCGCGCGCCATCAGCAGCGCACCCGCGACGTCTGGGGACAACGGCTGCTCAAGTTCTGGAGCAGCCGCGTGGGCGGGTGGTTCTTCCGCCTGTTCGCGCGTGGCGTGCACGGTGGGATCTCGGCCGGGGGCGCGACGCACCGCCCCACCGAGCTCGCCATCGGCCTCGCCGCCGACCGCTTGTATGCGGATCTCCCCAAAGCGGTGCGGGCCCAGTTCCCGGCCCTGCCGACCGTGGTGCGCCGCCTCGAGGCCGACGCGCATGCCATGCGCGCGCGCGTGGAGGAGCTGAATGCCCTCCTGGCGGAGGCGGGGGCCGGCCGGACCACGGCGGCCGCCGACCGCCGCGCCGACCTTGCGGATCGTCTCGTGCGCTTGCGTGACGAGGCACAGACGCGGCTCACCGACGCAGTCACGGCACTCGAGACGGTGCGGCTCAATCTGCTCCGCCTGCACGGGGGCGTCGGCACCGCCGCCAGCGTAACCGCCGACTTGGCCGCCGCCCGCGAGGTCTCGGAGGCGGTCGCCCGGCAGGCGGCCGGGCGGGCGGTAGTGGAAGCGCTGTTGCAGGACGGGCGGAATGACGGAAAGACGGAAGGACGGATGGTGGGCGGGCCGTGAGCCCTTCCACCTTCCGTCCTTCCGGCTCACCGTCTTGCCGTCAGTTCGTCTTACTTCCCTTTCGTTCGAACACGAGCTGCCCCACCCCCCACCGCACGCTGTCCTCGATGGCCGCCGTGAGGCGCGCCCCCTGCAGCCGGAAGGTCACGTCGGTCGTCACGGCACCCAGGCCTCCACGAGCGAGCACGACCCGCACCTGCCGCCCGGGCGCCACCGTCCATGTCCCCGTCTCCACGACCGGGGCTCCCGGCGCCCCCGGCGCCGACACACTCCTCAGATCCGCCACGTTGCCGGGCGCCAGCGTGAGGGTGAGATCCCGCACGGCGCCCGCGGGTCCCTGGATGGTCGTACTGTACGTTCCGACCACGTCCGCTTCCTGCGGCGTCCCGCGCTCGGTGCCACAGCCCGCCAGCACTAGCGCCACTCCCACGACCAGCACTCGCATCCCCATCCCTCGCTCGTCGAATTGCACCCCTGCGAATGCTACTGCGACGGTGCCGCGTCGGGCAGGGGCGCCGGGTCCTCCCCTCCCACCATGAGCACGCCCACCTGCCCGCCGAAGTCATCGGGCACGGTGGCGGCGCCGTCCGGCACGGTCCATTCACCGTCGGCGACGAGCGCGTACTTGTAGGCGCCGGGCGCGAGCGGCAGGGCAATCGACCAATGGTTCGCGCCGTCGGGTACTAGCGGCACGGGCGTCCAGGCGTTCCAGTCGCCAGCGATCGCGAGTGAGCGGACCGGCTGCGCGTAGCGGACACGGATTTCCACCCGCCCGTCACCCCGCGGATGCGCCGTGACCGGCGCGCGGCGGGCGGGGCTCGCGCGCCGGGCGGCTGGAGGCCCGCGCAGGGGGTACAGCCGGAGGCCGGCCTGGGCATAGAGCCCGTCGGCAAAGCCGGTGAGATCGCGCGGATACCGACCGGCTGCCACCTCGAACGCGAGGCGCGGCACGGGTTCCCACACGAGCTCGGCCGCGCCCCAGGGACCGTCGAGAGACCCCACCCGCAGGCCCGCACTGGCTGCGCCCCGCACGGCACCGGCCTGCACGCGCAGCGCCAGGGAGACGTCGGCCAGCCGCAGCGTGTCGGCCGCGGTCCCGGTCACGCCAGCGTCGAAGGCGACGGACGCGGCGGGCGTCCACTGCCAGCGGAGCGACGCGGAGCCAAGCGCGTTCCACACGCCGTCGACGGTGCGCGCCACACCTGCGGCCGCGCCGACCACCAATGACGACGCTCCCAGCGGGAACGCCGCCAGCGGACCCACGGCGGCGGTGCCGCTCGCCCGGCCGTTCTGGAAGTCGCTGAGCGCGGCGCCCGCCGCCACGCCGGCGACCGTGGCGCCGCTCCCCGTGCGCCAGACGGCCGTCCCCTGGGCACCCACTTGCAGCGCCCAGCCGCCGTCGATGAAGCGGGCAACGGACGCGTCCAGCTGCCCCGCTTGCGGCCCGCTGGCGGACCCGAGGCGCGCGGCGACGAATCCGGCGGTGCCCGAGGCGCTGTCGCCATAGCGCGCCCGCGCACCGCCCACAAACACGGAAGCCTCCTGCGCAGACAGGAGGCTCGACGACAACGCGAGCAGCGCGCCGGCGACGCGGAGGCCGATCACTGCTTCTTGCCGGTGGCCTTCCCCGGTGGGGTGATCGGCGGGCCGCGCGGTACGCCACTCGGCGGCCCCTGCCCGTTCCCTGGACCCCCAACCATGGGCGGCAGGGGTAGTCCTCCACCTTGCATGATCCGCCGCGCCACGTCCGACATCGGCACGCCGCGCGCGGCGAGGTCGGCCACCGCCGACGGCAGCTCGAACAGGTGGTTCGGGCCGCGCCCGCGCCCATAGGCGTCGTGCACGGCGCGCACGGCCGCGCGCATCTCGAGTCCCTGCGCGGCGAGCGACGCGGCCACGGCGAGCCCCGCCGCGGCGTCGTCCGCGGTGGGCGCCGTGCGGATCAGCTCCCGGACGTCATCGGCTGCCATGCCGCGGCCCAGCGCCTCCCCGGCGGCGGCGATCACCGGTCCCGGCGGATCGGCGAGCCCCGCCCCGCGCGCCGCCTGCCGGCCGTCGCCGAGGCGGGCGCGCACTTGCTCGAGCGCCAGCACCACGCGCTCCGGCGGCACGCGCTTGGCCCACCCCTCCAGCGCCTTGTCGGCCAGCGGGCCGGGCGGCAATCCCTGCGCCCGCGTCTGATCGACCAGCGCCCCGACCTGCTCGACAAAGGCGGCGGGCGCACCACGGGCAGCGAGCTCGGCCCGGACGTCGCGCTCCTGGGCCGCCGCCCCGGTCGCCAGCGCCGCGGCGACCAGGCCCGCCACCGCCAGTCGCGTCCCGATCATGAGCGCACCACTCCTCTCGGACCCACCACGAGCAGGCTGTTGGTCTGACCGAACTCGTCCTGCACCTGCGCGTGCGCGGCCGGATCGGGCATCCACCGCTCCCCATCCACCACGAACAGATACTGATACTCGCCCGGCCGCAGCGCGACGGTGACGGTCCACAATCCGGCTTCGTTCGCCCGGCTGAACGCGACGGCAGACTCGTTCCACCCGTTGAACGACCCGGCGAGGGCGACGTGCCGGGCGTCGGGCGCGCGCAGCTCGAAGCGGACCAGGATCGTCCCGGCGCTCGTTCCGGCCGCCACCGGCGCCGGCACGGCGTCGGGGGGCTGGAGCAGGAACGACACGACGGCGGACGCCGCGATCAGCGCCACCGCGGCTGCGGCGGCGAACGCCGGGCGCACGGCAATCTGATGTGGCTCGACGAACCACCGCCACCAGGCGCGCCGCGTCGCGGACGCACCGCCGGCCGCCCGAGCCCGAACCGCGTCCATCAGCCGCGCCTCCAGCGCCGCGTCCGGCGCGCGCACCGTCCCGGCCCAGTCGTCAACGGCGGCCCGGAACGCCGCAACCCGCGCCGCCTCGCCCGCGTCCGCGGGAAGGGCGCCGTCGCCGTCCAGATACCGGTGAGCCTCGGGGCTCCAGTCGCGCGTGCCGCTCATCGCCAGTCCTCCAACCGCCGTTGCATCGTCTCGCGCGCCCGATGGACACGCATCCGGAGGGTGTCCTCCCGTTCCCCGGTCAGGGCGGCCATCTCCGGATACGGCCGGCCTTCCACGTGTCGCAGCACGAACGCTTCGCGCTGATCCGCACTCAACTCCTCCAGGGCCGCCGTAATCGCGTCTCGCATGGCGGCCCGCTCCACTCGGTCGTCCGCCCGTTCCGTCGCGACCGCGTCACCCACCCCGTCCCGCAGCGGGGCATGGGGCCGGCGTCGATCCCGGTGGTTGCGGCACTGGTTCGTGAGAATCCGGTGGAACCAGGCCCCGAACCGCTCGGGGGTGCGGCAGGAGTCGAGGGCGTCGTACGCCCGGATGAACGCCTCCTGCATCGCGTCGGCCGCGAGGTCGGGATCGCCGCACACCGCCGACGCATACCGGCCGAATGCCTTGCGGTATCGCGTCACCAGCGTCGCAAACGCGGCCACGTCCCCTTCCCGCACTCGCCGCACCACGTCGCCATCCGACCACCCCGCCCGCGTCTCCGCCATCCCACCTCCGCGAGAGTCCGTGCGCGTCGCGGACGAACCCGGGCGGTTGCCCGCACCGGCCCGTCGGCGACGGACGGGCCGGCACGGTCCCGCGAACCGTCAGGACGGGAGCTGGAAGTCCACGTCCGTGATCGCCTCGTTCGCCCCCACCGTCACGGTGACGGGCGCGACCGTGGACCCGTCCACACTCACTTCATAGGTCCCCGGCGAAAGGTACCAGATCTTGTACGCGCCGGCGTCGTCGGTCACCGCCGTGGCTTCGGCCGTCTGCAGCTCGGGCAGGACCGGCGAGTCGAGCAGCGCGGCGCGGACGGTCGCCCCCACCACGGGAGTGGCATCGGCCGCGTTGGTCACGGTGCCCGCGATGCTGCCGGCCACGTCGCGCACCACGGCACGGATCACCGGCTTGAACAGCACACCCGTGGGTTCCCACCTGGGTCCCGTCAGGACGAAATTCCGGGCGACGTCGAAGTCCAGCACGATGATCGTCTCGCCCGGCAGCAGCGTCACGCCGTCCCGCTCTTCGGGATCCTCCGTCCCCATTGACTGGTCGTGGCCCACGTCATCCTCGTCGAACAGCAGCACCTTGATGCCCGACTGCGCCCCGCTCGGCACCTTGAGGGTCTTCGAGGTGGACCCGTCGCGGAACGCCATCCCGTCGGCCAGCGTCACTTCGGCGCCGTTCACGATCAGACGCATCTGGAGGTACTGCCCGGCCGGCACGTCGAGCGTGGCCAAGGTGGCCGTCACGCCGTTCTGCAGGTCCAGCAGGTTGAAGCTGCCCGCATCATCGGTGACCGTGATCGGGGGACCGTCGGCCGGAATGAGCACCACTGGACCGATGTCCACGGTGGCCGCCGCGAAGTCACCGAACCCGTCGGTGAGCTGAATCGTCACCCGGGCCACCTGGGCGTCCGGGCTCGTCCCTCCCGTGCAGGCACCGCCCAACGCCAGCGCCATCACTGCCATCGTACCGAAGAACCGCCGCATCATCGCCATCCTCTCATCGTATGAGTCTCGATCCGTCGGGCTCAGCCGAGCCGCGCGTTCGTCAACAGGAGCGCCTCGAACAGAGTCACGGCCCCGGCGGCGCTCTGCCGCAGCGCCCGCCGCACCCGACCCTGCAACCCGCGCGCGAAGCTCACCGTCGACCGGTAGCAGTCGCCGGGACCGAGCGCGCACAGGATCAGGGCGGACGGCCGCCGAGGGCTCTCACCGACGTACACGTAGTACGTCACCGCCTCGTGCTCGCAGCGCCCGATCTCCTGCAGCATCGGCTGGGCGTTCATGGCCCGTGCTCCGTGATGGGGTCGGCCAAGAGACACGGGCGAGGGGCAGGTTGTGACGGGAGGGTTGGGCCGTTGCGCGGTGGGCCATCGAACCGCAACGTGAGACAGAAGATGACGTCACATCACATACAGTGCTTTGCAGCAATTGGTTACGGCGCTTGCCATGGGGGTAATGGGGCCGTGGTCCGGCTCCCAAACCGCTCAACCGTGCGTCACCCGGCCTTCAAGATCCGCAGCGCCAGCAGGGCCGCGTTCTTGCCCATGCCGATACCGACCGTGCCAACCGGGCATCCCGGCGGCAGCTGCGCGATGGCGTACAACGCATCGACGCCCCGGAGCGGCCCGACGTCGAGTGGCACCCCGATAACGGGCAGGTCGCTCACGGCCGCCACCGCACCCGGAAGCGCGGCAGCCAGTCCGGCGCCGGCAATGATGACCTTGTACCCGTTCGTCCGGGCCTCGCGGGCCAGCTGCGCGGTCTGGTCGGCGTTGCGATGGGCGGAGGAAACGACGAAGTCGTAGCCGACCTTGGCCTCGTCCAGGGCCTTGCAGGCCGCATCCATGCGCTCGCGATCGGATTCGGAACCGACGACAATCAAGACGGGCTTCGTTGTGGCTGCCACTGGATTCGCCTCGCGGCGGACGGGGCGATGCGGCGGTCAGGGCATGCCCGCCGGGTTCGCCGCGCCCGCCGTCAGTTGGGATACCGTCCGACGAGGAGACTGACGTTGTGCCCGCCGAACCCGAAGGAATTGGACAGCACGACGTCCACCGACCGCTCGACGGCCTGGTTGGCGGCGCAATCGAGGTCGCACTCGGGATCCGGGTTGTCGACGTTGATGGTGGGCGGGATCTTCCCGTGCACCAGCGCGAGCACGCTGATCGCCATCTCCAGCCCGCCCGCCGCGCCCAGCAGATGCCCCGTCATCGACTTGGTGGACCCGGCCACCACCGTGTAGGCGTGCGCGCCGAACACGTCCTTGATCGCCTTCACCTCAGCGACGTCGCCGTGGGGGGTGGAGGTCCCGTGCGTGTTGATGTAGCCCACGCGCGTGCGCTCGATCGCGGCGTCCTTCAACGCGGCGAGCATCGCGCGCTTGGCGCCCTCGCCGCCGGGCGCCGGCTGGGTGATGTGGTACGCGTCCGCGCTCATGCCGTAGCCGAGCATTTCCGCGTAGATGCGTGCGCCGCGCGCCTTGGCGTGATCCAAGTCCTCGAGAATCAGGATCCCCGCGCCGTCCCCCATCACGAACCCGTCTCGATCGCGATCGAACGGTCGGGACGCCCGTTCGGGCTCGTCGTTGCGCGGCGACAGGGCCTTCATGTTGGTGAAGCCCGCGATGGCGAGGGGGGTGATGGCCGCTTCCGCTCCGCCGGTGATCATGAGATCCGTCTCGCCGGACTGGATCAGCCGGAACGCCTCGCCCAGGGCATGCGCCGAGGAGGCGCAGGCCGACACGGTGCAGTAGTTGGGGCCCTTCGCACCCGACCGGATGGAGATCACCCCGGACGCGATGTCGGGAATGAACATGGGCACGAAGAAGGCGGAGACGCGTTTGGGGCCGGCGGTGAGCGAGATCTTGCACTGTTCCTCGAACGTCCCGATGCCGCCGATGCCCGAGCCGATGATCACGCCGGCCCGCTCGGGTTCGGGAACCCGCTCGCCCAGTCCGGCATCCTGCAGGGCCTGGCTGGCCGCGGCGATCGCATATTGGAGGAACAGATCGTACCGTTTGGCCTCCTTGCGATCCACATACGGCGACGGGTCGAACTCCTTCACCTCGCAGCCGAACTGAATCTCCATCGGTGTGGGATCGAAGCGCTGGATGCGCGCGGCCCCCGACCGGCCGGCGAGCAGCCCGGCCCAGGTGTCGGTGACGTTCAGGCCGAGCGGCGAGACCACCCCCAGCCCGGTGACCACGACCCGCCGCGGCAACTACTTGCTCCCCTGCTTCTCGTGCAAGTACTTGAGCGCGTCCCCGACGGTCCGGAGCTTCTCGGCCTCTTCGTCGGGAATGTCGATGTCGAATTCCTTCTCGAACGCCATCACCAGTTCGACCTGGTCGAGACTGTCCGCCCCGAGGTCTTCCATGAAGCTCGCGTCGTTGGTGAGCTTCTCCCGCTCGACGCCCAGCTCCTCGGCGATGATGTCCTTGACCTTGTCCTCGATGCCGCTCATGTCGTCCTCGTCGGAAGGAGGGGAGTTACATGACCATGCCACCGTCTACGACCAGCACGTGGCCCGTAATGTAGTCGGCGAGATCGGATGCGAGAAAGAGCACTGCACCGGCGACGTCCGCGCCCTGGCCCAGCCGGCCGAGCGGGATCTGGCCGATCAGCGCCTCCCGTTGGGCCTCGGTCAGTGCTCGCGTCATGTCGGTATCGATGAACCCCGGGGCAATGGCGTTCACCAGCACGTTGCGAGAGGCGAGCTCGCGGGCCACCGACTTGGTGAACCCGATCAGACCGGCCTTCGAGGCCGCGTAGTTGGCCTGGCCGGGATTACCCCGCACGCCCACGACGCTCGTGATATTGATGACACGGCCCCAGCGACGCTTCATCATGCCGCGCGTCACGGCCTTCGTGAGCAGAAAGGCGCCCTTCAGATTGGCATCCAGCACGGCGTCCCAGTCGTCGCCGCTCATCCGGGCGAGCAGCCCGTCCTTGGTGAGCCCGGCGTTGTTCACCAGGATGTCCACCGGCCCGAGGCCCTGCTCGACGCGTCCGATCGCCGCGGCCACCTGCTCGCCATCGGCGACGTCCGCCGTCACGGCCAGCGCCCCGGCGCCGAGGGCCTGCGCGGCCGCCTCGGCGCGGGCGGCGTCCCGGCCCAGCACGGCCACCTTGGCCCCCGCGCGGGCCAACGCGATCGCGATGGCCTGCCCGATTCCGCGGGACCCACCGGTCACCAGCGCCACGCGGCCCGAGAGATCGATCGTCACGCCACCCCTTGTGCGAGAAACGCGTCCACCTCGACGGCCGTGCCGAGACTGGTCACCACGGCGCCCGGCACGCAGCGCTTGAGCAGACCGGCCAGGACGTTACCGGGCCCGATCTCCATGAACGGCGCGCCGTCGGCAAGCTCCGCAGCGCACAGCATGCTCTCGACCCACCGCACGGGGGACGTGAGCTGCTCGCTCAGCAGTCGGCGGGCCGTCGCCGCGTCCCGCACGGGCGCCGCGGACGCGTTGGCGACCACCGGGGCCGCGGGATCCCGGAACGGCACGCCCTCCAGCGCCGCGCGCAGGCCGTCGGCGGCCGGTGCCATCAGCGGCGAATGAAAGGCCCCGCTGACCTTGAGGGGGAGCACCCGTTTGGCCCCCGCCGCCTTCAGCAGCACCCCCGCGCGCTCCACCGCGCCCGGATCCCCGGAGATCACGACCTGGTCAGGCGCATTGAGGTTGGCCGCCACCGCAACCTCGGCCTCCGTGCTGGCCTCGCGACACACATCGGCCACGCGTTCCGGCGTGAGCCCGAGCACGGCGGCCATCGTTCCGGCCCGCGCGTCGCCGGCCTCGCCCATGAGCTCGCCGCGCCGTCGCACGAGCCGCACGGCGTCGCCGAGCGCCAGCGCGTCCACGGCGGCGTACGCTGCGTACTCGCCGAGCGAGTGACCCGCCGCACCGACGGGGGTCACCTGCTCCCGCACGACCGCATGCGCGGCCAGGGCATGCACGAGAATCGCCGGTTGCGCGTTGTGCGTCCGCGTGAGTTCCGCTTCGGGTCCGTCCCACATGAGACGCGACAGCGCGACCCCGAGGGCCTCGTCCGCCGCCGCGAACACCGCCCGCGCCGCCGGATACCGCTCGGCCAAATCCTTCCCCATCCCCACGCGCTGCGCGCCCTGCCCCGGGCAGAGCAACCACGCCTTCACCACCGCACCGCCACGCTCGCCCAGGTGAAGCCGCCCCCGAAGGCCACGAGCAGGATCATCATCCCTGCCTTGATCCGGCCTTCCCGAAGGCCCTCGTCCAGCGCGATCGGGATGGAGGCGGCCGAGGTGTTGCCGTAGCGGTCCACGTTGACGTAGACCTTGCTCATCGGAATGCTGGCGTGTTTGGCGGTTGCCTCGATGATCCGGATGTTCGCCTGATGCGGAATCAGCAGGTCGACGTCGTCGCCCGACAGACCGGCCCGCTGCAGGGCATGGTCGCACGCATCCGCCATGGACCGCACGGCCGACTTGAAGACCTCGCGCCCCGCCATGCGGATGTAGTGGGACCGGTCGGCCAGGAGCTGTTCGCTCGGCGGGGCCACCGTCCCGCCGCCCGGGCGGTACAGAAGGTCGCCGAGCGTGCCGTCCGACTTCATGTAGGTGGACAGGATGCCACGCCCATCGCCCGGCGCCGGCCGCAAAATCGCCACGCCCACGCCGTCGCCGAACAAGATCGCGGTCGAGCGGTCCTCCCAGTCCATGATGCGCGTGAGGCGCTCGGCCCCGATCACGAGCACGGTCTCAGCCTGCGCGGACGCGATCAGCCCCTCGGCCACGTTCGTCGCATAGAGAAAGCCGCTGCACGCCGCGCCCACGTCGAACGCCGCCGCGTTCTTGGCGCCGAGCACGGCCTGGACATCACAGGCCTGGGACGGCAGCAACCGGTCCCACGACGCCGTCGCCAGCACGATCGCGTCCACGTCCGCCGGCGTGAGCCCGGCCTCGGCGAGCGCCGGTTTCGACGCCTCGCTGGCCATGTAGGCAATCGTCTCGCGGTCGTCGGCCACGCGCCGCTCCGCAATCCCCGACCGCTCGCGAATCCACTGATCCGACGTGTCGAGGCGCGCTTCCCAGTCCTGGTTGGTCAAGACCTGCGCCGGCGCGTAGCGCCCCGTCCCCATGATATGCGCGATGGGACGCTTCATGCCGCACTCCCGCCAGCCAGATCGGCGCCGATGTGTTCGCTGAGGTGCCGCTCCACCGACCGGGCCGCCACGCCGACGGCGTTGCGGATCGCCCGGGCCGACGAGCGGCCGTGGCAGATGATGGACACCCCGCGCACGCCAAGGAGGGGGGCCCCGCCGTAGGTGGAGTAGTCGAGCACGGTGAAGACGCGGCCCATGGCCTCACTGCGGAGCACCGTCTCCTCCATCTCCCGCTGGAGCAGCCCGGTGAAGAGATGCGCCACCGACTCGTAGAACTTGAGCACGACGTTCCCGACGAAGCCGTCGCAGACGACCACGTCCACATGACCCGCCAGAATGTCCCGTCCCTCGACGTTGCCGACGAACCGGAAGGCGTGCTGCTCGTCCTTGAGCAGCTGATGGGCCTCCTTCACCGCGGCGTTGCCTTTCTCCGGCTCCTCCCCGATGGAGAGCAACCCGACCGCCGGGTCCTTGCGACCCATCACGTCCCGCGCGTAGACCGCCCCGACGTGCGCAAAGCTGCGCATCTCGCGCGGACTCGTATCGACGTTGGCGCCCGCATCGAGCACGAGCACGGGGTTGGACGCGGTTGGGAACATCGCGCCGATGGCCGGCCGCTCCACCCCCTGATGCAAGCCGAGAATGAGGGCGCTGGCCGCCATGACGGCGCCGGTGTTGCCGGCCGAGATGAAGGCGTGGGCCGACCCTTCGCGCTGCAGCTTGAGGCCGACCCCGATGGACGAATTGGGCTTGCTGCGGACGGCCGCGAGGGGCTTCTCCGCCATGCCGACGATCTGCGGCGCGTCGACCACGCGGATACGGCCGGAGACGTCGCCGTGCTTGGCGAGCTCCGCCTCCACCTCCGCCTGCGGACCGAGGAGCACGATCTCCGCGGTGGCCGGCAGGTCCGGCAGTGCGCCGACCGCGCCGGCGACCGGCGCGCCCGGGGCAAAGTCACCACCCGCCGCGTCCAACGCGATCCGCATCACCCTCAGGCGTCCTCAGCCACCTCGGCGCGCTTTTTCCCGGCGTAGTAGCCGCAGGTCGGGCACACGCGATGCGGCCGCTTCGGATCGCCGCAGCGCGGGCAGGGCTGGAGCGCCACCGGCGCTGCCTTGTAGTGGGTGCGCCGCTTCCGCTTTCTCGCCTTGGAGGTTCTCCGCTTGGGTACCGCCATCCCTACCTCGTCTCCTCGTCGCCCTGCGTCCCGAGCGCTTCGAGCGCCGCCCACCGTGGGTCGGCCCCGGGCCGGCACTGACAAGGCCCCTGGTTCAAGTCGGTCCCGCACCGCGGGCACAGCCCGCGACAATCGTCCCGGCAGAGCGCGAATTCCGGCGCGTCGAGGATGAGTTCCTCCCGCACCGCGTCGGCCAAATCGAGGGTCGCCGCCCGGGGCGGCAACGGAACGGCGGCCGGGTCGTCCGTGTCCTCATCTTCCGTGAACAGCAGATGGACTCGCTGGTCGATCGGCACCACGACCGGGGCGAGGCAGCGACGGCATGTGACCCCCATGGCCGTGCGGATCCGCCCTTCCCAGAAATACGAGCCCGGGCCGGTGGCCATGATACGCCCCGTGATCCGCACCGGCTCGGCGGGCCGGAACTCGAGGTCGGCAAGCGCCGGATCCTCCGGGGCCACGTCCGCCACCGTCTCGAGCGGTCCCACAGCCACCGCGTGCAAGTCCACCCGTAACATAGCCGCTAAAAGTAGTCGCCGTCGGGACTTGGGTCAACGTGACCGCGTCGCTCGGATTACCGACCCAGCCGGACGCGCTCCGCCTCGGGAAAGAAGAACGCAATCTCCCGGGCCGCGTTCTCCGCGGAGTCCGACGCGTGGATCGCGTTGCGTTCCTTGGACTCGGCGTACAGCTTGCGGACCGTGCCGGCCGCTGCCTCCGCGGGGTCGGTGGCCCCGATGACGGTCCGGAGGTGCGACACCGCGTCGGCGCGCTCCAGGACCATGGGCAGGCATGCCCCGGACGTCATGAACGTGCAGAGCGACCGGAAGAACGGCCGCTCCCGGTGGACGGCGTAGAAGGCCTCCGCCTCCGGGGTCCCGAGGCGGGTCATCCGCAGCGCTCGCACGGCGAACCCGGCGGCTTCGAGATGCGCGAGAATCTCGCCGGCCTTGCCGGCCGCGACGGCATCGGGCTTGATGATCGCGAGTGTCTGGGTCACGGTCCGAACAGCCTCCGCACGATTTCCTCCCGGGTGAGCAGCCCGACCAGCGTGCCTTCGCGCACGACGGGCATCCGTTCAAGTCTCTTGTTCACCATCAGCGCGGCGGCTTCGGTGAGCGACTGGTCCTCATGGAGGCACAAGACACTCCGGTCCAGGGCGTCCCGCACGGTCACTTCCTTCGCGGCCGCCGGCGGGGCCTTCGCCGGTCCGCCGGCCGCCGCATACTCGCCACTCAGCTTGCCGACGAATCGCGGCAGCAAGTACCGCAGGATCTCACCGTGGCTGATGAGACCGAGCACCTCGTTCTTTTCCGACACCACCGGCACGGCGGCCACCCGGTGCGCCACCATCAGCCGCGCGGCCTCGAGCAGCGAGGCTTCGGGGGTCACCGTGACGAGCCGGCCGCCGAGCACGTCCCGCACGAGCAACTCCGACGGCACGTCCAGGTCCGCGAGCGCGGCCGCCTCGAGCACATCCGTGGGCGTGCGCGCCGCCTCGAGCGCTTCCACCACCTCGGCGCGGGCGAGCGCACGGGCGAACGCGGCCAATGCGCGCAGGTACGCCGAGCCTTCCCCCGGAGGCGCCAGCAGCAGCAGGACGATGCGCGCTTCCTTGCCGAGATCGTGCTGCCGGTGCACCGGAACCGCCGTGACCCCCAGGGCCGCCGTCACCCCGTCGACGGCGTCGGTGCGGAAATGCAGGAGAAACACCTGCTGCCCCACCGTCACCGCCTCGCCCGGGAGCGCGTCGGCCAGCAACGCTTCGACCTTCTCCGCGTCCAGCGCGCGCCCCGAAGCGATGACGGCGTGGACGAGCTCGCGCGCCGCTTCCCGGACGGTCTCGCCCGGAACGCCCAGGAGAATGCGGTCGGGCGCCAACAACTCGACGAGCTTCATGCCGCGACTCGCCGCTCCTTGAGCAGCGCCACGACGTCGGCGGGCCGTTTCATCACCGCGATGCCCGCCCGCGTGAACGCGGTCATCTTCTCGGCCGCGGTCCCGCTCGCGCCGGAGATGATCGCCCCGGCGTGCCCCATCCGCCGCCCCGGGGGAGCGGTCTGGCCCGCAATGAATCCGACGACGGGCTTCGTGACGTGCGCGGCGGCGTACTCGGCGGCCTGCTGCTCATCGGTGCCGCCGATCTCACCGATCATCACGATCGCCTGCGTGTCCGGGTCGGCCTGGAACGCCGCCAAGCAGTCGATGAAGTTCGTCCCGATGATGGGGTCGCCGCCGATCCCGATGCAGCTCGACTGGCCGTACCCAGCCCGGGTGAGCTGGTGGATCACCTCGTACGTGAGGGTCCCGCTCCGGGACACTACGCCGACGGGCCCTTCTCGGCAGATCGACCCCGGGATGATGCCGACCTTGCAGCGCCCCGGCGAGATCGCCCCCGGACAGTTGGGTCCGATCAATCGGATCTCCCGCTCCCGCAGATACGGCATGACCCGCGTCATGTCGAGCACGGGGACACCTTCGGAGATGCACACCACCAGGCGGATACCGGCGTCCGCGGCCTCGTAGACGGCATCGGCCGCGAACCGGGCAGGGACATAGACCACCGACGCGGTCGCGCCGGTCGCCGCGACCGCTTCCGCCATCGTGTCGAACACCGGGACCTTCCCGTCGAACGTGTGCCCACCCTTCCCCGGCGTCACGCCCGCCACGACCTGCGTGCCGTACTCGAGCATCTGCTTGGTGTGGAACGAGCCATCGCGACCCGTGATCCCCTGGACCACGAGTCTCGTCGCGCGATCGATGAAGATGCTCATGCCGCCCTCCCCGCGAGCTCGACCGCCCGCTTCACCGCCTCGTCCATGTCCGTGAGCGCACTGAACCCGGCCCGCTCGAGGATCTGCACGGCCAACTCGTCGTTCGTGCCGGTGAGCCGGATCACGATCGGCACCGTCAGCTTGGTGCGGCCCGTCGCGGTGACGATCCCGTTCGCGACGTCGTCGCAGCGGGTGATCCCGCCGAAGATGTTGAACAGGATCGCCTTTACCCGCGGATCGGCGGTGATGATCTCGAGGGCGGCCACCACCTTCTCCGGATTGCTCGACCCCCCGATGTCCAGGAAGTTGGCGGGATCCCCGCCATAGTACTTGACGAGATCCATCGTCGCCATCGCGAGCCCGGCTCCATTCACGCAACAGCCCACGGATCCGTCCAGCTTGATGAACGTGAGCCCGGCCTCGCGGGCCTTCACTTCGGCGGGGTTCTCGCTGGCCGTGTCGCGCAAGGCGGCGATGCCCGGACGGCGGTCCAGTTCGTTGTCGTCCACCACGATCTTGGCGTCCAGGGCCAGCACCGTCCCGTCGGGCGTGGTGATCAGCGGGTTGATCTCCGCGAGCGACCCACCCGCCCGGACGAAGGCGTCGTACAGCTGGCGCATGATCGCCGCCACCGCGCGCACCTGGGGTAGCGCGTCATAGAGGAAGAAACCCAGCTGCATCGCCTGATGCGGCAGCAGCCCGTAGCGCGGGTCCACGCCGAGCTTCATGATCCTCTCGGGCGTCTTGGCCGCCACCTCCTCGATGTCGATCCCGCCCGCGGGGCTCACCATGAGGACGGGACGCTGGCTCGCCCGGTCGAGAATCACGCCCACGTAGCTCTCCGATGCGATGTCGGCCGTCGGCACGACGAGCACCTTCTCCACCGTCAGTCCCTTGATGGTCATGCCGAGGATCGTCCCCGCGTGGGCCCGCGCCTCGGCCGCGTCCTTGGCCAGCTTCACGCCACCGGCCTTGCCACGCCCACCGGCGTGGACCTGCGCCTTGACCACGACGCGGCCTCCGAGCCGTTTCGCGATCGCTTCCGCCTCCGCCGGCGTCGCGGCCACGTCCCCGTCGGGCACGGGGATCCCGGCAGCCTGCAGCAGGGCCCGCGCCTGATATTCATGCAGATTCACTTGTCGCTCCTGATAGTGGTCCCCGTCTCCCCGCGCAACGCCGCCGGCCCATCGGGGAGTCGTGCAATCACGGCCCGCGTCCCCCCGGCCCGCAGGAACGTCACGGCGGCCTCGACCTTCGGCCGCATGCTCCCCGCTCCCAGTGCCCCGTCCCGCACCAGCTGCTCCGCCCGAGCGAGCGACAGCCGCCGCAGCGGCCGTCGCTCGGGCGTCCCCCACTGCTCGTAGACGGCGTCGATGTCCGTGAGGATCATCATGCTGTCGGCGCCGATCCGGGCCGCCAGCACTGCCGCCGTGCGATCCTTGTCCACCACCGCCTCGATCCCCTCCCAGTCCCCCGTCGCCGTGCGGTAGACCGGCGAGCCGCCGCCGCCCGCGGTGATGACGATCTTGCCTTCGTCGACCAGCTGCTTGACCGCCTCCCATTCGACGACGTCCACGGGGGTCGGACTGGGGGCGAGGCGACGCCACCGGCCGGCGCCGTCCTGGCCCACCGGCACGCCGCGGGCGCGGTACTGGGCGACCTCCGGGTCTCCCAAGGCGTGGCCGATCGGCTTCGTCGGCTCAAGCCCGGCATCGGCCTGCGGGATGACGGTCTGCGTGATCGTGGTGAGCACCTGGCGTCGTACGCCCGCGCGCGCGAGGGCGTTCTGGAGCGACTGCTGGATCATGTACCCGATCCAGCCCGCCGTCGCGGACACCAACACGCCGAGGGGCAAGGGCGACACCCGCTCCGCCGCCCGTTCGTTGCGCTCCAAGGCATCGCCCACCTGTGGCCCGTTGCCGTGCACGATGGCGATGCGCCAGCCCGCGGCCGCGAGCTCCACGACCGCCGTCAGTGATTCGCGCGTGTGGCGGAACTGATCGTGGATCGTCGCCCGCTCCCCGGCCGGCTGCAGCGCATTGCCGCCCAGCGCGATCACGATGGTTCCCGGCCCGGCGGCGGCGCGCGTCAAGCTACCCCCTCCCCGGCGGCCCGGCAACCGCGCGGTGCCCGGTGTCGGCCCCGGGGAGCAATACCCCCCGCAAGCCCTCCCACGCCTCGCCGAACGCGTCCCAGTCGCCGGCCGCCCGCGCGGCATCCAGCCGGCGGAACCACTCCCGCGCGGCGTCGAGCGGGTCCGCCCCCACCACCGCCCCAGCCTGCTCCAGTCGAATCGCGGCGAGGGCTTCCGCCAACGAGCCACCCCGTCCCACCGCGTCCCGCCCCATCGCGTCGCGCCATCCCACCGCCACTTCGCTGAGGGTCCCGGAATCCGCGTAGAACGCCTGGATCGCGAGCGCCCCATCCGCAAACGGCGCGACCCGGATCGCCCCGTCCACGGGTGCGCCGCTGGGCGCCCCCCGCCGGAACATCTGGGCCAGAACGGTCGGTCCCGGCAAGGCGTACGGCTCGGGATAGCGCAGGACCGTGAGCTGCGGCCGTCCGTCGACGACGACACCGTCGAACACCGCCGCCATGCGCGGATCCGCCTGCACCTCGTCCACCACGCGCAGCCGCAGCCGCGCGGTCGTGTCCCGCACCGACCGTCCCACCCACCAGAACGGCTCCGGCACCCGCGCGCGGCCGGCGCTCACCAGCACCCTCACCTGGGCCGCAAATGCTTCCGCGGGATAGCGCAGCTGCTCCAACACCGCCGGCGGGATAGCGCCCTCCGGCTCGATCAGCTCCGGGAGCAGTTTCCGCCACGCCTGACTCAGGGGATCGGCGTCGGGCAGGAGATAGAGCGACGTCGCCCCGCTGTGCGCGTTCACGGTCCCGACGAAGCCGGCGCGGAGGTACCGCACGCGATCGCCGCGCCACGGCACGGCGCGGGACAAGGGGTAGGTATCCGACCAGACGTAGCCCGTCGCCACCCACACGACCTCCTCGTTGTGCACCACCGGATAGGCGGCGCCGAATCGGGCAAACGGCGCGTAGCGTCCGAGGCGCGCCCCCACCGCGCGGTCAACCACCACCAGGGTGCGCCGCGTGATCCCGGGATCGGTGAGGAGCCGCGGCGCCTGCAGTGTCCAGGCCAGCGCCAGCCGGCGCCACACCGGACCCGCCACGATCCCGGCCACGGGGCCCGCGGCTGGCTGCACGAGCGCGTAGTCCGTCGTGCCGGGCGCAAACCAGATCGCCTGCTGACGCAAGGGGAGGTCGACCGCCCCCGCCACGACGGAGTCCGGCGCGGCCAGATCGGGCACGAACAGCGGCAGGCCGTCCCGTGCGCGTCCCGCGTGCACGGCAACGGCGCCCTCGGCGACCGCGTGCGGCTCGCCGTGCCGCTCGGCCCAACTGAGTCGCCGGCGGGCGACGGTGTCCGGCTCGCGCACCGCGAGAAACACCGGCTCGACGCGACCGTCCCGACGCCGCGCGGTCGACAGCGTGGCTTCGAGAAACCGATCGCCGCTGCCGGGGTCCGGCACGGCCGGCCGTGCCGACCGGTTG
>JBFGDF010000006.1:0-51755 GCA_041580775.1 Gemmatimonadales bacterium
CCGTACCACTTGGCCTTCGTGATCGGCGGCACGTCGGCGGAGACGTGTCTCAAGACGGTCAAGCTCGCCACGACGGGCTATCTCGATACGCTGCCGACCAGTGGCGACGGCTACGGGCGCGCGTTTCGGGATCCCGAGCTCGAGGCCCGACTGCTCGACGCGGCCTGGAAGACCGGTATCGGAGCGCAGTTCGGCGGAAAGTACTTCGCCGTCGATGTGCGCGTGGTGCGCCTTCCCCGGCACGGCGCATCCTGTCCCATCGGCATGGGCGTCTCCTGCTCCGCGCATCGCAACATCAAGGCGAAGATCACGCGCGACGGCATCTGGCTCGAGCAACTCGAGCGCAACCCCGGCCGCTTCATCCCCGACCGCTATCGTCGTGCGGAAGACGGCGGCATCGTGCGAATCGACTTGAACCGCTCCATGCGAGATATCCTGGCCGAGCTGCGCAAGCACCCGGTGAAGACCCGCCTGGCGCTTTCGGGGCCGATCGTGGTGGCGCGCGACATCGCGCACGCCAAGCTGAAGGAGCGGCTCGATCGCGGTGAAGAGCTGCCGCAGTACTTCAAGGACCACCCGGTGTACTATGCCGGCCCGGCCAAGACCCCCGAGGGGTTGCCGTCGGGATCGTTCGGGCCCACGACCGCCGGCCGCATGGACTCGTATGTCGATCTGTTTCAGTCGCGCGGCGGCTCGATGGTGATGATCGCCAAGGGCAACCGCGGCAAGCAGGTGGTGGACGCCTGCCGCACCCACGGCGGCTTCTACCTCGGCTCCATCGGCGGGCCGGCCGCGATCCTGGCCAAGGAGCACATCACGAAGGTCGACCTGGTGGAGTACCCCGAGCTGGGCATGGAGGCGATCTACCGCATCGAGGTGAAGGACTTCCCCGCGTTCATCCTGATCGACGACAAAGGCAACGACTTCTTTTCCCAATCATGACACGCCTGACACGCATCGCCGGCCTCGGGCACCACGTGCCCCCCCGAGTCGTGACCAACCACGATCTCGAGCAACTCATGGACACGTCGGACGCCTGGATCCAGGAGCGCTCCGGGATCAAGGAACGTCACTTCGCGTCGGACGACACGACCTGCACCGACATGGCCGCCGCAGCTGCGCGCGACGCCATGCAGGCCGCCGGCTGGAAGCCCGACGACGTGCAGTTCATCGTGTTCGCCACGTTGTCGCCCGATCTCTTCTTCCCGGGTAACGGCGTGCTGCTGCAACACCAGCTGGGCCTCGACGAAGTCGGCGCGATGGACATCCGCAACCAGTGCACGGGCTTCGTGTACGGCTTGTCCGCCGCGGACGGCCTGATCCGCATGGGCACCTACGACCGGATCCTGCTGATCGGCGCCGAGTTGCAGTCCCCCGCGCTGCGGCTGACGACGGAAGGCCGCGACACCGCCGTGCTGTTCGGCGACGGCGCGGGCGCCGCCTGCCTCGAAGTCACGGACGGCAGGGATGGGAGCCACGTGCTGGGACACCGCATGCACAGTAACGGCAAGTACGCGCTCGAGCTGTGCATCCGGCGCCCGGGCGCGGCGAATCGTCCGTGGATCTCCAAGGACATGATCGACGACGGCTCGTCCGGCATCTACATGAACGGTCGGGAGGTCTTCAAGCACGCCGTCACGAAGTTCCCGGCCGTCATTCTCGAGGTACTCGAGGATCACGGCGTCACTCCGGAGCAGCTCGCCATCGTGATTCCGCATCAGGCCAACCTGCGGATCACGGAGGCGGTGCGGAAACGGCTCGACCTGCCGGAGGAGAAGGTCTACAGCAACATCCAACGCTACGGCAACACGACGGCGGGATCGATCCCGATCGCGTTCTCCGAGGCCGTGCGGGATGGCACGGTGAAGCGCGGCGACTTGGTGTGTCTGGCGTCGTTCGGGTCGGGGTTCACCTGGGCAGCGTCCTTGCTCAGGTTCTAGGAGGCGGGCACCCGCACGGGGGCGAGGTCGGACCGGGGGTGGATCGACGGCGTCTATCCGTCCAGGCTGAGTCCTTTGGTCGCCAGAATCCGCTCCACCGCCTCCCCGATCTTGTTGTTGGGCGTCGACGCCCCAGCCGTGAGCCCTATCCGGCGAACTCCCTCCAACCAGCCGCCGGCTTCCCGCTCCTCCGTCTCATTCACCGGCTTGTGCCGGATCGTGTGCGTCTCGGGCTCGATGCACGCCCCGTCGGCAATGTGGTAGGTGCGGACGTGCTGCGCGCAGATCTTGGCGAGGTTGTTCGTGTTGCTCGAATTGTAGCCCCCGATCACCAGCATCACATCGAGCGGTTCCTCGATCAGCTCCAACACCGCATCCTGCCGGTCCTGGGTCGCCGAGCAGATCGTGTCGAAGCTCCGGAAGTGCTGGTCGAGCGCCTCGGGCCCGTAGCGGGCCTCGAGCGCGCGCCCGATCCGGGCGGCGATCGCGAGCGACTCCTTGGCCAGCATGGTCGTCTGATTGGCCACCCCGACCTTCACGAGATCCCGGGCGAACACGAACCCGTCCGAGACGCGATGGCGGAACAGCCGCTCCATCGCCTCCAGGTTGTCTTCCTGCTCGATGAACCGGCAGACGACGTCCGCCTCCTCCATGTTGAGGAGGATGAGGTACTTCCCCGCTTCGTACTTCGTGACCTGGCTGACGGTCGCCTTCGTTTCCTCATGGTAGTGCTTGCCGTGCACGACCGACGTGAACCCGTCCTTGGCATAGCGTTCGACGCGCTTCCACACATTGAGCACCGATCCGCACGTCGTGTCCACCACGACGCAGCCGATGGCCCGAAGGCGCTCGAAATCGGCAACCGACACCCCGAAGGCAGGCATGAGCACGACGTCGGCGGCGCCGATGGCCGAAAAATCGAAGGCGCCGTCGGGATCGTATCCGAGGATCGTGATGTCGAGCGCCTCGAGTCGGGCGTTCACATGCGGATTGTGGATGATTTCACCGACGAGAAACAGCCGCCGATCGGGGAACTTGCGGCGGGACTCGTAGGCATACTCCACCGCCCGGTCCACGCCGTAGCAGAAGCCGAATTCCCGCGCCAGCCGAAACGTGAGATCGCCGACGGCGAGCGTGTAGTCTTCCGCCTTCAGCCGGTTCACCAGCGCGCTGTGGTAGCTCGCGAGATCGGATTCGATCTCGCGCTTCATCCCGAAGCCTTTGCGGAAATACGTGGACTCCATGCGGAGTCAATCTACCGCGGGGCGGAGAGGCGTCCAACGCGGCGTCACGGAGTCTGTCCCTTCAGAGAGTCCTGCGCGGCCTGCGCCTGCTCGCACCAATCAGGCGGAAGCGCTTCGACGGCGACGTTGTGAAAGACCCCCGCGACGCGCGCCCGGCGCTCGTTCACGATGTGCCGCACCGTCGCCGTGAACTGCCCGCTCACCCGCAGTTCGTCGAGGGCGTACAGCTCCACGCTCCCCTCTGCCGCCTGATACGCGTCCGACGAGCGCTCCTGGAAGAACTGGAACCCCAGCTGCGCGGCCGGCGCCTCCGGGACCCCGCTCGAGTCGGCGAGCTTCACCGGATACGCGCCCGTCAGAGGCCCGGAATCCGGCAACTGGAGGAGGACGGATCCCCCACTGCCCGGCTCTTCCGCCACCACCACGATCATCGCCGGACGAGCGCAGCGACCGGCCCGGGCGGGCCAGGTCTTCTCGAAGTCGAGGGTCCCCACGGCCCGCACGGCCATCTGGCTGCCGCGCCGACCGGGGAGCCCCGGCATGGGAGGAAGCGTGGTGTCGTTCGCGGCCGCGATGGCCGCCTCGATCGAGTCCTCCACCATCGCCACCGTCGCCTGCTCGGACTGCTCGCCACCGCAGGCCACGACGAGAAGCGCGAGAGCGCCTGCACGGATTCTCATGCTTCCACTCCCAGGTTGAGCCCGAGGTGCCCCCGCACCTCCACCTCGGTGAACGCAAACCGCTCCAGCACCGTCCGCAGCTCGGCCGGCAGGGGGCGCGACGTCAGCGTCTCCCGGTCCGTACAGACGAGCACCTCGTGCGCCGTGGCGGCGAGCCGACCGGCCTCGACGTGCAGCACCTCGAAACTCAACGTCAGCGAGCTCCGCCCGAACCGGCTCACGTACGTTGCGACCCGCAATCGGTCGTCGAGCCGGGCCGGATACGTGAAATCGCAGTCGAAGTGCGCGCGCGGAAGCCAGATCCCGAACCGCTGGAAGAACTCCCCGTACGGCAGCCCCGCGGATCGGAACATCTCCGTCTCGGCGATCTCGAAGAACCGCACATACGCGCCGTAGAAGATGATGCCCGCGTGGTCCACGTCGGACCAGCGGACGTATTCGTCGATCGTGAAGGGGCGGCGGCTCATGCGTGTGGAACGTAGACGGTGCAGCGACAGGGCGCTACTTGGAGCACCGCGCCGCCGCGGCGCGCGTCGACCGGACGGCGCTCGCACCAGTGCCGCCGTGGCCTGTCTCCAGCCGCCGGCGGGATCCCACGGGCTGCCACGCGGGGCGGCGCGCACCGACCCGTTCTCCGGGGCCCATCGCCGCGAACCTGGTGCAGTCGCTCCCTACCGCGGCGCCCCGAACAGCAGATCGAACCGGAAATCCCCTGAGGGGTTGAGGCCGACGGCACCATTGAACCGGAGCCACCCCCCGAAGAACGACAGCCCACCCCCCACCCCGACGAGCGGATCGAACTGGTCGGCGTCGTACGTGTCGCCCACGTCGGCGAACACCACGGGCGCTACGATCCACCCCCGGGTCAGCGCCAGGTCGAGCTGTGCCGCCCAGATGCCCTGCCCCACGCGGGTTCCGTAGTCGTACCCCCGGACGGTGGCAGGCCCCCCCACGCGGAAGCGCAGCTGCGGCAGGCTGTCACCCACCGCGTACCCCGTCTTGAGGGTCAGCGCCCCGGAGCGCCCGGTCACGCGGAACGGGATCGTGGCGTGCGCCCATGCGCGTCCGCCCGTCACGCTGTCGCCGACGAGCGCTTCGACTCCCAAACGCACGCGGGACGCCCCAACCCGGCGTGTCGGCCGCACGGCGGCGCGCACGAACGTGCCTGCCGCGATGTCGGGATTCGGTGGGAGCACGCCGGATCCGCCGAGCCAGTCATTGAGCGCCGACCCGGCTTCGGTCGTGCCGCCGCGGTGCGCCTCCACCCCGACCGCCAATTCGATATCCGCCAGGGGGCCGCCGTACGGCGTGAAGCGCAGTCCGCCACCGGTCACCAGGTAGTAGTCCGCATCGTCGTGGCCCGCGAACAGCGCGTTGAGCGAGTTCCCCAAGCCGAGCCCGTTGGTCCACGGTTCGACTTCCACGAGCCGCCGGTGGGCGCGGATCTCGAGCAGCCCGGACGGCCCGTCGCGCCGCCACGTCAGACCGCCCGTCGGCCGCAGGTCGGCGAGCCCGAGCCGGCCGTCGAGGTGCAGCGTGGTGAACGGAACCCCGGGGCGCAGCACCACACCGAGCCCTAGGGACATGCCCTGCACGCGGTTGAACCGGGCCACGCGACCGAGCTCGGCGAGGTCCAGACCCCACGCCCGACGGCCCAGCCACTCGTCCGGGAGACCTTCGGCGAGCCGCCCCAAGTCCGCAATCGCTCGGCGGATCCGTTCCGCCTCGCCCGCATCGAGGTCCAGCGTGAGGGGCGCCGCCCACCCGAACCGTTCCAACGAATCGAGCGGCGGCACCGTGATCTCCCAGCTGCCCGCGGTCCACGCGCCGCGCCGCGCATACCCCCACTGGTCCCGTGACGTGCGGTCGCACTTGGCAACCCCGGGTTCGCGGCACAGGGTCCGGGCCCGCTCGCCGCTGCCCGTGTCGTCCAGCACGGGCTCGAGCGCCTCCAAGGCGAGCGGACCGCCCGTGTTGATGGTGTAATCCCGAAACGATGTGACCGCACGCACCGGAATGGCCCCGCGAATCAGCAGGTCGATCTCGGCCGTCACGGCCAGCATCTGCCGGTAAGGCATCCAGAACCGGTTCTCGACCAGCGAGTACTCGAGATCCGCATCCACAGTGAGGAACCGTTGGGCCCAGCGTGTGTCGCGTCGCGCCCGCGCGCTGTCCTCGGGTGTCGCATCTTCGTCCGGGGGGTCCCACAGGTACTCGCCCAGGAACCGCACCATGAGGCGAACGACGTCCGCGGTCTCGGCATCGACCCAGACGTCACCCGCCACCATGGCCGGTGCGAGTTCCCGTGGCGTGACCCGAATGCCGACGGCCCGGATGGTCCGACCCGGAAGTGCGACGAGCACCGAATCGACGACGGCGTAGCGGTAGTAGCGCTCCGCCCCCGGCGCGAGCGGATGCAGGGCAGCCGCCTCCGGAATCCCCATGAGGCGGATGCTGTCGCCCAGCGCGCGAGGTACGAACCACGGGCGATCGTAGCCGACGCGGGCCTGGACATCGCGAAATGCCGACGTCCGGCGTACGCCAAGCACCTCGATTCGCAGATCGTTCGGCCGCCGCCAGTGCAGCCGGGCGGTGGTCTCGTGGGCGAGCAGGGGGAACTGCCTGGCAAAGCGACTGCGGCCGGCGCTCACGTCCACGCGCGTCGTCACCAGCGCGCGGTAGGCTTGCAGCAGGGAATCCTGGCGCACGTGGCGCCCCCGCGCCTGGGCGACGAGCGCCTCCGTGTGACGATCCGCGTAAGTAAGGGTGTCCGCCGCCTGCCCCGAGGCGACCGCAGGGATGCCCGCCAGGGCCGCCGCCAGAAACGCCGGCCGCATCAGTCCGTCGCGGTATCCGTGTCGGCGTCGCTCGACGGCGGCTCGGCCGTGACGTCGGCCGGCGGCTCGATCCCCCACGTCCGGAGCCGACGCCACAGCGTAGTGCGGGAGATGCCCAGGCGGCGGGCCGTCTCGGTGTACCGCCAACCCGTGGCGTTGAGCGCCTCGAGGATCGCCCGGCGCTCCTGGTCGGCCAACGTGCGCTCGCCATCGGAAACCGCCACATAGACCGCGTGACCAACGGTGACGGGACCCGTTTCCACGCGCTCGATGCGCGCCCCCATTCGCCCGAGCCGGGGGAGCAGCGAGCGCGTGTTCACCCCGTTGGCATCCGACAGTTGATCGAGGACATCCCGACCGCGGGCATTCGCGTACGCAATCCGTCCGTCGGGATCGAACAGGATCACCGCTTCCCCGAAGCCGTCCAGCAGCGACTTGGCTAGCGGGGAAAACAGGCCGCCGCCCGAGGATGTGCGCGTGCCGCTCATGTCTCGACGTACGCGCGCCGGTGGGGCGCGGTTTCACCATGCACCTTGGGGCTCGCCTGATGGGCCGGGCGTCCGATCCGTGCCAGCGAGCTGGACGTCCGCTCCAAAACGCACGTTCCGCTGCCCCGACAACGTCACGCCGGACGACCCAGCTCGCTACCGGTACCCGACTGGATGGTCAGTCAACTTGACTGACCGGTGCTGATACCCAAAATTGACCGACTGTACAGCCATTATTCCCATGCGCGCGGGGGATCGATGCCAAAGAGCCGGAGAGCCCAGGTGGGAGTACCGGAAGCGCGGAGTCGGATCCTCGCCGCGACCGTTGAGGCCATGGGGTCGGCCTCCGCCAAGGGACTCACGATCGAGGCGGTGGCCCGCCGGGCCGGCTGCGCTAAGGGGCTCGTCAACTACCACTTCAGGACAAAGGCGGCGCTGTTCTCCGCCGCAGCCGAGCGCCTCTGGGACGACAGGGTCACGGCGTGGCAGGCAGCACTCGAGCGGAAGGACCCCACCCAGGCTATCAATGCCGGCTGGGGTCTGGTTGGAAAGGAGGCTCGCTCAGGCGTGACCCGTGCATGTAACGAGCTCGCGAGCGGCTTTGGCGATATGGTTGACCGGACAGTCAGCAACCAGCGGAAGCGGTTCATCGAGTTGCTCGCCCATGAGCTCACGGGCCTGTTTCGTCGTATGGCGATGATTCCAACCGTTCCCACTGCGGACCTCGCGGCGTTGCTGGCGGCCGCCATCGAGGGACTCGCGATCCAGATGGCCGGGGGGATCGAGGAGGACCAGCTCGAGCCGGCATGGTCGGCGTTCTGGGCCGGGATGCTCTCGCTCACCCGGCCCATCCGCTGACTCAGCGCCGACTCCGGCGCCCCCGACGCGCCCGGCGCTTGGCCGCCCCAAGGGTCGCGAGCCCCTTCTCCAGCTCTTCCATCGACCGCGCGTGCAGCACTTCGTTGCGGCCTCGCAGGACCGTGAACCGCAGCGGCCGGTCCAGGGCCGGCAGGTCGCGCCGGCGCAGGCGCCGCGCTTTTCCCTCGCGCAGCCGCAGCCGCACGACGGGTTCCCCGTGATCGATCTCGTAGTGGAGCGGGATCCGGTCACCGTACAGGGCCACCGACGAGGCCAAGGCATCGAGCTCGGCGCGGCGCGCAGTCGGCACGAGCGCCGCCGGGTCGAGTTCGAGCCGCGTGTGCAGGAACTCATCCCAGCTCGTCACCCGGTCCAATTGTCGCGCGAGCAGCGCGGCCACCGCATCGGGACTCGCGGACTCTGCTCGGCCCCCTGACCGTCGCCAGTACTCGTCCAGACGCTGAAGGGCGCGGGCAATCGGCCGTTGATCGGGGTGGGGGGTCGTCCCCGCCACCAGCGCCTCAGCAATGGCGAGTCGTGCCGCGGCCGCGAGATCGTCGGGGAACCGGCCCACCAGCGCCTCGCGCTCGCGGTCGAGCTCGAAGCCGAAATAGCCCGTGACGCGCTCGACCACGAGTCCCCGCTGGCGGCGGTGATCGCGGAACCGCACCGTCGGGACCCCCCGCGTCGCGTAGCGTTGAATCAGATCAAAGGGGACTTCGGTGCCTTCGATGGCGCCGCGCGGCACGCCGAATCGGTCGGCGAAATACCGAATCTGTCCGGCCACCGCCGCCGTCGGCGAACAGAGCGATCCGCGAGAGACCCGCACCGCCTCGCCAGCGGCGGTCGTCTGGTCGATCACGAGGTCGAACGGCATCACCCGCGCCACGAGGTCGCGGAAGCCGCGCAGGGGTCCGCCCCGGGCCGGCGGCAGGGTGCCGGGCAGCGGGGTCTCGAGCGTCCGGTACACGGACGCCATCCCCAGCGCCACGTCCTCCAGCGCCTTGACGAGCACACCCCGATGCTCCGCCCATTCGACGACGGTCTCCCGGAAGAGATGCCGGGGCAGTCCGTAGACCTCGCCCAGGTCGGCGTGCAGGTTCACGGCCTCGGCGTAGACGTTGTAGGCGGTGAGATGGTCGCTGCCGTGCACCACGAGCCCGCGCAGATCCCGCTCGTCGCGCGTCATCCGATGAAGCGAATCCACGTTCGCCGCGACCGCAACGAACGGCGTGAGCTCGGCGTCGGCGTGCACCAGCAGCTCGCCCCACGGGCGTTCCACCGGCATGGCCTCGACGTCCCGCCCGTAGGCGGTGAGGCGAGCCGCCTCGATGATCCCGCGATCGGTGAGTCGCTGCACCGCCGTGCGGTAGGCCCGCCGATCCAGCGGGACGGGCAGCTCCAAGGCGGTGAGGTCCACACCGATCGCCGCCGAGGTGAGCGCCACCCGCTCCGAGTCCCCGCCCAACTGGAACTCCGGAGGCGTGGGGCGGAGTGCCGCGAAGTCGATGTCCCGATCGCTGAGGATGTAGACCTCGCCATTGGCGACCCGTCCGTGGACCCGCCCCGCCATTTGCAGGATCTCGTTTGCGCCGAGGTACTGCCGAGTCAGCACGTTCCGACCCCGCTCGATCACGTTCGCGTAGCGGGCATCGTAGATGACGACGGTGTCGAGGCCCGCGATGTTCAGGGCCGACTGCCCGGCCGCCGTCATCGCCAGCAGAAACGGCTTGTCGGCGGTTCCGTCCAGGAAGGGGCGGATCACGCGGATGGGCTCGCCTCCGTGATAGAAGGCGGCGTGCAGCCCGCGATGCCCGTTGCCCAGCTCCATCGCGACCGCCTCGACTTCCGCGCGCGTGGGCAGGAACACGGCGACCCCGCGCCGCTCGCGGGCGATGCGCCGTTGAAACCCGTCGTCGAGAAACTCCAGCGCATCTTGCACCCGCACCTGCACGCGGGCCGCGAGCCGCGGATCGAAGGCCGACGTCTCCAGCACTTCCTGTGACCGCAAGTACGCGCGGTAGAACGCGGGATCCACCGTCGCCGACAGCCAGATGAACCGGCAGCCGACCCGCTTGCCGAGCGCGAGGCAGAGCTCGAGTTCGGCCGACGTCTGGTGGATCTCGTCCACCACGAGCGTGTCGTGCGGGTCGATCAGGTCATCCTGGAACCAGCGCCGCGCGATTCCCGTCGTCACGATCACGACATTCCACGACGGGGTCTCGGGTGTGGCCTCGCGCTCGCGGTTGACCACGCCCACCCGGAGGGGGGCACGCAGGATCTCCTCGGCGATCGGCCGGATCGCGAGCGTCTTGCCCGTGCCCGTCCCGGCGACGATCCCGAACCCGGCGGCGCCGCGCGCCAGGGCACGCACATCCTCGCCGTGCTCCCGCTCGAGCACGGTCGCGATGTGCAGCCCGAGGGCCAGTTCGATGGTCTCGCAAGCGGCGCGCGTGGGGGCGATCACGACGACCCGACCCGTCGGCGGCTCCGCGCGGCGATACGCCTCGCGGTCCGGCGGCAGGTAGTGATCGCGAACGTGGAGGGAGGGGTGGGGATCGGTCACGGGGAGAACAATAACGGGCGGAAGGACGGAATGGCGGACGGACCGAAGGGATGGAGCTCGACCCGGCCCCGTTCCGCCTTCCCGTCCCACCGCCCGTCGTCAGTCTCCCAGCGAAATCCCCAGGTCTCGTGCCGTCTGCACGGAATCGTGGTCGAGCGGCACGCCGCTGTGACCACGGAGCGCCTCTTCGAGCGGCACGGTGACGATGTGGGGCGGATCGAGCGCCACCATCTGTCCGAACTGTCCCGCCTCGACCGCCCGCACGGCCGCCGCGCCGAACCGCAGGGCCAGCAGCCGGTCGAACGTCGTGGGCGAGCCGCCCCGCTGCAGGTGGCCCAGCACGACCGACCGTGTCTCCTTGCCCGTGCGTGCCTCGATCTGGTCCGCCACCCGCTCGCCGATCCCGCCGAGTCGAGCCACCCGTCCCGGCGCGGTGCCTTCTTGGTACACCAACCCTCCGCCCTTGGGCGTGGCGCCCTCCGCAGCCACGACGATGCTGAACCGGCGGCCGTCCGCCTCGCGCTGCCGGATCTTGTCACAGATCCGCTCGATGTCGAACGGGATTTCGGGAATCAGGATCACGTCGGCCGTGCCCGCCAGCCCGGAGTTGAGGGCGATCCAGCCGGCGTGCCGGCCCATCACCTCCACGACGAACACCCGCTGATGGCTTTCCGCCGTCGAATGGAGCTTGTCGATCGCGTCGGTGGCCGTGCTGACCGCCGTGTCGAACCCGAAGGTGATCACGGTCCCCCGCACGTCATTGTCGATCGTCTTCGGCACGCCCACCAGCGGCAGCCCTTTTTCGCCCAGCCGTTTGCCGATCTGCAGCGTGCCGTCGCCGCCCACTACGATCATCGCGTCGAGGGCGAGCCGTCGAAACCCCTCCAGCACCTCGTCCGATCGATCCACTTCTTCGACCACCCCATCCGGTCGCGGGACCGGCCACGCAAAGGGGTTCCCGCGATTGGTGGTCCCCAGGATGGTGCCACCGAGATGGGTGATGCCGCGCACCGTCTCCCGCGTCACCGGCACCACGTGCGCGTCGCCCAGCAGGCCTCCGAACCCACGCTGAATGCCCAGCACGTCCCACCCGCGCTGCAGCGAAGACAACACCACCGCCCGGATGACGGCGTTCAGGCCGGGTGCGTCGCCGCCTCCGGTCGAGATCGCGATACGCATGTCACGGCCTCAGATGTTGCTCGAGGAGCCCCAGCACTTCACCCGGCTCCGGGTGGCGCTTGAGGCGCAGCTTGGAGAAGACCACGGTTCCGTCCACCGAAACCTCGAACGCCCCGCCCGACGACTCGATCAGCCGGATGGTCGCATCGGGATAGCGCGCCTGCAGCTCGGCCGCCAGACCGGCGGCTCGGGGTTTGTAGTTTCAGGGCACGCAGTATTGAATGCCGATTCGCATGTTCGAACTTACACTCCGGTCGTCCGTCCTCGCCACGGAGCGCTTGCACAATCCGCGGGAACCCGCAACATTCCCGCCGCACCCTCGTCCGCGAGACACGTATTCCGGATACCCCTGCCGCCCGTCTGCGGCGCGCCGCGTGGCTCCGCGCCGCCGTCGTGGTCGGCGCCGGCGCCGGCCTGCTCGGGGGCATCTCAGCGCTCGCCGCCACGTCCCCCCGGTCGGCGGGCGCGTTGCTGCTCGACGTGGTGCTCTTTGCGGCCGTCACCTCCCTGACCCGCCGGTTTGGCATCGCCCTGCCGGGCAAGGGCTTCGCGTCCTTCGTGCTCGCCGTGGTGCTGGCGGCTCAGCTCATCCATGGGTGGGCGTTCGCGGTCGTCGTCACCGTGATCGGCCTGATGTTCGGGGACCTGTTCCTCCGGCGGTCGGCGCCGCGTGGCGTCCTGATCGTCGCCGCCCACCTCGCCTTCGGGACCACGCTGACGGGACTGCTGTACGACACCGTCGGAGGCCTCACTGGTGCCCAGGCACTGACGGCCGCCAACCTCGGCCCCATCATGCTGCTGGCTGCCACGCTCCCCGTCGTCGTGAACGGCACGTTCTACCTCGAGCTCGCGCTCCTGGGCATGTTCGAGTGGACTGACGCGAAGCTGACGCTCCGCTGGGAAGGCGTGGTCTACGCCGCGTCGGTCGCGTTTGCCCTGGGATGGACGTCGCTCGCCGCAGCGGACGTCACGATCGGCCCCGCCTTCGTGGTGGGCGGGCTGCTGCTCGCCGCCTTCGTGCTCACCTACTGGGTCATCGCGGCCGCGGTCCGGGCCGACGAGCTTCGGCTCGTCCACCGCCTGGCCGGCGCCGTGGCCGCGGAGGTGAGCATTGAACGCAGCTTCGAGCGGATTCGTCAGTTGACCCACCACCTCGTCCCGTGGACGGACATGGGATTCGGCCGCTTTGACGAGCGCACCCGCACCGTCGAAGTGCTCGCCGACACGCGCGCGGGGGCCGGCCTGACGTTCCCGGCCGACCAGGGTCTTACCGGTCTCGCCGTGCGCCGCCGCCAGCCGGTCGTCGGCGGCGCGCGGTCGCTTCAACTCGAGGGCCAGGAACGGGCCGGCTCGGAGGTGCTGGTGCCCCTGCTGCAGGGCACCGAGTTCGTGGGCGTGTGGAACGTCCGCCACCGTGACGAAGGCGTCTACCGGGATGCGGACGGCGACCTGCTCAACCTGCTGGCGCCGCAACTGGCCCTCTCGATCGCGCTCAGCTCGCTCGTTCGCCCGGTTGCCGACTCGTCGGATCACGCCACCGGGTTCGTCCGCCGTCTCACGGACACGATGGCCGCCATTCGGGCGACGGCCGTCGATGTGGCGACCCGGGCGGCCCGGGCGGAAGCGGAAGCCGAGCGAGCGGCCGCCCAGGTAACGGAGGCGGCGGAGGGGCTCACGCGCGTCGCGCAGGGCGTCCGTCACGCCACGGAGGCCGCCGGGCGGGCGCGCGATGCGACGCGCGCCATGGCGGAGCGCGCACTGGACGTGCGCAACGCGAGCGCGGGCGCCGCCGAGCAGCTCCTCGAGCTCGGGACGACGATCGGCCAGGGTGCCGCGGAAGTCGCGTCCCTCCGTGACGCGTCGCAGGACGTCGAGCGGTTCGCCGAGACGATCGCCTCCATAGCGAACCAGACCAACCTGCTCGCGCTCAATGCGACGATCGAGGCCGCGCGCGCCGGCGTCCACGGCCGCGGCTTCTCCGTCGTGGCGGACGAGGTCCGCACACTCGCGGAGGAAAGCGCCCAGGCCGCCCGCAACATGAGCCGCAGCGCCCAAGCGACCCGCCGGGTCCTCGATCGCGCGGCCCGCGTGCTCGAAGACATCGGCGACCGGCTCGGCAACCTGGGCCAAGTCTCCCAGCGGTGGCGCGACGATCTCAGCGGCATCGTGCGCGCCGCCGAGGACACGCGCCGCGTCGGCGAGGAGATTGCCGATGCCCCCCGCGAGAGCCTCAAGCTCGCTGAAGGCGCGGCCGAGACGCTCGCCCATGCAAAGGACGCCGCGGCGCGATCGGCGCAGGAGGCCGCCGCCGTGGCGCGCGATGCCGACGAGCAACGGCGCTCGGCGGAGGATCTCGAGCGCGGCGCGCGGGAGCTTGCCGCCATCGCCCAGCGGCTGGCGGACAGCGTGCGGCTGATCCGCGGCGAGCCGGCGGCCCGGACCTGAGCCGCGAACCGCCCCGGCCCACCCGGGGTATCTCGCCCCGTATGCACGCCACCGCTCTCGCCCTCAGTGCCGCCCTCGCGCTCGGCGCCGCCGCCTGCGGCGGCAGCACCGCCCCGACCGTGGCGGAGCCCATCCTGGAATCGGTGAACCGCGCCCACCTCCCGATTGTCGCGCCCGGCGACACCGCCGCATGGGTGGGCTTCGGGTTCGGCGCCGTCCAGGGCGACGGCGCGATCCTGGTCACGACGGCGAGCGGGCTCGCCACGGCCACCGTGCTGTCGTGGGACGATGGCGCCGCGCACGCCGTGTTGCCGGCGGACCTCGTGACGGGACCGACGTACGTGGTCACCGACCGGGACACGCTTGGACCCCTCGACCTGTTTGTCCGCGACCGCGCACCATACACCGCCGCCGCTCGGCCGTGGGTCGAGGGACCGACCCTCCCGCTCCCGCTGACTGACCTGCAGGTGGCCGCACTGCGGTTCGTCTCCGGCGGGACGCTGGGGGGGCTGCTCCTCGCGTACGGCGGGGCACGCACGGATGGCCGGCTTTCGGATTCCACGTTCCTCGGCACGGTCGACGCCGAGGGTCGCGTGCTCAGCTGGCGCGCCGCGCCGGACACGATCGTGCCGGCACCCCGCCGCCATCATGCCGTTGTCGGCGCCGATCGCACCAACGCGCCTCTCTCTCTGGAAGGGGTTGCCTACGTGGTGGGCGGGGTCGACTCGACGCGTCGCCTGCTCCCGGACGTGCTCGGCATCGCGCTCACCGCCCAGGGCTCCTACGGGCTCTGGACGTCGCTGACCCCCCTGCCAGGCGCGCGCGCCGGCGTGGCCGCGGTGCTCGCCTACGGCACGGTCTACGTGATCGGGGGCGTCGGCCTCGACTCGCTCGCGTCACGGATGGTCAGTGTGGCGCGGATTCGCACCGATGGCACCCTCAACGGCTGGTTTGCCGGTCCCCGCCTGCCCGAGGGCCGGGCCTTCGCCGCGGCCGTGGTCGCCGGGACCACGCTCTACGTGATCGGTGGCGAGCGAGGGCTGGTCCGGCTCGACAGCACCGCCGACACGATGGCCCTCAGTGCGTCGGTGTACGCCATCCCCCTCAGCCGCCAGACCGGCGCCTTCGCGGACTCCGTGTGGACCGAGCTAGGCGTCGTTCTCACCCACCCGCGCGCCCGGCACGGGGCGTTCGCGCTGGACGATGCGCTCGTCGTCACGGGCGGCGTGTACGCCGGCATGCCCTCGACGGGGGAGACGGAATTCGCCCTGGTCGGACCGGATGGATCGGTGAGTACGTTCCAGGAGCTTCCGCAAACCACGATCGCGAGCGTCATCGGCGGGCCACCCTGGAGCTTCGGGGCGCCCACGTCGCCGACGGCCTCCGGTGGGAGCCGCGGCCTCGTTGTCGGTGGGCGCACGCCGGCCGGCCCCACCGCGCGCACCTGGTCACAGTAGCACTACTCGTCGAAGGAGTCCGAACGATGCGCAGCACGCGGCAGGGACGCCGCATCCCGACGGCGGGGTCCGCGGCTCCAGGCATGGTAGCACTCCTCCTTGCGCTGGCAGTCGGATCGGCCGGGGGACAGACCGTGCCCCGCCCGGAAGACGTGCTGGGGTTCGTGCCGGGCACCGAGCGGCGGCTGGCCGAGTGGCCCGTGCTGGTCGACTACTACCGCCGGCTCGCGGCGGCCAGCGATCGCGTCGAGCTACGGGTGCTGGGCCGCACCACCAACGCCGCACCGTTCATCGCCCTCGTGATATCCAGCGCCGGCAATCTCCAGCGGTTGGACGAGATCCGAGACCTCAACGCCCGGCTCGCGGATCCGCGTCGTATCGCGTCGGTCGCCGAGCGCGAGCGGCTGGTTCGCGACGGGCGGGCGCTCGTGTTGATCACGTCCAGCATCCACTCGACCGAAGTCGGCGGTCACTTGGCGCCGGCCGTGCTCGCCCACCGGCTCGCCACCGCCACCGATGCGGAGGTCGCCCGCATCCTCGACGAGACCGTCGTGCTCCTCGTGCCATCGCTCAACCCCGACGGCGTGACCATCGTCGCTCGGTGGTACGAGCGCACTCTTGGCACGGCGGCCGAGGGACTTGGCCCCCCCGAGCTGTATCACCCGTACGTCGGCCATGACAACAACCGGGACTGGTATGCCTTCACCCAGGCGGAGACCCGTCTCACGGTGGACAGCCTTCACAATGTCTGGCACCCGCACATCGTGCACGACATCCACCAGCAGAGCGCCTTCGGGAGCCGGCTGTTTCTGCCGCCGTTCACCGATCCCATCGAGCCGAACGTCGATCCGCTGATCGTCTGGGGGGTCAACGCATTGGGAACGGCGGTCGCCTGGGACCTCGCGGGGCAGGGCAAAACGGGCATCGTCGTCAACGCGACCTACGACGCCTGGACGCCCGCGCGGGCCTACCAGCACTACCACGGCGGTGTCCGGATCCTCTCCGAGACGGCCAGCGCCCGGCTCGCCACCTCGATCGACGTGACTCCGGACCAGCTGCGCGGCCGCCGGGGCTTCGACGCCGACCGGAGCAGTTGGAACTTCCCCGAACCGTGGCGGGGTGGTCGGTGGACCCTGGCGGACATCGTGGAGTACCAGAGCGCCGCCGCCTTCGCGCTCGTGCGGCAGGCCGCCGTCAATCGAGAAGGATGGCTGCGGAACTTCCTGGCCATCGGCGAACGCGCCGTGCGCGGGTGGGACGGGTGGCCGTACGCGTTCGTCATCCCCCGTGAAGGACAGCCGGAGGCCGCGTTGCACACGCTGCTCGGCATCCTCCAGCGGGGACAGGTCGAGATCCGCACCACGCGCGCGCCCCTGGTGCTCGACGGCGCCGCCTACACCCCCGGCACCTACGCCATCGTCCTACGCCAGCCGTATGCGGCGTTCGCGAAGACCCTGCTCGAACGGCAACGGTATCCGGATCTGCGGGTCGCCCCCGGCGGTGCCCCACGGCCGCCGTACGATGTGACGGCGCACACACTCCCCCTCCTCATGGGTGTGCAGGTTGTCGAGGTGTACGACAGCCTCGCGCTGAGCCTGAGCGAGCCGGTGACCATTCCCGCCCCCGAGTACGCCTACCCGGGGCTCTCGGCCAGCGCGCCGCGCGGCCCGACGACGCGCAGGATCGGGGTCTACCGCAGCTACACCGCCTCGATGGACGAGGGCTGGACCCGCTGGGTGTTCGACACGTGGCGCGTGCCGTTCGTGTCCCTCACGGACTCCGTCGTCCGGGCGGGTCGCCTCCGGGCCCGCTTCGACGCGATCGTCGTACCCGATCTGTCGAGCCGGGCCATCGAGCACGGCCTGCCAGCCGAGTATCCCGCGCCGTACGCCGGCGGGCTCGGGCGGGATGGCGTGGCGGCGTTGCGCGCGTTCGTCCAGGAGGGCGGGACCTTGGTGGCGGTGAACGGGGCCAGCCGGTGGGCGATCGACGCGTTGGACCTCCCGGTGCGGGAGGTCAGTGGCGACTGGAGCGCCGAGCAGTTCTTTGCGCCCGGGTCGATCTTCCAGCTGGAGCTGGATACGGCGCACGTGCTCACGCGGGGTATGCCCGCCCAGACCATGGCGTGGTTCGAGCGGAGCCCGGTGTTCGAGATCACCGACCCCAGCCGGGCTCGGGCCGTGGCCCGCTTCCCGGCCGACTCGACCGCCGTGCTGCTGTCGGGCTGGGTCCTGGGCCCGGGCCGCGTCGCCGGCCGACCGGCGCTGATCGAGGTTCGTGTTGGTGCCGGTCGGGCGGTATTATTCGGATTCCGGCCACAGTACCGGGGCCAGTCGCTGGCCACGTACCCGTTGTTGTTCAACGCCTTGCGGGGAGATCTCCACTAGCATGCGCCCGACCCTCGGTTGGCTCGCGGTGACGGCGGCCCTGCTGGCCGCGGTCCCGGGGCTTGCGGCGCAGGACCCGCCCGCCCGGGCCCCGGGGCCACCCCATCATGGCACCACGCGCCCGGATTACCTCAGCGAGCTGCTCCCGCATGGGATGGCAGGGATCGTCCTGCCCCCACCACCACCCGGGGAGCCGCCACCGGTGGTGCGCGGCATCTATCTGAACCGGTGGGTGTTCGCGCGGACCAAGTTCTACGACTTGATTCGGCTCGCGGATTCCACCGAGATCAACGCCTTCGTGATTGACGTGAAGGACGCCACGGGCGAGCTGACGTACCCCTCGGCCGTGCCGACCGCGCGCGAGATCGGCGCGAATCGCGCGCCGAGCGTGCGCGATCCACGAGAGCGGCTGGCGGCCCTCCGCGACCGTGGGATCCATGCCATTGCGCGCATCGTCGTCGCCCGCGATCCACTGCTCGCCCGGGGCAAGCACGACTGGGCCATTCACGATGCAGGTGGCGGGCTCTGGATCGACGGCCTCGGCGAGCCATGGGTAGACGCGTTTCACGACTCGGTGTGGGTCTACGCCGCCCAGCTGGCCGAAGAGGCCGTCCTGCTCGGGTTCGACGAAGTGCAGTTTGACTACGTCCGCTTCCCCGACGAGCCGCCGGCACGCTTGAGCCGGACGGTCTATCCCAGCCGGCGCGACGGAGAAAGCAAGCGGGCGGCCATCCGCCGCAACGTGCGCCTGCTCAAGGAACGGGTGGCCGCGCTCGGCGTCCCCTTCACGCTCGACATCTTCGGTCTCACGACCAGCACGACCGGCGATCTTGGCATCGGACAGGTGTGGGAGGACCTCGCCGCCGAAGCGGACGTCGTGCTGCCCATGGTCTATCCGAGCCACTACCGTCGCGGATCCTACGGGATTGCCCATCCCAATGCCTCGCCGTACGAGACGGTACGGCGGGCACTGATCGACGCCATCGAGCGGTCGCGGGCGATGCCGCGGTCGGCGACCATTCGGCCCTATCTCCAGTCCTTCTCCATCTTCCGCGTGCGGTACACCGCGGCGGAGGTCCGGGCACAGATCAGCGCGAGCGAGTCCCTGGGGCTGTCCGATTGGGTTCTGTGGAATTCGAGCGGCAATTACCCGGCGGCCGCGTTTCGCCCGTCCCGCTCGGTCGCGATCGCGGCGCCGGTCTCGACTGGCGCCGGCGAACCCTTGCGCTGAACGACCAACGCCGCGGAAGCCTACGCGGCCTCGCGGCACAAACGCGTCACCAACCGCTCCACGATGTCCCGAGCCCCGCGCAAGTCGGCGATGGGCATGTACTCGTTCGGCTTGTGGGCCGTGGCGATGTCTCCCGGGCCGCACACGGCGCAATCGCAGTCCAGGGTCTGCAGCCAGCCCGCGTCCGTCGCGTAGGAGACTGTGTCCGGCGTACCCTGATCGGTGGCCTCCGCCAGCGCTCGCAGGATTGGGGTCTCCGGCGATGTGAGCATGGGCGGGCTCTCGCTCACCACGGTGCACGTCCAGGGCGCCGCCCCCGCTGACGCCCGCACGGCCTCCTGTACGCGATCGAGGAGCGGCCCTGGGTCCATGCCCGGGAGGGGCCGCAGCGTGATCTCCAGCGTACACCGATCGGGAATCACGTTCGGCGCGGCCCCGCCGCGGATGATGCCCACGTTGAGCGGCACGTACGGCACGTCGGGAAACCACGCACTGCTCGGCACCCGCTCGGTCTCAAACTGGCGACGCACCGCGGCGAGCGCCCGCACGACCTCGGCGGCGGGTTCGATGGCCGATCGCCCCAGGTGCGGATACCCACTGTGGGCGCTCACGCCTGAGAGGTCCACCCTCACGTGCACGAAGCCCTTGTGGGCCGCGACCACCCGTAACCGGGTCGGCTCGCCGATCAGGACGGCCCGGGGCAGCCGTTCCCGCCGCGTCCACGAGTCCGCGAAGTGCCGCGCACCGAGCGTGCCGACTTCTTCGTCGTACGTGAGAAGGAGGACGAGCGGCTGACGAAGCTCAGCGAGCGGCACCGCCGCGGCCACGTTCGCGGCGACAGCCAGGAACCCCTTCATGTCCGCCGCGCCCCGTCCGAACAGCTTGCCGTCACGCTCGGTGAGCTGGAACGGATCACTCACCCAGTCCGCCTCGTCGGCGGGAACCACGTCCGTGTGGCCCGAGAGGAGCAACCCCCCGCGCGTGCCGTCGGGCTCCGGCCCCAGCTCGACCAGCAGGTTGGCCTTGGCTCCGTCCGGCGCTGCCAGGCGTGCGACGCGGACCCCGGCACGATCGACATAGTCAGCGAGGTAGTCCAGCAGGGGGAGATTGCTGCGATGGCTGACGGTATCGAACGCGACCAGCCGCTGGAGCAGCGCCGCGTCATCGAGGCGGGTCATGACCCCGATGATAACACGGGCCCGAGTCGGCCGCACGACGCTGGTCGGCACAACCGTCGGGCGGTACAATAGGAGCGGGAGCCGGAAAGGACGTCTCATGTCGGCTGCCGAGGTCCGCCGTCCCGCCGTCGCCGGGACGTTCTACCCACGGAGCGCCGGCGAGCTACGCGAGCTCGTGGGAGCGTATCTCGCGGAGGCCAGCGGCGACCCGGCCCCCGCACGCGCGGCGTTGGCACCCCACGCGGGGCTGATCTACTCGGGCCGCTGCGCCGCCCACGTGTTCCGCCGTGTCGTCCTGCCACCCGTGGTCGTCATCCTCGCGCCCAACCACACGGGTCGTGTCGGCGCGCCGGGCGGGGCGAGCGTCTGGGCGCACGGCGCGTTTGGCACGCCGTTGGGTGAGATCCCGGTCGCGTCCGCCTTTGCCGAGGCGCTCACGGCCCGCTGCGCGCTCGCGACGCACGATCCCGTCGCTCACCTCGCCGAGCACGCGATCGAAGTGGAACTGCCCTTCCTGCAAGTCGGAGACCGGCAGTGCGCGATCGTCCCGATCGTCCTGGCCTGGGATGACTGGGCTCGGTGCCGACAGCTCGCGGAGGACCTCGCCCACTTGGTACGCGACTGGCCGCAGGAGGTGCTGCTGCTGGCGTCGAGCGACATGACCCACTACGAGTCGGCCGAGCGGGCGGCTCAGAAGGACCGGCTGGCCCTCGATGCCGCGGAGCGGCTCGACGGCGAGGCCCTGCTCGATGCCTGCCATCGCCACCGCATCACCATGTGCGGCCGGGCGCCGGGCGCGGTCGTGCTGGAGAGCGCGCGCCGCCTGGGCGCGAGCGCCGCCGAAGTGGTGGACTACCGACACAGTGGCTGGGTGACGGGCGACGACGCGCAGGTGGTCGCCTACGCGGGCATCATCATCCGCTGAGCAGGCGTTCGCCGTGGATGCGCCGCACACGGCGCGCGGCGACCTGTGCAGCCGTTCCCTAGGCGCCGATTGGGACGCCGCGCGGCTCCCACGCGGTGATGTAGCCCGCGAGGGCACTCGCCGCCGTCGTGTACGGGCTTGCCAGGTACAGCTGCCCCGGCCCGGACCGGCCCGGGAAGTTCCGATTGATGGCCGAAATCGTGACCGTGTCCCGGTCGTACGAAACCCCCGGGCCGGCATTGATGCAGGCGCCACACGAGGGCTCGATGAACACCGCGCCTACCGCGCGGAAGACCTCGAGGTATCCCTGCTGCTCGCAGTAGCGTTTCACCTCTTGCGAGCCGCACTGCACATAACACTGCACGTTCGGATGCACCTGCTGACCCCTGTCCAACGCGTCGCGGAACACCGCGGCGTACATGTCCATGTCGGACTTCTTGCCCGCCGTGCACGAGCCGGCGTAGGCAATGTCCACCATCACCCGGTCGCCGAGCTCCCGGATGAACAGCCCGTTGCCCGGGTCTCCCGGGAGGGCCACCATGGGTTCCAGCGTGCTCGCGTCGATCTCGATGACCGTCTCGTACACGGCATCGGGATCCGACCGCAGGCCGTCGAGCAGCGGCCGGACATCGGCGGCCCGGAGCCCCCGTTCCCGCACCAGGAACTCCACCGCCCGTTCATCCGGCGCGATGATCCCCGTGAAGGCCCCCACTTCGGCAGCCATGTTGGTCATCGTCGCGCGCTCGTCAATCGAAAGCGCCGCCACGGCGTCGCCCGCATACTCGACGATCTTGCCGATGGCATGCCCATCCTTCACGTAGGGCTGCCGCAGAATCTGCAGCATGTAGTCCTTGGCGGTGACTCCGTCCGGCTTGTCTCCCGTGACGCGGACCAGCACCGACGGCGGGACCTTGAGCCGCACGTCCTTGGTGAGCCACGAATTGAAGATCGCCGTGGTGCCCACGCCGAACGCGACGGCCCCGATCGCTCCGGCATGCGGCGTGTGCGAGTCGCTCCCGATGATCAGGTGCCCCGGCAACGCGTGGGACTCGAGGATCTTCGAGTGACAGATCGCCTCGGAGCCGGTGGGGATCCCGAACCGCCCCTGCCGCATGCGCGGCAGCTCCCCGTAGAGCTTCACCCCCTGCCGGGCCGCGAATTCCTCCTGCTTCTGCTTGAGCTCCAGGGCGACGTCGAGCAGGCCGTCGGCCTTCCGCTCCTCGGTCATCGCGAGATCGAGAAACGTGAGATGATCGCGGAACAGGAAGACCGAGCCGGGATCGACGATCCGCTCGTCCTCCCCCAGGTAGTCCCGCCAGAAGATGGCCGCCATGGGCGTCACGTATTCGTGGCTGAACCGGACATCGGTGCGCACGAACCCCTCGTCGCCCGGCTGTACGAACGGGACGCCAACGCGGTCCTCGGCGAGATCCGTCACCCAATGACGGGCGAGGATCTTCTCGGCGAGCGTGAGCGGGCGCCGGCCAGTGGTCACCGCCGGCACCGTCACCCGACCCTGCAGCCGCGCCACGTTGTACTGGAACAGTCCCCCGTACTCGATGATGCCGCGCGTGATCTCGCCTTCGTCGCGCGTGAACTCCGTGAGCGGAATCGACTCGCCCCGGCGGACGCGTTCGATGAGGCCGAAATCGGTGCTCGTGAGGAGCCCCAGGTTCTGGCAGTTCTCGCGGTAGATTCGCTCGATGCTCTCCGCGATGACGAGCTCGATCCCGGCGCACATCTCCGCGTAGGGGGACTGCTCCCGCGATGACCCCTTACCCCGGCGCGTGCCGGCCACGGAGCAGACAAACCCGCCACCGCGCACGGCGCCGCGTGCGATGGGGAATTCGCCGCCAGCCTTGAGCCCCAGATATGGGAAGTCACCGAGCGTCTCGTCGTAGTAGTAGCAGATGTACGCCGGCGTGATCTCATCGGTGGAGATGTTGTCCCGGAGTGCTGCGCCGAGCGGCCAGGGGAGGTCTTCCCCGGCGAGCTGCCGTCGCACCAGACCTGCGTCATCGGCGAGAAACAACACCCGACCCGACAAGCGGACCTCCGCGGGGCGCTTGGCGACGGGACGCGTCTTGAGGCTCTCGATCATAGACGGGGAATGTGCCGCCAGCCTCCCCCACCGGCAAGCCGCGGAGTACAATACGCCGTGCGCGCCATTCCGATCCTGGGCATCACGCTCTCGCTGGTCGTCCGCGCGGCCTCCGCGCAGAGTGCCGTGCCCGTGGTGGCCGTCCGCACGGGCGGAGTGCGGGCCGCGGGTCTCCTCGAAAGCTCGGGCGTGGCGGTGAGCCGACACGCGCCCGGGATTCTCTGGAGCCACAACGACTCGGGCGACGGGCCCTTCCTCTACGCCATCGACTCCACGGGCCGGCGCCACGCCAAGTTCCGGGTGACGGGCGCACGCGCCGTGGACTGGGAAGACCTTGCGCTCGCCGCCTGCCCGCCCGGCACGTGGCCCGAGCGGGTCTGCCTGTTCGTCGCGGACATCGGCGACAATGACGAACGCCGTCCGCAGGTCGTGCTGTACGCCGTCCCGGAACCCGCGGTCGTCACGGGCCCCGGGATTCGCCAGACGGAGCCGGCCCGTGCCCTGAGGGTTCGCTACGCCGACGGACCGCGGGATGCGGAGGCGCTGGTGGCCGATCCGCAGGGCAGGCTCTTCATCGTCACGAAGGGCCGCTCGGGACCGATCCTCCGCTACGCGATCCCCGCGGCGTTGTGGGGCGCGGACTCCACCACCGTCATCACGGCCGACACGCTCCCCATTCGCCCACAACCTCTCATCGGCCGGTGGATCACCGGGGGGGCGATGTCGCCGGACGGCGGCCGGGTCGTCCTGCGCACCCATACCGAGCTGTACCGGTTCCGCGTGGAGGGCGATCAGTGGCTGCCCGACGGCCCGGCCTGCTGGGTGGGGGGGCTGGAACCCCAGGGGGAGGCGGTGGACTTCCTCGCGGACGGGCGGCTGATCTTGACCAGCGAGCGGGCCTTCGCCGCCGACGGCGCGATCACGATCGTACACTGTCCGTAGCCGCCGTTCCTCCCCTGGCTCGGGGACGGCAAACGGACTATGTTCCGCCGGCTCTTTGCCCAGACCTTCCCATCGAGGGGGTAGCTCTGGATCTCCCTACCGGACACCGCGTTCCCGTCAGCTGGCTCCGTGCCCACGCGTGCGCCCCCATCAAGTGGCGCACGGTCAACGACATCCTGCCCCCCGGAGCTGCGACGCCCGAGGACTACGCGACCCTGCGCGCCGAGGTCATGGCGTACAAGCGGGTCGTCCAGACCATCAAGAAGCAGCGGAAGTCCGGCCTGTGGGGCGACAACGTGCTCGGGCTGGCCCCCAACAAGACGGCGGGCTGGAAAGACGTTGGAACGTTGGCGCAGTACCGGCACCTGCTGGAGTTGGGGGTCCCGCACGAAGACCGCGTGTTCCGCGAGCCTGACCGCTACTTTTACCGCCTGCTTTCGCGGGACGAGTCGCCCGATCTGCTGGCGGAATACAAGACCGCGGCAAAGACGAACCCGGAACTGGCCGCGTGGTCGCGCGCGCTGTTCCGCGAAGGGGCGACCGCCGCGCTGGCGCAGGCGGGCCGGGTCGACGACCCGCGGGTGCGTGGGGCCGCGCACCGCATCGCGTCCCAGGTGTCGCACTTTCTCCGGTCTGAGCTGGCGACCAAGCCGATCGTCCGCAAGAGCAATCGAAACATCCTCCACCCGGAGACCACGCCCCCGACCGTGCTCTCCATGGCGGCGGTGGCCTACATGCCGTCGCTCCAGCGCGAGCGGGCCGGATTCGTGGAGCGGCTCTGTGCGTTTCTCGCCCAGCCGGCTCCCAAGAAGAAGTACGTCATCCCGATCGGGAGGAAGATCATCCAGCCCACGTACCACCTGCTCGGGAATCCCATCGAGGCAGACCGCAGTGGGAATGCGAAGGACCTCCCGCTGGCGCTCTACTGGATGGAGCTGCTGGCGCGGCTGGGGATGCTGCATACCAATGAGGTCGCCCTCAAAGTGCTCGCCCGTCTGTTGCACGACGTCGATGATCACGGGGTCTGGTCGCCGAAAAGCCTGCGGTCCGTTCCCAGGTCGCCGTCGAAGCTGGCGGACTTCGCCTTTCCGCTCGAGCTGGACGGCAAGGCCATGGAGCGGCGCCAGGCCGACGTGACGTTCCGCCTCGCGTTGATCGCGAAGCAGGCCGGCTGGACGCTCGAGTACACCTGAGTTCCCTCGCCGTGGGTTGGCGGCTGGGGTAGTAGTGATTTACACTACTATTCCATGCCGCCTGCTGATCTCACACCGTTCGGCTTCACGCCGACGGAGAACGCCGCCTACTCGGCGCTCGTCGAGTTGGGCCCCGCCAGCGGCTACGCGGTGGCCAAGCGGCTCCGGATCGCCCGCGCGAACGCCTACCAGGCCCTCGACGGACTCGTGACCCGGGGCGCGGCGGCGTTGCTCGACGGCACCCCCCGCCGCTACCGAGCGTTACATCCCCAGGCCCTGCTGACGCTGATCATCGAGCACGAAACGCGGAAACTCGACCGCTTGGAGCGGCAGGTCACCACGCAGCCCGTCCAAGGGGCGGAACCCCTCATGGAGTTGCGCGGCGAACGCGCCGTACGAGAGGCAGCCACCCGGGCGATCGTCCGGGCCGAGGGACCGGTGCGGTGCGTCGGGCGCCCGGCCGAGCTGCGCGACCTGGCTCCGGCGTTCCGCGCCCGGAGTGCGGCCGGACGCCCATTCATGGCCTGGTCGGTGGGTACCGCGGACGAGATCTCGCCTGCCGTTGCCGGGGTCGTCGAGCCGGACCGCGTGCTGGCGCTGTTCGCCTCCCCGGCCTTGCTGCTGGTGGCGGACGCCGCCTTGGTGGCGACCCTCGAGCCCGAGGTCGCCGGCTACTGGTCGACCACCCCGCTGGTGCGGGGCCTGGTGGACGCCGCGATCGCGCGCCTCACCGAAGCCTGACCTCAGCGGGCTTGACACCGATCCCACCCAACCGCACTTATACATCAACCGGTTGGTTGGAATGACACAACCCGCTGATTCCCGCAGAGATCGACTACTCGCCGCCGCGCGCCGCGAGTTCGCCGAGTTTGGCTATGCCGGTGCCCGAGTGGCCCGGATTGCCGCCCGGGCTACCGTCAACAAGCAACTCCTCTACTACTATTTCGGCTCAAAGGCCGGCCTTCACGCGGCGGTTGCCCGCACCTCCGGAGTCCCCACCAGCGCGCCTGTCCCGACGACGGCCCCCCCGGAGCGCTTGCGTCGGACCATCGAAGCGACCTGCGCCGAGTTGCGCCAGGACCCGGCGCTGGCCGCGTCCCTGACCGAGCGCCAGCTGAGCGCCGAGGCCCGAGCCGTCGTGATGCAGCGTGTGGAGGCATGGCTTGAGGCGTTCGCCACGGCGGTGTCTGACGGGCAGGGTCAGGGGTACTTCCGCGATGACCTGGATCCAGGTTCCATCGCGCGGCAACTGCTCGTCCTGTGCGCGGGCTATCACGGGCTGGCCCCCACGCTGGCGATCGGCGGCGACGCGCCGGACCGCTGGCCGGCGGAGGTCGCGAGCCTGCTGCCGCGGGCGCTGACCTGGTAGTCCGGTGAGCACGGCGCTCCGTCCCGCAGGCGCTGCCTGAGGCGGCAGCGACAGCGGCGGCGCTGTTGCAGAGCGCCGCCGCTGTCGATCCTGCCCCTCGCAGGTATCAGTTCCCCGTGAGTGCCAGGTTCTCGGTCTGCGGCGCGCCGGCGCGACGCACCTCGCCCTTGAGCGGCTCTTCGGGCTGGTGGAGGGCGATGTCGAGTACCTCCGAGAGGTGCTCCACGGCGTGCACCGTCAGCTTGGCCCGCTCGTCCTCGCGGATGTCGTCGAGGTCGGCGAGGTTCTCCTTGGGCAGGACGACCGTGGTGATACCCGCTCGGAGCGCGCCGAGCACTTTCTCCTTCACACCGCCAATCGGCAGGACGCGGCCCGAGAGCGTGACCTCGCCGGTCATCGCCACATCGTGCCGCACCCGCTTGCCGGACAGCGCGCTCACCAGCGCTGTTGCCATCGTGATGCCCGCCGACGACCCTTCTTTCGGTACCGCGCCCGCGGGGACGTGAATGTGCACGTCCTTCTCGAGGAAGCGTTCGCCGGGGATGTCCAGCTCGTCGGCGTGCGTCTTCGCGTACGTGAGCCCCGCCCGGGCTGACTCCTTCATCACGTCGCCCAACTGCCCGGTGAGGACGAGGTCACCCTTCCCCCGCATCACGGACGCCTCGACGAACATGATGTCGCCGCCAACCGGCGTGTAGTACATCCCGGTCGCGATCCCCACCTCCGCCTCGCGGGCGGCGCGCTCCGGGTGCACGCGGGCCCGTCCCAGCAGGTCGTCGACGGCTTCGGGCGTAACGGCGACGCGCTCCGTGTCGCCGGCCGCGATCTGGCGGGCCACCTTGCGGGCGACCTTGCCGATTTCGCGCTCGAGTTGCCGCACGCCCGCTTCGCGCGTGTAGCCCGCGATGACCGTCGTCAGCGCCTCATCAGCGATCTGCAGCTGCTCGGGGAGCAGGCCGGCCTCGCCGATTTGGCGCGGAATCAGATACCGCCGCGCGATGCTCAGCTTCTCCTGCTCGGTATATCCCGAGAACTCCACCATCTCCATGCGGTCGAGCAGCGGCGCCGGGATGTTCTGCAGGAAGTTCGCCGTGGCGATGAACAGTACCTCGGAGAGGTCGAACGGGACCCCGAGGAAGTGATCGGTAAACGAGTCGTTCTGCGCGGGATCGAGCACCTCGAGCAACGCGGCCGCGGGGTCGCCCTGGAACGACACGCCGAGCTTGTCCACTTCGTCGAGGAGGAACACGGGGTTCTTCGCGCCGGCCTTCTTCATGCCCTGAATGATCCGTCCCGGCATGGCCCCGACATACGTCCGGCGATGGCCGCGGATGTCCGCCTCGTCTCGGGCACCGCCCAATGAGATGCGCACGTACTCGCGCCCCATCGCGCGGGCGATCGACTTGGCGATGGACGTCTTCCCCACGCCCGGCGGCCCGACGAACAGCAGGATCGACCCCTTCGCGCGGCGGTCGTCCTCGTTGCCGGGCACCGGATGCTCGCCCGTCGGGAGGCCGCGCGCAGCGGCCGCGTCGAGTTGGGCGCGCAACTGGCGCACGGCGAGGAACTCCAACACGCGGTCCTTCACGTCCTGCAGGCCGAAGTGATCCTCATCCAGGATCGTTGCGGCGCGCTTGAGGTCGAAGTGTTCTTCGCTACGCTCGTTCCACGGCAATTCGGCGATCGTCTCGAGGTACGTCCGGATGACCTGGGCCTCCATGGACTCGCGCGGGGCGCGCGACAGTCGACCGAGTTCCCGTTTGACCTCCTTCCGCGCCTCGTCCGGCAGCTCGAGTTCCTCGAGCCGCTGGCGCAACTCGTCCGCGACTTGTTCGTCGTCGTCCTCGCCGAGTTCCTTCCGAATCGCCTTGAGCTGCTCGCGCAGGAACATCTCGCGCTGTCGCTCGCCCAGCTCCTCCTGCACCTTCGACTTGATGTCCTGCTGGGCGTCGAGCAGGCCGATCTGGCGCTGCACGTGAATCAGGACGCGCCGCAGGCGTTCTTCCACCGCCAGCGTCTCGAGCAGCGCCTGGCGCTCTTTGGACGAAATGTCGAGATAGCCGGCGACGAGGTCGGCGAAGCGTCCGGGATCCGCCACCCCTTCCAGCACCTGCTCCACGACCTCCTCCGCCAGCCCGGATTTCTGGCCGAGCTCGGCCGCGCGCTCGCGCACCTCGCGGTGCAACGCGAGGAACGCCGCCTCCTCCGCGTCGAGGGGCGGCAGATCCGGCGTGCGACACACGACCGATTCGATGTACCCCTCGACCTCGGAGTACTGCAGCACGCTCGCGCGGAACTCGCCGTGCAGGAGCAACTGGACGCCGCCGAGCCCGCGCTGAATCTGCCCGATCTTCGCCACCGTGCCCGTCGTGTACAGGCCGGCCGCGTCCACCTGGTCGGTGTTCTCGCGCTGGCACACCGCGAAGATCCGCCGGTCTTCGCGCTTGAGCGCCGCTTCGATCGCGCGCAGGGTGCCCGGACGTCCGGCACCAATCGGTGCCGTGACGCCGGGGAATAGCACCACCTCGCGCAACGGCAGCACGGGCAGCCGGATCCGCTCCATTCCCTGGAAGGGGCTCAGTTCAGTCATCAGTCGCTCGCACCTCTCGGCCGCACGCCGCGGCCCATCTCGTCCGACCCCTCGAGCGCAGCGGTCGTGCCACCGAAGACTGCCTCATTTGCCGGAACCCCGCGCGATGCCATGCCGTTCCCGCCCATCGTGAACACTGCCGCGTGTCATTCGTGCCAGATTGGCAGGATCGGCTTCGGGAACGGTTCAGGGCGAAGTGGCGCGGGGCGCGCTGTGGAGCAGCGCCTTGAGCTCGGAGTCGGTCAGTTGCTCGAGCAGGCCGGCGCGGGTGGTGATCTCGCGCGCCGGCTCTTGGGGGTCGGACTGGCACTCGAATCGGACGATATCGGCCGGCTGCGGGAAACCTCCGGCCTTGCGCTTCGTAGAGACGAGACCGGAGGTCCGGCCGACGCGTTCTGCCGCCCACCGGCGGCCGGCATCATCGGTGATCCAACGCAACGAGCCGCGCGCCTCCCGTCTGGTGCAGGTTGCCAGCGTCTCGGACGCGGACTAATGTATGCCCCTGATCAAGCGCGTGCCAATGGACGACGCTCTTCTCGAAGAGAACCCGCTCGCCGAGCGCCTCGCGCAGGTGCTCGAAGGCGCATACGAACTGGAACGCGAGATCGGGCGGGGCGGCATGGGAGTCGTCTTTGCCGCGCGCGATCTCGCCCTCCGGCGTCGGGTGGCCATTAAGGTGTTGCCCCCCGAGTTGGCCTTTCGCCAAGAAATCAAGATCCGGTTCATGCGCGAGGCCCAGACGGCCGCGCGCCTGTCGCATCCGCACATCGTGCCAATCCACGCGGTCGGGGACGAGGGCGGGCTCGTCTACTTCGTGATGGGCTTCGTGGACGGCGAGTCGCTCGGCGCCCGGCTCAAGCGGCGCCGCGCCCTGCCGGCCGAAGAGGTCCGCCGCATCATGAAGGAGACGGCCGACGCCCTGGGTATGGCGCACGCACTGGGGGTGATCCACCGGGACATCAAGCCGGACAACATCCTGCTGGAGGGTACTCGGCGTCGCGTCATGGTGACCGACTTCGGGATCGCCAAGGCACTGTCGGAGGCGAGCCCCGGAACCCTCACGGGAACCGGCATCGCGATCGGCACGCCGCATTACATGAGTCCGGAGCAGGCCGCCGGCGAGCGCGAGATCGACGCCCGGAGCGACCTCTACGCGCTCGGGGTGGTCGCCTTCGAGATGGCTACGGGCGAACTCCCCTTCCATGCGCCCACGGTGCCCGGGATCCTGATGAAGCACATCTCGGAGCCGGCACCCGACATCAAGCGGACGCGGACGGATGTCCCGGATGACCTGGCGACGGCCATCATGCGCTGTCTCGAGAAAGACCCCAACGCGCGGTGGCCGACGGCCGAGTCGCTGCGGCGCGCGCTGGAGAACCGCTCGTCCGGCCCGTACCGTCCGCCAGCGCCGCGCCCGCGCCCGTCGGCGGCCGACGCCGGTGTCGCGCTGGACCGGGCCTGGAGCCGCGGGGGACGGGGGCTGGACCGTGGACGGGAGCGGCGCGGGCTCGACCGTCATCGTCCGCGGGAGCCCGCCGCCGCGGAGCGGCGCACGCGGGAACCCGAGATCGTCCGGAGCTTCCGTGCCGAGTTCGCCCGGTGGGCCGCCGTCTCGGGCGCGCTGATGCTGATCAACGTGGGGACGGGTATCACCGAGCCCTGGTTTCTCCTCGTGGCCGGCATCTGGGGGTTCGGCATCGGCACGCGCTACGCCAAGCTGTGGCAGGCCGGGTACAGCTGGAGGGACGTGATCAACCGACCGCCAGCCCCCGACGCCGTGGAGGCCCGCATGCCGGGGACGGTCGCTCCCAAACAGCTGCGCGGGGCCGGCGATGTGGGAGCCGACGAGGACTTCGGGCCCCTGGCCGAGCAGATCACGCAACTCCGCCGCGACCAGGCGGCGATCCGCCAGATCGTGGACAAGCTCCCGGCCTCCGAGCGCGCCCTGCTACCCGACGTCGTGCAGACCGTCGAGGGCCTGGCGCACCGGGCGCTCGATCTCGCGCGCACGCTGTCGCAGATGGAGGGCGAAGTGGACCCCGAGACGCTCGCCCGGCTCGAGGCGCGCGTCGAGAGTCTGCGCGACGAGGGAGGCGACGACCGCCGGATCGAGCTGATCGAGCGCCAGCGCGGGGCACTCAGCGAGTTGGTGGAGCGCCGCCGGTCCCTCGAGGCGCAGTTCGAAGCCTGCGTGCTGGCAGTCCAGAACGTGCGGTTCGATCTGCTCCGGCTGCGCTCGGCGGGCGTCAGCGCGGTGCTCGATGACCTCACGAGCGCCACGCAGGCGGCGCGCGCGCTAGGCGAGGACGTCGAGGCGGCGATCGGGGCCGCGAGCGAGATCCGGAGGGAGCTGGGGCGCTAGAACCGGTGCAGCGAGCGGATCCCCTCCGCGATCCCCTCCGCCTGCGGCAGAATCACCTCTTCCAGCTCCGGCGCGTACGCGACGAACGTATCCGTCGCCGCCAGTCGCCTGACGGGCGCATCCAGCCAGGCGAAATGGTCATCGGCGATGCGGGCCGCGATCTCCGCACCATATCCCCAGGAGAGCGAATCCTCATAGGCGACCAGCACCTTGTTGGTCTTGCGCACGGAGGTGCCGATCCGCTCCCAGTCCACCGGGTTCAGTGACCGCAGATCGATCACTTCGACACTGATCCCGTCCGACTCCTCGACCAGTTTGGCTGCATTGAGCGTCCGCTGCACCACCGCCCCGTACGTGATCACGGTGACATCAGTGCCCGCGCGGACCACCTTCGCCTTCCCGAGCGGAATCATGAAGTTCGGCCCGGGATAGGCGCTCTTGTTGTACGTCTGGCGGTACAGGTGCTTGTGCTCCAGGAAGAGCACCGGGTCGTCGCAGCGAATGGCCGTGCGCAGCAGACCGCCGGCATCGAGCGCCGTGGCGGGACACACCACCCGGAGCCCCGGGATGTGCGTGAACAGCGAGGCGCCGGTCTGCGAATGGTACACGGCGCCACCCTTCAGATAGCCGCCGTAGGTCGCGCGAATCACGACCGGGGCGCTGAAGGCGTTGTTGCTGCGCCAGCGAAGCAGGGCAAGCTCGTTCCGGATCTGGTGATAGGCCGGCCAGATGTAGTCGAAGAACTGGATCTCCACAACGGGTTTGAGACCGCGAGTCGCGAGCCCGATCGCCCGGCCGACGATGTTCGCCTCGGCCAGGGGGGAATTGTAGACGCGATCGTGTCCGAACTTCTTCTGGAGCAGCCACGTCACCTTGAATACGCCGCCCTTGCCCTTGACGCGGTCGAGTTGCTCCTCGCGCGATGTGTCGGCCACGTCTTCACCGAAGATCAGGATGCGCGGATCCCGCCGCATCTCGTCTTCCATGCACTTGTTGAGGAGATCCACCATCGTGGTAGGATTGCCCTCGAACTGCGGATCGTCTTCGGTGTCGAACGGCTCGGCCGTGGGATCCACGTCGGGCGAGTACACGTACGCGTACACGGTTTCCGGCCCCGGCTGGGGTGAGGCCAGCGCGATCTCCGTGGCGAGGTCGACTTCCTCCTCGACCTTCGCCCGGATTTCGTCCAATTCCGCTTCCGTGGCATGGCCTTCGGCCAGCAGGTACTCCGGGTACGTGCGCAGCGGGTCGCGCTCGGCCTCCGCCTCCCGCTCCTCCGTCGTCTTGTACATCACCTCGTCGTCCGACAGCGAGTGGGAGTACGGCCGGATCACGTGCGCGTGCACCAGCGCCGGTCCGCGCCGGGCGCGGCAGTACTGCACCGCGCGCGTGACCGATTCGTACGACGCGAGCGGGTCGCAGCCGTCCACCTCCTCGACGTGCAGGTTCGGGAACCCCGACAGGAGGCTGGAGATCGAGCCGCCCGCCGTCTGCACCTCCACTGGGACCGAGATCGCGTACTTGTTGTCCTCGATCACGAACACGACCGGGAGCTTCAGGTTGCTCGCCGAATTGAGCGCCTCCCAGAACTCGCCCTCGCTCGTCGTGCCGTCGCCGGACGAACAGAACACCACCTCGTCGCTCTCAATGCGCTCTAGCCGGTCGGGAATCGTTGCGATCCGGTCGTAGCGGTACCACGCTTCCGCACAGCCGACCGCGTTGAGGTACTGCGTCCCCGTGGGGCTCGACGAGCTGACGATGTTGAGCGCCTCGTGACCCCAATGGGACGGCATCTGGCGGCCCCCGGAATTGGGGTCGTCGGCGGCGGCGACCGCCTCCAGGAGCATCTCGGTGGGCGTCATGCCGAGCGCCAGGCACAGGGCCCGGTCGCGGTAGTACGGATAGAACCAGTCGTAGCCCGGCTTGAACACCTTGCCGGCCGCCACGAGGATGGCTTCGTGGCCAGCGCCGGAGATCTGGAAGAAGATCTTGTTCTGCCGCTTCAGCTGGATCTCCTTGTCGTCGATCCGCCGGGACAGCAGCATGAGCCGATACATGTCCAGCAGTTCCGCCTTCTCGAGGCGCACTGCTGTCGCCCGCCGGGCGCTGGGTTTGGTCCGAGATCCGGTTTTGGGAGGCATCGGCCAAAAATAGCCTACTGCCCGGGTGGGGCCAGCAGGGCCGGGAGCCGTGGGAACTGCGCGACGGCGAGGGCGATCACCGGATCCGTACGCAACAGGAATTCGTCCCGGGCGTCGTCCCCCCAGCGGACCGCGATGGCACGCGCCGCCAGTCCCCGCGCCAACCGCCAGGCGAGAGCGCTGTCCACGACCGCCGTCACGCCCAACCGCTGTCGGACTCTCGCGAGATACGGCTCGAGCAGCTCCGTGCGCCACCGCTGGGCGGCGTACTCCCACCCCGCGCGCGCCTGATCGCTCTGCGGCAGACCAAACCCCACGCTGTCTGCCACCGCGTCGTCGAATCCGGAGTCCGCCGCGACGGCATGCCACACCGGCAGCGGAGGGGGCTCGGGCAGCTCGATGTCTGGCCGGACGCCACCACCACCGCGCACCACCCGTCCCGCATCCGTGCGGAACGCCTCCGCCGTATCCTGCTCGGCACCGGAACGCCCCGCGAAGCTCACGTACTGTTCCGCCCGCAAGCCCTGGTAACGACGCTGAATGTGGCGCCCGCTCGGGGTCAGCACACGTCCGATCGTGAGCCACACGACATCCCCCCCGGGGAGCACGAACGGCGCCTGCATCAGGGCCTTGCCGAAGCTGCGTCCGCCGACCAGCAGCGCCCGATCGTGATCCTGCAGCGAACCCGCCAGGGCCTCCGACGCACTGGCGCTGCGGCGGTCGATCAGCACCACCAAGGGGATGTCGCGGAACGTCCCGTCCCGCTTCGTCACGAAGTCCTCGTCGACATCCTGCTTGCGGCCGCGGGTGCGGAACACGAGCGTGTTCCGCGGCAGGAACAGCGAGGCGATCTCCACCGACGACGCCACGCTCCCGCCCGGGTTGCCCCGCAGATCGAGCAAAAGTTGCCGGGCGCCGTCGCGGCGAACCTCGTCGATGGCCTTGTCCAGCTCGTCGGGCGCCGAGGCGTGGAATTCGGCCAGCCGGACATAGCCCGTCGTCCCGTCCAGCATCCGGATCATGCCGACCGACCGCGGGACGACGCGCTCACGCTTGAGCGCGACCCGGTAGGGCTGGGGCTCCAGGCGGGAGCCGCGTTCCAGCGACAGCGTCACGCGGCTCCCGGCCGCGCCGGCCAGCCGCAGCTCGACCGTCTTGGCGTCCAAGCCCGCGACGGTCGTGTCATCAATCGCCACGAGGCGATCGCCCGCCGCGATGCCCTTCTTGGCCGCCGGGCTGCGGTCCAGCACGGTGAGCACGGTAGGCAGCCCGTCCACGTCTTCCAGGACCAGCCCCACCGAGCCCAACTCGCCGCGGCCGAGCGCGGCGTCTCGTTCCGCGTCGATGCGGGAGACGAATCGGCTATGCGGGTCGAGGGAGCGCAGCACGCCGTCGATGGCCGCTCGCACCAGGTCCCCGTACTGGACCGAGTCCACGTAGTTGACGCGAATGTGGTTCAGCACCCCGGAGAACGTCTGCAGCTCCTCGTAGTTCGACCGGGCCTGGGCGACGCTCCCCTGCGGCGGCACCATCGCGACGCAGACCAGCAGGACCCATCGGAGTGGCAACCGCATGAAGCACCCCCATTCACCACGCGCGCCGAAAGACGCCGCCGGGGATCAGCGCAGCCTGGTGAGTTTGCGCAGCACGTCGAGCTTCTCCAGCGCCGAGGTCGAGGACGGCGCCTCGCCGATCGCATACAGTCCGTCCCGGATGTCCAGCAGGACCTCGAGCAGGAGTTGCTCGCGCTGGAACGACGCATCGAGTTCGATCATCCGCGGCTCGTCGCTGAGCGCCTTCGCCCGGTCATACGCCTCGCGGTAGACCGCTTCGAGGTTTTCCAGAATCCGCTGGCGGGATCGGGGACTCATCGTCGACTCCGGTCGAGGTCCGGCACGGTTCAAACGTAGGGCAGAAACACGAGGCCGCTGGGCACTTTGGGCGCGAAGAACGTGGACTTGGGCGGCATGACGCCGCGCGCGTCCGCCACCGCCAGCACGCGCTCGACCGGCGTCGGCCGAACGAGTACGCCCGCCGCGGCGGATCCCCGGCCGACGGCATCGAACACGTCACCAGGGTGCGCCGTGTAGCTGAGCGCGGCGTCGGGTCCGGCCGCCGCCAACAGGGGCTGCACGACATCCCGCTCCACGACCGCGATCTCCAGCTCCCCGTTCCGGGGGCTCGGTGTCGACAGCGCCAGGAGCCGCCCCTGCGGGAGCACGACCACGGCCGCCGGCCCGGTCCCCAGTCCTTCCAGCAGGCTCTGCGGGTCCAACTCGGCCTCACGCTCTTCCACGGCGAAGTGACGGCCCCACCCCGTCACGAGCGCGACGGGATCGATCGGCGCGCCCGCCACCAGTCGGTGGGTGGGCAACACAAACAGTCCGGGGTCGCGCAGTGGCACCACGAGCGCCGGCGTCCGCTCGGCCGCCGGACACTCTGCGCGCAGGGCATTGACCGTCTCGAACCGATGGTGGCCGTCGGCAATGTACAGCGGCCCGTCGCCCACGGCGTGGGCGATCTCGCGCCCCTGCACGCCCCCGACCCGCCACAACCCGATCACGACTCCGTCGAGCTCGGCGACGGCCAGCGGTTCATGGTGCGTCACACCGTCCAGGCGGCGCTGGAGATGGCCGCGCTCGTCGCGCGCGAGCACGAAGATCGTCTCGAGCATCGCGCCGGTGGCGCGCGCGAGTGCCAGCCGGTCCTCTTTCGGTCCGCGATGCGTGTGCTCGTGCGGCCGCACCCGGCCCGTGTCGTAGGGCTCGACGTGGAGACCGGCGATGACGCCCGTCCGAAGGTGGGTTCGGCCATCTGGCGTCAGGAACTCCTGCTGCACGACGTACACGCAGGGGGCGGCGTCGCGCTGGAGCACCCCCTCGGCCCGCCACTGCGTGAGCAGCCTCGCCGCCGCATCGTACCGATCCCCCGGTCCGCTCGGCAGAATGAGCCGCACGACGTTGTGCGGATGGCGTGCCGCGAGGAGGTCACGGGACGCGGCCGAGATGACGTCGTAGGGGGGCGCGACGAGGTCGCTCAGCCGGTCCACCGCACGATACCGCTCGGCGGCGAAGGGGACGATCAGCGGGGGAAGCGCAGCAGCGGGCATATCGCAGTCACTCGGTCGCCCAACACGTTGGGGCAGGAACGCGGTCCTCGCCAGTCCCGGTCGGGCCGCTGCCCGGGCGCATCAGCTCCAGGGTCGGGCGGCGGCCTCCGCCTCGTCAAGCAAGCGGCGGTACGAGCGGTATCGCGTTTCGGCGATGTCGCCCCGCTCGACGGCCGCCCGCACGGCACAACTGGGTTCGTCCCGATGCCGGCAGTTGTCGAACCGGCAGTCCTCCCGCCGGGAAGCGAACTCCGGGAACGCCGCTCCCACTTCCAGCGGCTCCAGCCCCCACAGCCCGATGTCGCGGAGCCCCGGCGTATCCACGACGAACCCGTCGTCCCCCAGGGGGTGCATCTCCGCGGCCACGGTCGTGTGCCGCCCGGCGTGCGATCGGCGGCTCACGGCCGCCGTCCGCAGCGTGAGCCCTGGAACCAGTGCGTTGAGCAGGGTCGATTTCCCCACTCCCGTGGGACCGGTAAACAGCGATACGGCGCCCGTCAGTCGGCGGTGCAGCACCTCCAGTCCGCTCCCGGTCTCGGCGCTCGTGACGATCACCGTGTAGCCCGCGTGCTGATAGGGGATCCCGTAGGCCGCGGCCGACGCGTCCAGATCCGATTTGTTCACTACGATCACGATCGGGAGATCGTTCGCCTCCGCCACGGCGGTGAACCGGTCGATGAGGGCCGGATCCCAGTCGGGCATTCGTGCGGCGCCGACGACCACCACCTGATCGATGTTGGCCGCGAGCGTCCGCACGCCCCGGGCTCGCCCCGGGCTGCGACGCCGGAGCACGGTCCGGCGGGGACGGATGCCCTCGATCGTCGCCGCCTCCTGGCCGTGCAACGCCAGAGTCACGTGGTCGCCGACGAGCACCGTCTCGTCCGACTGGTGTTTCATGCGGCCCCGCAGGACGGCCTCGTGCTGGCGTCCGCCCACGTAGACCCCATACCGGCCGCCCGCGCACGACAAGACGATGCCGTCGGGCAACGCTACGCGTCGGGAAATTCGACCCGCGCTGCGATGGCGCGGTCGAGGTGGGCTTTCACGTCGAACAGCGAGATCTCCTGTAACCCCTGTTCAGCTGCCTCCGGCGTGTCCCCGTAGGTCAGGAACTCGGTTTCGGCGTGACCGGCCGGCTGGTCGCCCCCCGGCGACCAGCGGACGAAGAGGAATGCGGCCCCGTACCGCCCGAGCCCCGCGGGCGCCGAGTCTACGAGGACCGCCACCGAGTAGGACGCGCCGTCGCTCCCCGTGAACGCAGGCGGCCGCCCGTGCCGGGCGAGGTAGCCGCCGAAGGTCGCATCGTCCATCAGGAGGCGCGGCGACCCAAGGTCTCGCGGGTCAGGCTGCCGAGCATGAAGGCGACGTTCGCCGGCCGCTCGGCGAGGCGGCGCATGAGGTACGGATACCACTCGGTGCCGTAGGGCACGTACACCCGGACGTTGTACCCTTCCCGGCGGAGCTGCTCCTGCAGGTCGCGGCGTACCCCGTAGAGCATCTGAAACTCGAACCGCTCCGCGGGGATCTCGTGCGCCCGCGCGTAGTCCTTCACGTGCGCGATGAGTCGTTCGTCGTGCGTCGCGAAGGCCGGGTAGTTCCCCCGCTCCAGCATGCGTTCGCTCAGCCTGGCGAAGGTCGCGTCCACGTCCCGCTTGTCGGGGAACGCCACCGCGTCAGGCTCCTGGTACGCCCCTTTGACCAGGCGGACTCGGGCCCGCGCCGCGAGTAACGCCTCGACGTCCGCCTCTGCCCGCCGCAACATGGTCTGAATGACGACCCCCACCAGGTCGCCGTAGGTTCCGTGCAGCCGGGTGGAGAACAGGTCCAGCGTTCGCTGGACGTATTCCGAGGCCTCCATGTCGATCCGCACGAAGATGCCGTGGGTGCGCGCGCGTTCGAGGATCGCGGTCACGTTGGCTGCCGCAATGGCCGGGTCGAGATCGAGCCCCATCTGCGTGAGCTTGATCGACAGATTCGCCCGGACCCCGAGGGCGTGAATCCGGTCCAGAATGGCGACGGCGGCGTCGCGCGCGCCGGTCGCCTCGTCGGGCGTCGTGACGCTCTCGCCCAGCAGATCGAGGCTGACGCTGATGTCCTTCGCGTTCAGCTCCTGCGTGGCGGTCATCGCCTGCTCCAGCGTCTCGCCCGCCACAAAGCGCGAGGCGAACCGCCGAGCCAGGCCGTTGCGCTTGATGAATTCGAAGATGCTCCGCTGCTCGCTGAGCCACAGGAAGCTGCTCCGCAGCATGTCTCGATCCGTTTCGAATCAGTCGTCGGGGTAGAAGCGTTCGCCGTCGGCGGCCATCCGCTCGAGCCGGGGCGCCGGGGCGAACCGGTCACCGTAGGTCGTCGCGAGGCGGCGCAGAATCTCGACGGCCTGGGGAATCCCGGCCCGATCCAAGGTGCGCAACGGTCCACCGAGGAACGGCGGATACCCGATGCCGAAGATGGCGGCGATGTCGCCGTCGCGCGGAGAGCGCACGACGCCTTCGTCGAGCGCGCGCACCGCTTCGTTCAGCATGGCGTAGAGCAGGCGGTCCCGGACATCGGCGTCTCCGATCGCCGCGGAGCCGGGCTGGGTCCCGATGAGCGCGTAGACCGCGTCGTCGACACCCCGGCGCTTGCCCTTCGCGTAGCGATAGAAGCCCGCGCCGCTCTTGCGCCCAAGCCGCCCCGCGGCGACGACCGCCTTGAGTCCCTCCTGGGGACGCATGCGATCGCCGAACGCCTCGTGCAGCACACTGGATGCCTTGAGCCCGACATCGAGCCCGATCTCGTCCAGCAGGGTGATCGGGCCCACCGGAAAGCCGAACCCCTTCATCAGGCGATCGAGCCGTTCGATCTCGACACCCTCCGCCACGAGCCGTCCGGCCTCGTTGAGGTACGGCGCGAGAATGCGGTTCACCCAGAAGCCGGGATGGTCCCGGACGACGACCACCGTCTTCCCCATCCGGCGCCCGAACGCGACGGCGGTTGCCGTCGCCGAGGGTGAGGTCCGCCCGGTCACGATGACCTCGAGCAACGGCATCTTCTCGACCGGCGAGAAGAAGTGCATGCCGAGCACGCGCTCCGGGCGGCGCAGCACCGCGCCGATCCGCTCGATGGGGATCGTGCTCGTATTCGACGCGAGGATACACTCCTCCCCGGCCTCTTCCTCCAGCTCACGGAACACGGCGTGCTTGACGTCCAGATCCTCGAACACGGCTTCAATGACCAGATCCGCCCGCCGGAACCCTGCCCATCCCGTCCCGCCCGACAGCTGGGCCGTGAGCCGACGATGCTCGTACTTGCTGATGCGCCGCCGCTTGAGCCGCTCGTCCACGATGCGTCGCGCCGCCGCGAGCCCCTTCCCCACCGCCGTCAGGCTGGTATCCCGCAAGCGCACGTCGACGCCCGCCTGCGTCACTGCCGTGCCGCCAATCCCCGCGCCCATGAAGCCCGCGCCGGCGACGCCGAGCCGCTGGACACGCCGGGGCGGCGGCGCGTCGGCCACGCCGAAGTCCTTCTTGAGGGCCGTGGTCGCGAAGAAGATGCGCACCAGCTCGCGCGACACGTCACCCACCGCGAGATCCGCGAAACTCGCCGCCTCGAAGTCGAGCCCCGCATCGACTCCGTAGCGCAGACCATGCTCCACGGCCTGCAGGGCCGTGAGGGGAGCCGGGTAGTGCCCACCGGTCTTGGCCCGGACCTGTTTGCGGGCGAGGGAGAACAGCAGGGCTCGACCGGCGGGGTTCTTCTCGAGCAGCGCGGCCTTCACGCCGCGGCCCCGGCGGGCGGGGCGCCACCCGCCAGCCAGCTGCCGTGCCGCGCGCATCGCTTCGCGCTCCAGCACCGCCGGATGCACCAGCTCGTCGACGATCCCCCGCCGGAAAGCGACCTTGGCTGGGAGGGTCTTCCCGGCCAGGATGATGTCGAGGGCCGCCTCGATCCCGATCAGGCGCGGCAACCGCTGGCACCCACCGGCGGCCGGGATGATCCCAAGCTGGACCTCGGGCAGACCGATTTTCGTCTTGTCGTGCTCCGTCGCGAGCCGGTAGGTGCACGCCAACGCCGCTTCGAGTCCACCACCCAGACAGGCACCGTGGATGGCCGCCACCACCGGCTTGCCCAGGGCGGGCAGCCGATTGATGAGCGCCTGTCCACCCTTGACGAGCGTGTAGGCCTCGTCGCGGGTCCGGAGCGCGACGAATTCGTCGATGTCGGCGCCCGCGATGAACGTGTCGGGCTTGCCCGACAGCAGCACGACCGCGCGGATGGCGGCATCCCGCGCCACCTCGTCCACCAGGTGTTCGAGCTCCTCTCGCACCCCGCGGGTGATCTTGTTGATGGGCTCACCTGGGAGATCCAGCACGAACCGGGCGATGCCGTCCGCGACCGTCTTCGTAAAGGCTGTCATGCTCGCTCCAGCACCATTGCGAAGCCCATGCCGCCCTGCGCGCACACCGAGATCAGTCCGAACTGGACGTCGCGTCGTCGCATCTCGTGCGCCAGGGTGAGCGTCACCCGCCCACCGGTGGCGCCGAACGGGTGCCCAATCGCGATCGAGCCTCCCATGACGTTCACGATATCCCGGTTCACGGCGCCGATCGGCTCGGACCGACCGAGATGCTCAGCCGCCCACGCCTTGGATTCGAACGCCTCGATGTTCGAGAGCACCTGCGCGGCGAACGCCTCATGCATCTCGATCAGGCCAAGGTCGCTGAAGGCGATCCCGGCGCGCTCGAGCGCCATGGGGACCGCGAGGGCCGGCCCCATCAGCAGCTGCCACCCCGGATCCACGGCCGCCACGGCATGCGCCCGAATGAACGCGAGCGGGGTGTATCCGAGGGCACGGGCTTTCGCCTCGTGCATGAGGAGCACCGCCGACGCGCCGTCGGTCAGCGGGGATGAGTTCGCCGCCGTGACCGAGCCATAGCGGCGGTCGAACACGGGTGGCAGCTTCGCCATCTGCTCGAGCGTCGAGTCCGTCCGGACGCCGTTGTCCCGATCGATCGGCTCGCCCTCGGTTGGAAAGACCGGCGCGATCTCCGCGAGCAGGCGCCCGTCGGCCGTGCCCGCGTACGCGAGCCGATGGCTGCGCAGGGCCCACGCGTCCTGCACCTCACGGCTGATGCCGTTCATCTTGGCCATCTTCTCCGCCGACTGCCCCATCGTCTCGCCCGTCGACGGTTCGGCGATCGCGGGGGTAACGGGCACCAGATCGCGCGGGCGGAACGTTCCGAGTAGCTTCAGGCGCTCTCCCACGCTCCGCGCTCGGCTCAGGGCGATCAGGAGGTCGGCGAACCGACGCGAGTGAAGAATCGGGACGTCCGAGAGGCTCTCGGCTCCCCCGGCGATCGCCGTGTCCGCGCGGCCGGCCGCGATCTGGTCGGCCGCAATGGCGATGGCCGTGTTCGCCGAGGCGCAGGCCCGATTGACGGCGGCCGCGGGAATGTCGCGGGGAAACTGCGGGAGGAGGCTGACTTCGCGCGCCAGGTTCGGCGTCACGGGACTGGCGACGACTTGCCCGAAGTACATCTCGTCGACGGTCGCGCCGTCCAGCTCGAGGCGGTGCAACAGCTCGACGACGGCATGGCGGGCGAGGTCAACCGCGTTGAACTGCTTGAGCGCGGTGCCCGCCTTGCAGAAGGGCGTGCGGCAGCCACCGATGACGGCGACACGACGCCCGTCAGGCACGGTAGTCATGGCGGAAAGCTAGCCGCGCGTCAGGAGGCGTGGTAGCGCGGCGCCCTCTCAGCGCGCATCATTTTGCCGTGTTGACGGCGACCACGCTGGCGATGGCCGCTGGGCGGCCGTCCAGTACCTCAATCACCTCGCGCTCGAGGAAGACTTCGAAAGGCTCGACCAGGTGCAGCAACTCGCCGGGCTGGAGCAGATGATCGTCCGAGTCGGGACCCCAGCCGTGATCGCGCTGGGACACGAGGAAGGCTTCGGCGAGCAGGTACCCGCCGGGCCGGACGGCGGCGAGAAAATCCGGAAACCGCTCGCGGTCCAGGTAGTTGAACATCATGACGGCGTCGAACGCCGCCGGTTCGATCTTGCTGGTGCGGAGGTCCATGTGCAGGCACTTGACCGGCAACCGCCGTCGCTCCGCTTCCCGCTCGAGCAGCGCCAACGCGTCGGCGTCGGCGTCGACGGCCACCACCTCGGCCCCGAGCCCGGCTGCCGCCAACGCGTGGCGCCCCGCACCGCACGCCAGGTCGAGCACCCGCATGCCCGGACCGAAGATCCCGGCGTGCCAGGTGAACCACGCGCTGGGCGGCTGCCCGCGATCCCGTGGTCTCCCCGAGAATAACGGCGTGGACGCCTCCTTTTCCGCCGAAACCCGTACCGCCGCGCTCGCCGCCATGAGCGACGGCCCCGTCGACATCCTCGTCGTCGGCGGCGGCATCACCGGCGCCGGCATCGCCCGGGACGCCGCGATGCGCGGCTTCCGCACCGCCCTGGTGGACCGCGCCGACTTCGGCGCCGCAACGAGCGGCCGGTCATCGCGGCTCGTGCACGGCGGCCTGCGCTACCTCGAGCACGGGGCGTTCCGGCTCGTCTTCGAGGCCAGCCGGGAGCGCCACACGCTGTTGCGGATCGCCCCCCACCTCGTCTGGCCGCGCTCGTTTCTGTTCCCGCTCTTCGCCGGCGGCCGCGTCCCGCGCTGGAAGCTGGTTGCCGGCCTGTGGCTGTATGACGCTCTCGCGCTGCTCAGGAATGTGCGGGCCCATCGATGGCTCAGCAAGCGGGCCATGCTGCGCGCCGAGCCGGGCCTCCGCAGCCGGGACCTGCGCGGCGGAGCCCGCTACTATGATGCGCAGTGCGACGATGCCCGTCTCACGCTGGCGACCATTCGTGCGGCCCACCGCCACGGGGCGCTCGTCGCCAACTACGCCGCCGTCGAAAGTCTCGAAACCGCCGACGGGCGGGTCCGCGGCGCGCGCGTCATCGACCAATTCACCGGGGCGCGCCTCGGCGTGCGGGCACTGGTCACCGTCAACGCGACGGGCCCGTGGTCCGATCGCCTGCGCGGCGACGGATTCCAGGTGCTGCGCCCCACGAAGGGGGTGCACGTGGTGGTCCCGCGGTCACGACTCGGCACGACCGAGGCCATCACGCTCCTGTCCCCCGTCGACGGGCGGGTCCTGTTCATCCTCCCCTGGGACGATCTCGCCTACATCGGCACGACCGACACCGACTATGACGGGGACCCCGACGCCGTCCGGGCCGACGGGGACGACGTCGTTTACCTGCTGCGGTCCGCCAACGCGGTGCTTCCGGACGCTCGCCTGCGTCCCGACGACGTCATCGCCACGTGGGCCGGACTCCGCCCCCTCCTTCGGTCTCCTGAGGCGCGCGATCCCGCCGCGGTGTCGCGGGAGCACCGCATTCTCGACGCGCCCGGACTACTCTCCGTCGTGGGGGGCAAGCTCACGACGTACCGCGTGATGGCCGCCGAGGCGACCGACCGTGCCGCCACGGTGCTCCATGCGCTGGATGGGCGCCCGATACCTCCACGCGCCCCAACCGATACCGAGCCCCTCCCTGGTGGTGAGTTGCGTGACCCGACCTTGGCCGCCACCGAACTGGCGCATGACGGGCTGGCGCCCCCACTGGCCGCGCGGCTGGCCCGGGTGTACGGGGCGGAGGCCCCCGCCGTTGGTCGGCTCGTGCGCGAGGACCCCCGGCTGGCGGCGCCGATTGCCGCTGGCACGAGCGCGATCCGCGCCGAACTGGTCCACGGCATCCGTCGGGAGATGGCCATGACTCTGTGTGACCTGCTCCAACGTCGCACCCACGTGTTCTACGAGGTCCGCGGGCACGCGGCGGCTGAGGCGGCAGGCCTGGTGGACCTCGTCGGAAGCGAGTTGGGGTGGAACGCCGCACGGAAGGCCCAGGAGCTTGCGGACTACCTGGCGGAAGTCGAGCGGAGCGACGCGTTCCGCGCCGAGGTCCACCCGGGCCCGTGACCCCGCCCTAGGGCTCACGGGCGATATCGGGAATCCGAAACGGGCCCGTTGCGCGGCGCGCGCGTTCCCGGTCCTTCGCGGTGGTCCGCGTGGCCAGTAGGACGACCAGCCCGCCGGCGAAGGCCGCGGCGGGAAGCACCATCATCGCGACGCGGAGCCCGAAGCGATCCGACAGGAACCCGACGAGCGGGTAGGCGACGGCGTCTCCCGCGATATGGGAGAAGAAGACGTAGGTCCCGATGACCGAGGCCCCGACCTGCGGCGGCACGACATCGAAGATCGCCGCCGTCATCGGGCCGTGGTACCACGTGAAGAAGAAGAGCGTGGTGAAGAAGACGGGGATGAACAGATCGAGGTCGGTGATCGTGAGCAGCCAGATCGCGAGCGGCGCCCCCACCAGAAACCCGGTCGAGCCCGCGACGACGCGCCCGCTGCTGAAGCGTTCGCTCAGGTGATCGCCGAGCTTCCCACCGAACACCGTGCCCAGCAACCCGGCGGCCAGTCCCCACAGACCGATCGTACGCCCGGCAATCTGCGGGGTGAGGTGCAGTTCGCGCTGCATGTAGGACGGCGACCACGCCACCAGGCCGTTCATCGAGAACGCGATCAGGGCTCCGCCGAGAAAGAGCCAGATCAGAGTCGGCGTGTGCAGCACGGCCCGCGCGGCCACCAGGAACTCCTCCACCCGCGGATGGTGCGCGCGCGGCTGTTGCCGATGGAGAATCGCCGAGCGAATCACGACCGCCACCTGGACGGCAAACCCGAGGCCGGCAAACGCCGTGATGACCGCGACGTCGAGGTCGGGGGAGCCCCACGCGGCGCGATCGATGGCGTACGCGGCGAGTGCACCGAGGCCGGTGAATGCCCAGAGCGGCCATAGCGCGCGGGCAATGCGCCACACCGTCAGCTCGAACCGGCGGACGTGCTCGAGCAGAGGAACGTCGACCTGGTCACGCACCGGGTCCTTGAGCTGCGTGGCGAGCATCGCCAGCACGAACCCGGGAATGCCCACCGCCAGGAACGCGGCGCGCCAGCCGTACAGATGCTCCAATTCCCCGCCGAGCCAGATGCCGGCGACCCCCCCGAGCGCCAGGCCGCCCCAGAAGACACCCAGCGCCAACGCCCGCCCCTTCCCGGGGAAGTAATCGGCGATCATGGACTGGGCCGCCGGCGAGTAGGAGGCTTCACCCACCCCCACCATGGAGCGACAGAAGAACAGGTGCCAGAAGTTGCGGGCCAAGCCGCCCAACGCCGTGAACGCACTCCAGAGGGTGACGCCGGCCCCGATGACCGCGCGCCGGGATCGCAGGTCGCTGAGGATCCCGAGCGGGATGGCCGCCAGTGCATAGACGACCACGTAGGCGGACCCCAGCCACCCGAGCTGGACGTCCGACAGGTTCAGGTCCGCTTTGATCGGTTCAAAGAGGACGAAGATGATGTTCCGATCGAGGTAGTTGATGACGTTGATGAGCGCGAGCAGCACCACCGCGTAGACGGCGTACCGGCGGCTCACCCCCACCCCGCCCGCCATGCCCAGCTACTCCACGCCGGGCAGGGTCGACGCCTGGGCGCGCTCGTCACGGAACGCCCGGGCCTGCCGGTACGCAGTGTGGAGGCGCTCCATCAGCGTCTGCCGCCGGTCGTAGAGCCGCTTCGGCGGCCGCGGTGGCACTCTGGCCAGCGCGTAGGCCGTGAGCAGCGGCAGTCCCACGGTCGAATCGAGGTATGTCACGACGGCGTCGGGCAAGCGCGCCGGGTCCACCTTGCCCCAGCTGACCGCTTCGGCCGGTGTGGCGCCGGACAGCCCTCCCGTATCCGTCCGCGCGTCGGTGATCTGCAGGTAGTAGTCGTGTCCCTTCTCGTCGATACCGAGGACCTCCTGGATCTGGGGCTCCGTCTGCAGCACGAAGTTCTTGGGACTCCCACCTCCCACGATGAGCAACGCGCTGGTACCACCGGCCCGCTTGGCGTCGAGGACGATCGCCGCCGTCTCGTTCACGTCCGCGGAGACGTCGAAGCGCAGTCTGTTGCCGTCCAGCGCGAGTTCCGCCACGTTCATCCCGATCGAGGAGTCACCGGGCGACGAGGTGTAGATCGGCACGCCGTACTCGTGCGCCACCGCCAGCGCGGACTTGCGCGACAGGCCGAGCGCCCGCTCGCGCTCCCGCACGTACCCCCCCAACAGGTAGTGGTATTCCGCCGAGGACATCGGGCGTTGGAACTCGGGCCGCGCGGACACCTCGCGGAGGAAGAGATCGGTGCGCAGCAGCACGCGGTAGTCGAAGAACACGTCGTAGATGCGCACGACTCCTTCGTCGCGCAGCGCCACGTCGTCCACCTTGGGATAGCCGCGGTGCATCGTGTACCCGAGCGCGAAATGGGCATCGTGATACAGATTGGCCCCGGTCGAGACGATCCAATCCACGAACCCAGCCTCGATCAGCGGGATCAGCGTGGACATGCCGAGCCCCGCGGGCGTCATCGCCCCCGTGAGGCTCATGCCTACGGTCCCGCCGTCCGCGAGCATCTTCTCCGAGAAGAGCCGGCAGCCCTCACGTAACCGCGCCGCGTTGTAGGCGAGAAACGCGTTCTCGATGAGATCGGCGGCCGTCTCCCGACCCGTGATGGGGGTCGGGTCGATCCGCGGCCCCGCGAGGTACGAGCTCTTCGGCTTTCCCATGTGTGGTCCTTCTCCTCCGGCGGTTACGGCCGTGCCGCCGGCGACCGGCGGCCGGCGGCGACCTCGGCGGCGACGATGGCCCGCACGGCATCCGCAGGATCGTCGGTAACGTACAGCAGCTCGAGGTCACCACGGTCGATCTTCCCTTCGGCGGCGACCCGCTCCCGCAGCCAGTCGAGCAGCCCACCCCAAAACGCGTGGGACATGAGGACGACGCGGAAATCGTCGATCCGGTTCGTCTGCATCAGCGTGAGGGCCTCGAACAGCTCGTCGAGCGTACCGAAGCCGCCGGGGAAGACTACGAACGCGCACGAGTACTTCACGAACATCGTCTTCCGCACGAAGAAATAGCGGAAGTCGATCTCGCGGTCCACGTACGGATTGATGTGCTGCTCGTGCGGCAGCTCGATGTTGAGGCCCACCGAGAGCGTGTTGCCCTCCCGCGCGCCGCGGTTGCCCGCCTCCATGATGCCCGGACCACCACCCGTGATCACCGCAAAGCCGGCCTCCCCTAGCCGTCGCGCGGTTTCGCGGGCCGCTTGATACCAGGGGTCCCGCTCGTCCACCCGGGCGGATCCGAAGATCGTGACCGCCGAGGTCACGTCGGACAACTCGTCGAACCCCTCGACGAATTCGCCCATGATGCGGAGCACGCGCCACGGGTCGGTACTGGTGAAGGCCCGCCGTTCGACTTGCGGTCGGGACGTCAGCAGCTGCGCGTCGGCGGTCGACGGCCGCGGGGTCTTAGCCTCGGAGCGCTTCGAGGGCGGCGACATGGTCCTCCACGGTGTTGTAGAAATACGGCGAGAGGCGAACATGGCCCGGCCGGGCGTCAACCACGATCCCGCGCTCTGCGAGACGGGCCACGGCCGCCGAGGGGTCCGGGGACGGGAGCATGACGATGGCCGAGCGGGCGTTCCGGTCCGGGGCCACGTTCGGCCGGAACCCCAGCTCACGCGCCCGGGCCACGAGATCGTGTGCGAGTGCCGCGGTGACCTGCTGGACACGCGCGTAGCCGATCGCCTCCAGCACCTCGAACCCGCCCAGCTGGGCGTGCACGGCCGCCAGCGCCGGGGTCCCCTGCTCGAGCCGGCGCGCGTCGGCGTGGCGCACCAGCGTGTGCGGGTCGAAATCGAACTGGCGGGCGTGCGCGAACCAGCCCGTCACCATTGGATCGAGCGTCGGCAGGAGATCCTGCCGCGCATAGAGGAATGCGATCCCGGGTCCGCCCAACAGCCACTTGAGGCCACCACCGCTCAGGAAGTCCACGTCCATGGCGTGCACGTCGACCGGCACCTGCCCGACGCTCTGGTATGCGTCGATGTAGCAGCGTGCTCCGTGGCGGTGCGCGCTGTCAGCCACGGCCCGCACGTCCTGGATGGCCCCGGTCGTGAAGTACACGTGGGATGTCGCCACGAGCGCCGTGCGGGCATCGACCGCACGGGCGATCAACTCGGGCGGGACGGTCACCCCGTCCGGGCTGCGAACGATCACGAGCTCCACTCCCTGCGGGCGTCGCGCCAACCACTGGTACGCCACCGTCGGGAAGTCGAGATCCGTCGTCACGACCTTCGGTCGCTTCCGATAGTCGAGCAGGCTGGCGAGCACGGACGTCGCGGTGGAGATCGAGGCGTGCAGGGCAACGCCGTCGGCGCGCGCGCCGATGGCGCGGGCGTAGGCGGCCCGTACGGCGGCGAGACGCTCCCACCAGACGTCGTACCACGCCGGCGCCCCCCGCTGCTCCCATTCGTCGAGGAATCCCTGGACCCGCTCACGCGATCGCCGCGACAGGGCACCGAGCGAACAAGAGTTGAGGTAGATCTGGCGCTCGAAGATCGGGAAGTCGGCCCGCCAGGCAGCGAGCCCCGAGGCGGGGGTGCTTGCGGCCGTCATAGGGCCCCAATATACACTGGGGGTGGTCGACTCACGGTCCGGCGCGACGCCGGAGGAGACTCCAACCGGCAATGGCAGCCCACGCGGCTTCGAGCACGATGAACCCGAGACGGCGGTCCCACACCGCGACCCCGGTGAGCAAGCCCGCGCCCACCAGGTTGGCCCACAGGTACCGGCGCTGTGCGGGGCTCCACCACCCCCGCTGCAGCGCCAGGAACGCGCCGAGAATCAGCACGGCGCCGACGAGGGAGATCGCTTGGACGACGTAGGGCATTCGGCTCCGCCTCCGACGCGAGGGGGGTGGTCCCGACTGGTGCTGGCGCTCGCGCTCCGCGCGGCGGTCCGCCCGTGGCTTGCGCGGGACCTGCTGGCCGCGGCATGGGCATTCCGGCGGCGGCACTGGCTGCGACGCCCGCCCTTCCTGCCTTTGCCCGCGCGTGACTACCTGCGCTGGCGAATGTACACCGCGTATGGGGACGAACGGGCCGTTCCGCCCGTGGACGACGTCGTTCGGTTCGTCACATGGCGCCGGAAGCTGCTCCGGCTCTGACCCCGACCCGCCGCGCCGCCCTCGTCAAGCAACGCGCTTCCGACCTGGGCTTCGCCAGCGTCGGAATCACCGACCTGGCGCCGACCCCGCACGCCGACGCCCTCGAGCGCTGGCTGGCCACCGGGATGGCCGGCACGATGCAGTACATGCACCGGCAAGCCGGCGCTCGGACGGCGCCAGCCGGAATCCTGCCCGGGGCGACCCGCGCCGTCGTCCTCACCAGGCCGTACCCCTCCGACGACCCTGCACCCATGCCGGGCGGTGGACGGGTGGCTCGCTACGCCCGCGGGCCCGACTACCACACGACGCTCCGGCCCGTGCTCACCGCGCTCGCCGACTACATCCGCTCGCTCGGGTCGCCCACCACCCGCGCCCGCGCCTACGTCGATGCCGGACCGGTGCCGGAACGCGAGCTGGCCCAACGTGCCGGGTTGGGGTGGATCGGCAAGAACACCATGCTCATCGATCCCGCGCGCGGCTCCTACTGCTTCCTGGCGTCCGTGCTCACCGATTTGGAGCTCGCGACCGACCCGCCGTTCACCGCGGACCGTTGCGGCAGCTGCACCCGCTGCCTCGACGCCTGCCCCACCAACGCGTTCCCAGCACCCCGCGTGCTCGACGCCACCCGGTGCATCTCCTATCTGACGATCGAGCACCGTGACGAGATCGCGGCCCCACTCGCGCGCCTCATGGGAGACTGGATCTTCGGGTGCGACATATGCCAGGAGGTGTGTCCCTGGAACGAGAAGTTCGGCGGACCGATCGCCGACGGCGTGCGGCACCTCGATCCCGGGCACGCCTGGGTGCCTCTCGACGCCTTCGCGTCCCTCGACGCGGCTGCCTTCGACGCACGGTTCGGGCAGACGCCCCTCGAGCGGCCCGGGCTGACGGGGATGCAGCGCAACGCAGCCATCGCCACCGCCAACCGACGCCGGGAGGCCGCATGGCAGAACCAGTAACCGACCCCGTCCTGCGGGAGCGTCTGAGTCAGATCCGCGACCGCCTGCGCGAGGGTCTGGCGCAAGTGGACCCCCATCATCGCCTGCGCGACCGGCCGGCGTCCTACAAGGTCATCGCCGGACAGACCCTGGAGATCGTGTACCGCGACGTCCCCCGCATCGACGAGGCGGAGGTCCTCGGCGTGAAGCACCTCATCGGCGAGACCTGCTACTGCTCCGTCCTACCGCAGACCGCCGAGACGCTCACGGTCCGATTCGTGGTGCCGCTGACCGAGCGCTGAGCCCGGTCCGCGCCGTCAACGCCGCAGGATACGACCGTCGAGCAGCCGCACGCCGGTCGTCGGGAAGTCCAACGCGCTCAACGAGTCGATGAGGCCGGCCGCCCGGCCGGTGACGTCGGGAAAGGCCACCCCGGGACGGACCTGCATCGTCGACTGCACCACACCGTCCACCACTCGGCCCCGGCGATCGAGCAACGCACACACCACCGCGCCGC
>JBFGDF010000007.1:0-49975 GCA_041580775.1 Gemmatimonadales bacterium
CGCATCCACGAGGATCACGACGTCGAACGCCCCGGGATCGAGCACTTCGAACAGCAACGGGATATCGTTGACGACGATCCGGTCGCCGCGGCGACGGGCCTCCGCGACGAGCGCCATGCGGCGGGTCTGGACGGCCGGGTGCACGATGCGGTTCAAGGCCTCCCGGGCGGCCGGATCGACGAACACGACCCGCCGGAGCGCGGCGCGGTCGAGCGTCCCATCGGGCCGGATCATGGTATCGCCGAAGCGCTCGCGGATGGCCGTGAGCACGGGCGAGCCCGGCTGCTGCACTTCGCGGACAAGCGCATCGGCGTCGATCACGGTGCCGCCCCATTCCCGGAACCACGCGGTGATGGTGGATTTCCCGGCGGCGACGTTCCCGGTGAGCGCGACGTTCAACATGCGGCGGACGACTAGCGGGCGCGGGGCCGCGCGCGCACCGACGGAGGTGTGGTCTCGAACAGGCGACCTTGGCGCTCGTCCACGAGGGGCACCTGGTGGCAGTGCCGGCAGCGCGCCTCGTACGTTTCGCTGCCGCCGACCAGAATGGTGGGCGAGTCGTATGGGGCCGGCCGACCGTCCACCAGGCGCTGGTTGCGACAGGCAGGGTCGCCGCACACGACGCAGATGGCGTGGAGCTTGTCCACGAGCTCCGCCACGGCCATGAGGGCGGGCATGGCCCCGAACGGCTCGCCCCGGAAATCGGTGTCGATCCCGGCGACGATCACGCGGACGCCGCGGTTGGCGAGCGTGACGGCGACGGTCACGAGGCTCTCGTCGAGGAACTGGGCTTCGTCGATCGCGGCCACTTCGGTATCCGGCCGGACCCGACGCATGATCTCCGCCGCCGAGTCCACCGGGGTGGCCTCGACGGTGATCCCGTCGTGCGTGGAGATGCGGTGGACGCCGCTGTAGCGGTCGTCGAGGTGCGACTTGAACGCCTGCACCCGTTTGCGCGCGATCACGGCGCGCCGGACGCGCCGGATCAGCTCCTCGCTCTTGCCGCTGAACATCACCCCGGCGATGACCTCGATCCAACCGGGGCGGGTACCGTGATACATGCGGGTGTGTCCTTCGCGTGGCGCGGGCACTACGTTACCGTACGGGCGGGCGCACGACAAGCGGCTTGCGGCCCGTGGGGGGGGAGCGATATTGCTCCAGGCAGATCGACCCACGCAACGACAACGGCCCGATCAACGACAACGGCCCTATTGTGGAAGGAGTACGCCGGTGAACAAGGCAGAACTGATCGACGCGCTCGCGGCGGACGCGAGCCTCGCCAAGACGGATGCCGCCAAGGCGGTGGATGCGCTGTTCGGTGATCGCGGCATCATCGCCCGCGAGCTGCGGGCGGATCGCAAAGTGCAGATCACGGGGTTCGGGACGTTCCAGGCCCGGCAGCGTGCGGCGCGCACGGGGCGCAACCCGCAGACGGGCGAGCCCCTCAAGATCGCGGCCAGCTCGCAGCCCGCGTTCAAAGCCGGCCAGGGGCTGAAGGACGCGCTGAACCCCTCGCGCTGACGCGCTAGCGTCGTTCCGGGCGGGCGGTCACGCGGCGGCCGCGCACGGTCGTGCCGGTAAGCCCGCGGACCGCCTGGTCGGCATCCTCCGCCCGCACCTCAATCAACGTAAAGGCGTCCCGGATCTCGATTCGGCCGACGCTCGTCTTGGGCAGGCCGACCTCGTTCAGAAGGGCGCCCACGAGATCGGCGGGCCGCGCCCCGTCCCGCTTGCCGACCGTCACGAAGAGCCGGACATACGCCGGGGTCTCGCTTCGGGCCTCGGGCTCCAGTCCGGCCAGCGCGAGCGCGGCCGCGGCGACGAGCGCGGGATCGTGTTCGTCGAACAGCGGCGCGAGCGTCAGCAGCTCCCCGTCCAGCCCGCCCTCACCCAGTCGCGCGCGCACCCGGCTTCGCAGCTCCAGGGCGCGATCGCGCGCACGGTCGGCTTCGGACGTCAGGCGGACGGGCCGGCTCGCCCGCACCAGCCGCTCGAAATAGAGCTGCTGTCCGGCCCGCACCAGGACCACCACGTCGGCGGCCACGGCCGCCAGGGCGGCGAGGGCGTCGGCGGAGACCAGATCGGTGGCGACCGCGAGCGCGACGGGGTCGTCCCCCGGATCGCTCCCGACGTGCACGCTCGGATCGGCAGCCAGGGCCGCCCAGCGCTCGGCGCGCCCCGGTACCGGATCCCATACGAAGGCGCGCTCGGGATTCGCCTGGTCCAGCAGCTCCCGCACGGCGTGCACGCGTCGTCCCTCCGCGACCACGGCGTGGCGCGCGGCCAGCGTGGGCGGAGCCGGAGGCGCGGCCGCGATGAGCGTGGGGGCGCGGTGGGCGTGGCGGGTGAGGAAGTCGCGCAGCGCGTCGGGCTGCTCCTCGGTCGTGACGAGGAGCCGCTGCGCCGCCCGCGTCTCGGCGAGCACCGTCTCGAGCGTGGCCTCCTGGCCCGCCGCGACCATCAGCTCCGGCCAGGCGACTACGAGGTGGCGGATCTGGTCGAGTTTGAGAACGGCGCGGCGGGCGAGCTGGAGGGCGTCAGCCGGCGTCGCCACGAGGGTGCGAACCGGCGCGGTCCGCAACAGCCGCTCCGTCCGCCCGCCGCCGGTGAGGGCGTGGGATGGCCGCAGGGCGTCCAGGGTGGCGACCGCCGCCGCCACGTCGGTCACGTCCGGCTCTCCCGGCGCGAGCACCAGCACGGCCGGGCCGTCGCCCTCGGGCGCCGGCAGGCGGGCGAGCAGCGGCACGAGCGCCCAGCCGGCGGGCGGACACACGTAGAGCAGCGGCTTGCCGGCCTCGAGCGCCGCGCGGTGCGCGGCGTCGAACGTCGGGGCAAATTCCCAGGACACAGCACCCTCGATTGTCAAAGAAACGGCGGTAGCAGCGGCCGCGATGGGATGCTACCTTCGCCAGGACGTCCACGCAACGGGGCGGGTTGCGGCCGCGCGCGGCCCGGCTCGATGTCGTGCGCGTCCCCATCCCGGACCAAGGAGCCCCTCAATGCGGGGACGCCCGCCCTGGCTTGCGCTCGCCCTGACAGGTGCGGCCCTCTCGTCGGCGGTCGCGCAGGAGCCCGCGCCGCGCGGGTCCGCGCGGGCACTCGGCGTGGTCGTCGGGATCCTGCCGCCAGGGCCGCGGAACGCGATTACGGACGTCGCGGGCGTCCGCGTGGGACACGCGACGATCGCGTCCGGCGATTCGCTCAACACCGGGGTCACGGTGATCCTGCCGCACGGCGACAACCCCGTGCAGGTGAAGGTGCCGGCCGCCATCGTCGTGGGAAACGGCTTCGGGAAGCTCGCGGGGAGTACCCAGGTGGGGGAACTCGGCGAACTCGAGTCTCCCGTGTTGCTCACGTGCACGCTCTGCGTCCCGCGGGTCTGGGACGGGGCCCTCGACTGGCTGCTCGCCTTGCCGGGCAACGAGGAGGTCCGGTCGGTGAACGTCGTGGTGGGCGAGACGAATGACGGGTTCCTGAACGACATCCGCCGTCGCGCCGTGACCTCGGCGGATGTCCGGCGGGCGCTCGCGGCCGCCGACACCGGAGCGGTGGCGCAGGGAAGCGTGGGGGCGGGACGCGGCACGGTGGCGTTTGGCTGGAAGGGCGGGATCGGGAGCGCGAGCCGCCGACTGCCCGACGCACTGGGCGGCTGGACCGTGGGCGTGCTGGTCCAGACGAACTTCGGCGGCGTGCTCACCATCAACGGGGCGCCGGTGGGCCGCGAGCTCGGTCGGTATTACCTCAAACCCGAACTCGACCCCGCGGCCCCGCGTGGAGCCGGCACGGCCGCCGCCGATGGGTCGGTCATGATCGTGGTGGCGACCGACGCGCCGCTCGACGCGCGCAACCTCGAGCGGCTGGGGCGGCGGGCGCTGGCCGGCCTCGCGCGCACCGGCAGCAGCATGAGCAACGGATCGGGTGACTACGTGATCGCGTTTGCCACGGTTCCGGTCGCGCGGCTCGCCGCGCGCGGCCCGCTCGCCAACGAGGCGATGAGCCCGCTGTTCCAGGCGGTGATCGAGGCGAGCGAGGAGGCCGTGTATAATTCGGTGTTTCTCGCGACGGCCGTGCGCGGGCCCCGGGGTCGGGTGGAGGCCCTGCCGCTCGATACGACCCTTGCCATCCTGCGACGGTACGGAGCCCTGCGTCCATGAGACTGTCGAAGAACCTCGAGCACCTGAAACCGTCCGAGACCCTCGCGATCAGTCAGGCCGCACAGCAGAAGCGGGCCACCGGCGAGGACGTAATCGACTTGTCGGCGGGCGAGCCCGACTTCGATACGCCGCGCCTCGTGGCCGAAGCCGGCATCCGGGCCATTCAACAGGGCAAGACGCACTATCCTCCCAACCAGGGCCTGCTCGAGCTGCGGGCCGCGGCCGCGCGGCACTTCTCGCTGCTCTCGGGCGGCCGCCCCGTCAACGCCGACAACCTCGTCGTCTCCACCGGCGCCAAGCAATCGCTCTTCAACGCCGTCTTTTCCCTGTTCGGACCGACGGACCGCGTGTTGGTCCCGGCGCCGTACTGGGTCTCGTATCCGCAGATGATCCGGTTCGCCCGGGCGGAGCCGGTGGTCGTGCCCGGGGCGGTGGAGTGGAGCCTCAAGGTGGGTGTCGAGGACCTCGAGCGGGCGCGCGACTCGCTCACGCGCGGCGTGCTGCTGTGTTCGCCCTGCAACCCGACGGGTGCGGTGTACACGAAGGCCGAGTTGCGCGCGATTGCCGAGTGGGCCCACCGGCACGAGGTGTGGCTGATTGCCGACGAGATCTATCGGCGTATCCATTACGGCCCGGGACCGGCGCCGTCCGTGTTGGACCTGCCGGACGAGTTGCTGGACCGGGTGGTGATGGTCTCGGGCGCGAGCAAGGCCTACGCGATGACGGGCTGGCGGATCGGGCTGGCGCTCGCCCCGCAGCCCGTGGCCAAGGCCATGGCGGGCGTGCAGTCCCACACGACCAGCGGGGCCTCCCACATGTCGCAGTGGGCGGCGGTCGCGGCGTTTGGGGACGACCGGCTCGAGCAGGAAGTGGCGCGCATGGTGGACGCGTTCCGGGCCCGCCGCGATCTGGTGGAGTCGTATTTTCGGAAACATCTGCCGGGCGTGGAGTTCGTGGACCCCGTTGGCGCGTTCTATTTCTTCTTCCGCGTGGACCATCTGTTTTCCCGGGACCTGACGAGCGCGGCCCAGTTCTGTGCCCTGCTGATCGAGCGAGAAGGCGTCGCCCTCGTGCCCGGCGATGCGTTTGGCGACCCGCGCTGGGTGCGCCTGAGTTACGCCGCGTCGGAGACGAGCCTGCAGAGCGCGCTGGAGCGGATGGGCCGCTTCATGGCGGGCGCGTAGGAGTTGCGAGATGACCGTACCGACGGAGATTCGACCGGCCGACGAGCTGCTGCCGGCGTTCGACTTCCATTGGGATGCCGAGACCGAGATCCTCGCGGGGCGGTGCGCGGTCGCCGCGGGCCGCCGCGGGTTCACCGGGTCGGTGGAGCTCGAGAGCCCGGAAGGGGCGGTGCTGCTGCTCGAGGCGGAGGGCGGGGTGCTCAGCGGTGTGGAGGTCGTGGTCTGGCCCGACCCCCAGCGGCCCTCCCGCCTCGTGGCGCCGCACGATGCGGCGCCGGGACGCGTGGTGCTGCTGCCGCCCGGGCCGTCGGCCCGGCTCGTCGAGATCGACGCGCCGATCGCGGTGGCCACCCCCCCCAACGAGACGCTGGTCCACCTCACCTTCGGCGGCCAGCGCGCGCGCACCGTGCGGGTCGCGCCCAACGTGCTCGTCGAAGTCGATGCTCACGACCGCCTGGTCGGGCTGTGGCTGCTCGACCTGCCACCGTTCCCGGACGCGGGATGAGCGAGCCGCCGGACGAGCGGCTCGCACGCTACATCGCCGACCTGTTCGCCCGCGAGGACGCGACGCTCTGCGCGATCCGTGAGGCGCACGGCGCGGTGGACCTGCCCGCGATCCACGTCTCGCCCGCGGAAGGTGCCATCCTGCACCTGCTGCTGCGCGCCATCGGGGCGCGCCGCGTGCTCGAGGTGGGGACGCTGGGCGGGTACTCGGGGGTGTGGATGGCGCGCGCGCTGCCGGCGGACGGGCGGCTGAGCACGATCGAGGGAAGCGAGAAACACGCCGCCCTGGCGCGGGCGGCGTTCGCCCGGGCCGGCGTCGCGGATCGCATCGAGCTGCTCGTCGGCGACGCGCTCGAGACGATGCAGACCCTCCCGGGTCCCTACGACGCCGTGTTCCTCGACGCCGACAAGGCGCCGCTGCCCCGATACTTCGACGAGGCCCTGCGCCTGCTCCGCGTGGGCGGCCTGCTGCTCTGTGACAACACGTACCTGGACGGCCGCGTGGCGGACCCGTCGGCGGCCGACAGTGACGTGCGCGGGATGCGCGCGTTCAACGCGCTCGTCGCCGCCGATGCGCGGCTGGTGGCGGCGGTGATCCCGGTGCGCGACGGACTGCTCGCGGCGGTGCGGACCCGCCCGTGACCGTCCGCGGGAACGTGCGGCGGGCGCTGGCCCGCGCTGGCGGGAGCGTGGCCCGCGGCCTCGCGCGTGAGGCCGCGCGGCAGCCGGTCGGGCGGCCGTTCGCCGAGGCCCGGGTGGTGGAAGGGCGCGACGTGCGCGCCATTCCGGTCGGCGACCCCGTGACGGGGCCCGAGGGGATGGGGTTCGTCGACGGCATTCAGCAGTTCGCCGTCGAAGGCCACTTCGGGGTGACCCCGATCGTGCGGGCCCGGGTAGCGGCGGCCGTGCTGGAACGGCGGGAAGGGACGCTGCGCTGTGCCGCGCGGAGTGTCGAGGAGTTTCTGACCGTGCCGTGCGGCCGTCTGACCCCGGCACAGCGGGAGGCGCTGGACGGCGTCGAACTGCCGATCCGGGAGAGCGATGCCGGCCCGCGTCCCCATCCCCTGCTGGACCGGTGGGCCGCCGTCCAGGTGATCGAGCAGCGCCGGGACCGGTGTGAGAGGGACGCCGCCGCCCGCTTTCTGGCGGCGCGACCGGACGCGTGGTTGGTGGTCGACGGCGGCGTGACGGGGCTAGCGGCCGTGCCGGGGGCGGAACGGGCGATCGGTGTCGTCAAGAGCCACGAGACGCAGTTCCTCGAGGCCACCGACCTCGAGGCCGCGTTGACCCTGCCGGCCGGCACGCGGTCCAGCGCCTTCGTGCGGCGCGGCGCCGGCGGCGTGGAGGCGACCTCGTGGTACCTTAGACTGTGGCCCTGGTCCGAAGAGGACCTGCTCCACGGACTGGCGCGTGTCGAACGACTCATGGCGCGGGGCGCGCTCGACAGCGCGGACGAAGTGAGCCGCTGGGTGCTGGCGGAGCGGTCGCCAATCGCAGACCGCGACCCGCGATGGGACCGGCTGCTGTACCCGATGCACCACGTCGAAGTGTACCTGCGCGCCGAGGCTGGAGGGTGGCACTGACCCGCGACTCCGTTCCCGTGATCGGCCGCGTCGTCGCGACCGAAGCGCTGCCGGCGAGCCCGCACCAGTTCCATTTCTGGACCCCCACCGCGACGCCGATCGGCATCGGTGCGATCGTCCGCGTGGACGGAGAGGACCGGACCGTCTTCGGCGTGGTGCTCGACGCGCGCGCGTATTCGGATCTCGTGACCCCGCTGCACGAGGTGATCGGCGCCGAAGGCGACCCGGGCGCCCCCACTGCCCCCACGCGCCGCGCGGAGATCCGGTTGTGGACCGCAGCGGTGCTGCGTCAGGAGCCGGAGGAGCCGCTCCAGCCGGTCCCGCTCGCCCGCGTGCGACTCGCCACCCCGGCCGACGTAACGCTCGCCCTGCGCATGGACGCGTACGCCCAGGGCGAGCCCCGCGGCGCCATTCCGGTCGGGCTCTATGCGGCCGGCGGCACCCGCGCGCCGGTGTGGCTCGACCCCGACTTCCTGCTCGGGCCGGAGTCGGCCCACCTCAACATCAACGGGGTGTCCGGACTCGCCACCAAGACCAGCGCCGTGCTGTTCCTGCTGTCGGCGGTCTTCCAGCATTTCCCGCGGGCGAAGGGCCGCATCGCCGCCGTGTGCTTCAACGTGAAGGGACCGGACCTTGGATTCCTCGACCGGCCGGCGGCCCTCACGCCTCAGGACCTCGAGATGTACGCGGCCCTCGACGTCGCACCGGAGCCGTTCGACCAGGTGCGCTTCTACGCCCCGTACAAGGCGGACGGCGTGAACCTGAACACGCTGCGCACGCACCCGGAGCTGGCGGGGTCGGTGGAGCCGCTCGTGTGGGGCCTGCGCGAAGTGCTGGACTACAGTGAGGTCCTGCTCAACCGCGACGACATCGACGCCAAGGCGGACGCGTTCCTCGATTTCCTTGCCGACCGCGTCGTCGGCAAGCCGTTCGTCGACGAGTGGGGCGGGCGGCACGCGGTCGAAAGCTTCGGCGACCTGGAGCGGCTGTTCCGCGCGATCTTCGACGGCCTCGAGGCCGCGGGTGGCCGGGACATGTGGCGCACGCACCACGTCGCGACCATCCGCAAGGTCCGCAACCGGCTCATGAACATCTCGACCCGCTGCAAGGGTCTCGTCACCGACGACGCCGATGGGAACGACCTGCCCTTCGGCGCGTTCGAGGACCGGACGGTCTACGTGGTGGACGTGGCCGGGGTGGATCAGTTGGGGCAGGATCTGGTATTCACCCGTGTGGTCTCCAAGCTCCGCGAGCACCTGGAGCGGCGCGATCTGGGTGTCGAGCACGTGGTCGCGTTCGTGGACGAGCTGAACAAGTACGCGCCGGCCGACGGGCCCGAGACGTACGTGCGGAAGATGCTCCTGGACCTGTCCGAGCGTGGCCGCTACCTGGGCGTTGTGCTCTTCGGTGCCCAGCAGTTCCGCTCGCAGGTGCACCGGCGCGTAGTGGGAAACGCGGGCACCACCGTGTACGGCCGGATGGACATGGACGAGTTGGCGACGCCGGGCTATCAGATTCTCTCGCCCGCCACCAAGATCAAACTCGCGACGCTGCCCAAGGGCGAGCTCATGGTCCGCCACCCGCATTTCACACAGCCGGTGTTCGTCCGCTTCCCGCGGCCGGCGTCGCTGCAGGGCCGGCAGGGCGTGGAACAGTTCCCGCCGGCGGCGGATGTGGCGTTCGACGACGCGGTGGTGCGCCAGCTCGCGGCGCTCGATCGCCGGGTGCCGGCCGCGCGGGTGAAAGACCTCATCGCGGGTCGCCGCGAAGACGACGTGCGGCGGGCTCTGCTGGCCACGCGCCGGGCCCGGCCGCACGACGTGGTCGCGTTCTTCGCCGCCCGCCTGGGACCGGCCGTGCGCCGGCAGACGATCGGCGACCCGGCGCACGGCGCCGACGTCGCGCCGCTCCGGACGGTGGAGGATCCGTATGCGCCGTGAGCTGCTGGTCCTGGTGGCGCTGCTGGTGGCGCGCGTCGCCCCGGCACAGGACGGGGTGACCCTGCGGTTCGCCCCGACGCCGGGGGCGACGGCGCGCCTGCTGACCGAAATCCGGACGACCACCTCGCTCACCGGGTTCCCGGCCGTGCCCGACGGGGCGACGGTCACCACGGAGACGCGGGTCAATGCCACTCAGCGGGTGCTCGCCGCCGCGGAGGGCGGATGGCTCGTCGAGGTCGTGGTGGATTCCGTCCGCGGACGGCGCCGCAGCGAAGGCGGGGCCTGGGTGGACGCGGTGGACTCGGTCGCGGTGGGCCGCGCCGCCCGAGCCGTGCTCTCCGATCGCTTCGAGGTCACCGGCATCCGGACGAGCGGGGCCACCGACGGGGAGGTGCTGCGCCTGCTCGGAGCCGGCGTCGCCGGCCTCGGGTTCGCGTTCCCGGTGGATCCGGTTTCGACGGGGACGACGTTCGCCAGCGGCGGTCGCCTCTACGGCCGGGCCCAGACCGGACCCGAAACCGGGATCGTCCTCGACGAGACGGCGTTCGCCGACCTGTCGCTCACCCTCGACAGCGCGGTGGCGGACGGCGGCGACGAGCTGGTGTATTTCCATTTCCGCGCGCCGATGACGCCGCGCACGCTGGCGCGGGAGAGCGAGGACGGGAACCTGGTCGTCACGTTGTCCGGCGGGGCGGCCGGCCGGCTGGTGTGGTCTCGCGCGTGGAACGCGTTCGTGGGCGGGGCCACCCGGCTCCGCGTCGAGGGGACGATCCGGGCCCAGACGGCCGCCGGTGCCGTCGACGCGCGGGCCGGGTGGGATACCACGATCCTCCATCAGCTCCGTCCCTAGCGCGTGAAGCTCGCCCACCTCGCCGATCTCCACCTCGGCTTCCGCCAGTACACTCGGCAGACCCCGCAGGGCATCAACCAGCGCGAGGCGGACGTCGCGCTCGCCTTCCGGCGCGTGCTCGACGACGTCGTCGAGCAGCGGCCCGACATCGTCCTCATCGCCGGCGACCTGTTTCACTCCGTCCGCCCCACGAACGCGGCGATCCTCGATTCGTTCCACCGGCTGCGCCAGTTCCGCGCCCGGCTGCCCGACGTGCCGATCGTGATCGTCGCGGGCAATCACGATACGCCCCGGTCGAGCGAGACGGGCACTATCCTGCGCCTGTTCGAAGCGGTGGACGGCGTGCACGTAGTGGCTCACGCACCGCAACGCCTGGTGTTCGCCACGCTGGAGCTGGCGGTGCTCTGCGTGCCGAACCTCGCGTGGAGCATGCTCCCACGACCCACCGTGGACCCCGACCCCGCCGTTCGCCGGAACGTGCTGGTGACGCACCGCGAGGTCGAGGGCGTGCTGCCGTACGAAGCCGCGGCCGCCGTGGGCTACGGCGGTCAGCCCATCCGGCGCTCGGACCTGCGACCGGACACCTTTGACTACGTGGCGCTCGGGCACTACCACGTAGTCACGCAGGTCGATCGCAACGTCTGGTACGCCGGCGCCCCGGAATACGTGACGACGAACCCGTGGGGCGAGTCCCGCGAGCGCGGGGCGGCCCGCCGGGCGGGCGAGAAGGGGTGGCTGCTGGTGGAGCTGGGCGCGCGGCTGACCGTGCAGTTCCGTCCGCTCCCGCCCGCGCGCCGGGTGGTCGACCTGGACCCGATCGAGGGCACGGGGCTCGCCGCCGCCGAGCTCGACCGGGCGATCGCCGCCGCGGTGGCCACGGTGCCCGGCGGGATCGACGACCAGATCGTGCGGCAGGTCGTACAGAACGTGCCGCGCATCACGGCCCGCGACCTGGATCATGCGGCGATCCGCGAGCTCAAGACGCGGGCCCTCCACTACCGGCTCGATCTGCGCCGCCCCGAAGCGAGCCGCGAGCCGGGCCTCGGCCCGGCGATGCGGCGCCGCTCGCTGCCGGAGATCGTCGCCGAGTACCTGCGGGCGCGGGACCTGCCGACCGGGGTCGCGCGCGCGCGCGTGCTCGCGCTGGGTGAGCTGTACATGGCGGAAGCGGAACCAGGGGACGCGTAGGTGCGGCTCCACCGCCTGCGGCTCACCAACTTCCGGCAGCACGCCGCCACCGAGATCGAATTCGGCCCGGGGATCACGGGGATCATCGGTCCGAACGGGGCGGGGAAGAGCACGCTGCTCGAGGCCATCGCGTGGGCGTTCTACGGCTCCCCGGCGGCCCGCGGGGGGCGCGACTCCATCCGGTTCAATCGTGCACCGCCCCGCTCGCCGGTGCGCGTCGAGGTGGAGTTCGCCCTGGGGCCGCACGAGTACCGGGTCGTCCGGACGCTGTACGGCGCGGAGCTCTACCTCGATCGCGGCGACACCGCCGTGGCGAACAGTGCGCAACAGGTGACCACCAGGGTGCAGCGCGTGCTCGGCATGAGCCGCGAGGAGTTCTTCAGCACCTACTTCACGGGACAGAAAGAGCTGGCCGTGATGGCCACCCTCGGGCCGGCCGACCGCGGGCGGTTTCTGTCACAGCTCATGGGGTACGAGCGGCTGCGCGTGGCGCAGGAGCGGCTCCGCGCACAGCGCGGAGGGCTCAAGGGCGAGCTGCAGGGTCTCGAGATGGGCCTCGCCGATCCCGAGGCGCTCGCGCAGGAGCGGGCGGAGGCGGCGGCGCGCCGCGACGAGGCCACGGCGGCCGTGGCGGAGGCCGAGACGCGGCTGGGGACGGCGCAACGGCGGCGGGCCACCGAGGGCCCGGCGTGGACCGCCATGGTGGAAGTCCGCGAGCGCGCGCTGGCGCTCGATGGCGACCGCCGGGTGGCGGAAAAGGAGGTCGAGGAAGCGCGGCGGGAGTTCGAGCGATTGGACAAGGAGCTGGCGGACGCCCTCAGCGCGCAGACTGCCCTGCGCGAGTTGGAGCCGCAGGTGGGGGACGTGGAGCCGCTGCGGGGGGAGCTCGCGCGGCTCGACGCCGATGCCAAAGCGGCTGGGCAGCGGCGGCAGTTGACGGGCCAACTGGCTGAGCGCCGCGAGCAGCTGAGCCGGTTGGCGGAGCGGCGCCACGCCCTCGGCGCCGTCGCGGAGGCCGTTGCGGGGGCGGAGCGGGCGGCAGGTGCGGGGCGGGCCGAGCTGGCCGCCCGCGAGGAGGAAGAAGAGCGGGCGCATACCGAGTGGGTGCGCACCCGGCAGGACGTCGAAACCAAGCTCGACGCGCTGCGAGAGCAGTACAAGGATGTGCAGGAGCACCTCGAGCACGTGCGGACGGCCGGCCCGGACGGCGAATGCCCCACCTGCCGGCGCGCACTCGCGGAGGAATACGACACGGTGTTGGCCGCCTTGCAGAGTCAGCTCGAAGAGATCGAGCTGAATGGCCGGTTCTTCCGGCAGCGCCACGAGCAGTTGGCCGCGGAGCCGGAGGGAGTGGTGGACGCGCGGCGGCGAGTGGCGGAGGCGCGGGCGGCGCTGGAAGCGGCGACGACGGCGCTCGCCCAGGCACGCGCCCGGGCGGCGGAGGCCGCCGAGGCCGATCGGGAGCACACGCGCACGCGGGAGCGGCTTGCCGAGCTGGAGCGCACGTTGGCGGCCTTGCCCCAGCAGTACGATGGGGAGCGGCATGACGCGGTGCGGGACCTGCTGCGCGCGCGGGAACCCCTCGTGGCGCGCGTGGCGGCACAGCGGGTCAAAGCGGCCCGGGCCGAACAGCTCGTGCGCGAGGCGGAGGCGGCGGAGCGGTCCCTCTCCAGCCGCGAGGCGCGGTTCGCCGCGCTGTCCGGGCAGATCGCCGAGCTGGGGTTCGACGAAGCGCGCTATGCCGCGGCGCGGAGTGCGTACGAAGCGGCCGAACAGGCGGTGCGCGACGCCGAGATTACCGTGCATACGCGGCGCGCCGATGCCAAGGCGGCGGAGGCCGCGCTCCAGGCCGTGGCGAAGCGCATCACCGAGCGGGACGCGCGTGCCGGACGGGCCGATGCCGTCCGGGTCGAGCTCCGCACCCACGAGGCCCTGGACGAGGCGTTGGGTGACCTGCGGGGGGAGCTCAATGCGCAGCTCCGGCCGGAGCTGGCGGAGGTCGCGTCCCGGTTCATGTCCGATCTGACCGACGGGCGGTATCACGACCTGGAGCTGGACGAGCAGTACCGCGTCCTGCTGCTCGAGGAGGGCGAGCCCAAGCCCGTCATCTCGGGCGGCGAGGAGGATGTCGCGAACCTCGTGCTGCGGCTCGCCATCAGCCAATTGGTGGCGGAGCGGGCCGGCCAGCCCCTGTCGCTCCTCGTGCTCGACGAGATCTTCGGCAGCCTCGATGAGCGGCGGCGGGAACACGTCGTGGCGCTCCTCCGCCGACTGGCCGACCGGTTCCCCCAGGTGATACTCATTACCCACATCGAGTCGGTGCGGGACAGCGTGGATCGGGTGCTGCGGGTGGCGGTGGACGCGGGCTCGGGGGCCGCGATCGTGCAGGAGGCGCCGGGAGACGTCGATGAAGATGTGGCAGCCTGACCGCCGGGTCACCGGGCCCTACCCGGCCCGCGAAGCGGACATCGGCGAGTTGAACCGGCTCTTCGCGGAGGCGTTTACCGACCGCTACCGGCGGGACGGGCTCGTGGGCGTCCGGGTGCCACCGCTCAATCCGGCCGTCTGGACGTATGCGCTGCGCGACGCGGGCGCGGGCGCGATGGTCTGGCGCGACGAGCACGAGGCCCTCGTCGCGTTCAACGTCGCGCATCACTCGGGGACGGAAGGCTGGATGGGACCGCTCGCGGCGCGGCCCGACCGGCAGGGGCTCGGCGTGGGGCGGGCGATCGTGGAGGCCGCGATCGACTGGCTCAAGGCGGCCGGCGTCACCACGCTCGGGCTCGAGACCATGCCGCGCACGGTGGACAACATCGGGTTCTACAGCCGGCTCGGGTTCCTGCCGGGCTATCTCACCGTCACCTTGGGCGGCGAAGTGAGCGGGAAGGCCCCGCGCCGGCTCGGGGTGCGGCTCGGCGACCTCCCCGCCGACGAACGGGGCGATCTGGTCGGTCGGTGTCGGGCCCGGCTCGAACGTGCCGCGCCCGGTTACGACTTCACCCGCGAGCTCGAGCTGACCCACGAGCTCGGGATCGGCGACACCGTGGTCCTGGAGCGCGGCGGCACGATCGAGGGCTTCGCCCTCTGGCATTCCGCCGCCCTCGCCGACGCGCGGACCGCGGACGAGCTGCGGGTGCTCAAGCTGTTTGCGGCATCGCGCAGCGCGCTGGAGGATCTGCTGCGCGCGGCCGAAGCCGCCGCCGCGCGGCTCCGGCTCCGGCGCGTGGCCGTGCGCTGCCAGGCGCGCTATGCGCAGGCGTATGAAGCGCTGGTCGCCCGCGGCTACGACGTGCGCTGGACCGATCTCCGGATGACGCTTGCCGGGTTCCCCGAGGCGACCCCGCCGGGCGACGAAATCGTGTTCTCCAACTGGGAGATCTGAGCGCCGCGGATCGTCACGCCCCGCGCTCGGACTCGGGCGCCACCGCGAACACCAACCGCGTGCCACACCACTTGCAGTGCCGAGCGTCGGCGTCGTGGTCGGGAAGCCGGCACATGGCACAGGCCCGCTCCGCCCGTGCGCTGCGGGCCACGTTCCCCAGCTCGACCGTCACGATGCCCGTCGGGACGGCAATGATGCCGTAGCCCATGATCATGATCACGGCCGCGAGGGCCTGCCCCACGTTGGTCTGGGGGGCGATGTCCCCGTAGCCCACGGTCGTCAGCGTGACGATGGCCCAGTAGACGCTGCGCGGGATGCTGGTGAACCCGTGCGCGGCCCCCTCCACGAGATACATGAGCGAGCCCGTAGTCACCACGAGCGTGAGTACGGCCGCCACGAAGACGGTGATCTTCTGGCGGCTCTGGCGCACCGCGCGCATCAGGACCGCCGCTTCGGGGACGTAGTGACCGAGCTTGAGCACCCGGAAAATGCGGAGCAGGCGCAACGCCCGCACCGAGAGCAAGGCCTGCCCGCCCGGAATGACGACGCTCAGATAGGTCGGCAGAATGGCGAGCACATCCACGATGCCGAAGAAGCTGCGGGCGTAGCGACGCGCGCTCGGCGCGCACCACAGACGGAGGGCATACTCGATGGTGAACAGGATGGTGAAGCCCCACTCCAGGGCCCGCAGCAGAGTCCCGTACTGCAGCCGGGCCGACTGGACATTGTCCAGCATCACCACCAGCACGCTCGCGACGATGGCCACGATCAGCAGGACGTCGAACGTCTTCCCCGCGGGCGTGGTGTGCCCGAAGATGACTCGGTAGACCGTGGCGCGGGTGCGGGACACGAACGTCGCTGGCATGGGAGCGCCGTCGGCTGCGGTCGCCGCAACCTAGCGGGAAGGCGATCCCTTTGCTCGGGACTCGCGGCCCGACGGGAGTTGCGGCGTCCTCCGGTGAGGGCTAGATACGTGCCGATGCCGGAGACCTACGTCGAGAAGCCGGGACTGCCGTCGGGCGGCTCCGGCCTGGTCACGCTTCCGAGCGAGCTGGTGGAGCGGGCGGCCAGCCGGCTCGCCATCGCGGCCACGATCTACGCGGTCGCGTACGTGTTCGCGTATGTGCCGTGGATGTTGCTGGGGCCGCCCGAGCACGCCTTCCAGGGATTCCCGGTGGCGATCGGCGTCGTCGTCGGGTCGCTCATCCTGGCCGTGACGATCCGCCGCTCGGGCCTCGAGCCGCGGACCGTCATGACCCTCGGTCTGGTGTACGAAGTCGTCGGCGCCATCGGCATCGAGCACGGACTGTTCTACTGGTGGCAGGGGAGTGCCGTGGTGGCCAACGGCATCTCCTGGACCTGTGTCTGGATCGTCATCTTCCCGCTCATCGTCCCCGCGCCCCCGGGGAAGGCCCTCGTGGCCGCGCTCGCGGCGGCGGCCGTGCGACCGGCCATCTTCGGAATCGTCGCAGCGCGCGGCGTCGAGCTCCCGGCATTGGGGACGCTGACGCAGCTGTCCCTCCCGAATTTCATCTGCGTGGGCCTCGCGTGGGCCGCGGGCAAGATCGTGCTCGGCTGGGGACACGAGGTGGCCAAGGCGCGGCGCATGGGCAGTTACCAGCTGATCGAGCGGCTCGGCGAAGGCGGGATGGGCGAAGTGTGGAGGGCGGAGCATCGGATGCTGGCGCGGCCGGCGGCCATCAAGCTGATCCACCCGGAGTCTCTCGGCAGCTCGCTCGGCGAGCGCACCACGCTGGTGAGACGGTTCGAGCGCGAGGCCCGGGCGACCGCGGCACTCACCTCGCCGCACACGGTACAGCTGTTTGATTTCGGGGTCACCGAGGCGGGCACGTTCTACTATGTCATGGAGCTGCTCCGCGGACTGGATCTCGACGTGCTGGTCCAGCGGTTCGGCCCGATGCCCGCGCCGCGGGCCGCCCATCTCCTGCGGCAGGCGTGCGCGTCGCTCGCGGAGGCGCACGCCGAGGGGCTCGTGCATCGCGACATCAAGCCGGGCAACCTGTTCCTGTGCCGCGTCGGCCGCGAGCACGATTTTATCAAGGTGCTCGACTTCGGGCTCGTGAAACGGGTCGCGGCCCAGGACCCGACGCTCACCGCGCAGAACGTCGCCACCGGCACGCCCGCGTTCATGGCGCCCGAGATCGCGCTGGGCGAGCCGCGCATCGATGCGCGCGCCGACATCTACGCGCTCGGATGTCTCGGCTACTGGCTCGTGACCGGTGCGAACGTGTTCCGGGCGTCGAGCCCGATGCGGGTCATGCTCGCCCACGCCCACGAAACGCCCGACCCACCGTCACGCCGCTCCGAGGTCGGAATTCCCGGGCCGTTCGAGGCGACCGTCATGCGCTGTCTGGCGAAGAATCCGGCGGACCGGTTCGCGACGGCGGAGGAACTCATGGCCGCGCTCGACGACACGGCCGGCGAGGATCGCTGGACGTCCCGCGATGCGGAACGCTGGTGGCGTAAGCACCTCCCCGACCTGGCCGCCTGAGGCGCCCGCCGGCGGGCTCAGGCGCCGTCCACCAGGGCGCCCGGCGACTGCATCTTGGCAACGCTTCCGCCGCCCGTCACGATCCGGCGGTGGTAATCGAGCTGGCCCAGGTGGTAGGCGAGGTGTCCGGCGAGGTGCACCAGCACCTGTCCCGTGGTGAGGGTCGCCCCACCGATCGGGATCGGGAACGCGCGGGTCAGGTCGTCCGGCGCGAGGCGGCGGAGCGTGGCCTCCACGTCGCGCCGGGCAGCGGCGACCTCCGCCGCGAGGTCCGCACGGGAGCGGGCCCGCCGCGCGAATTCGGCCTCCCGGTCCCGCACGTAGGCTGTGGCCCCCAGCTGCGCGCCCACGAAATGCCGCAGGTTCCCCGCGAGGTGGAGGGCGAGCGTGCCGCCCGGGTTCGCGATGCCGGGCGCCTCACGCCACAGGCTCGCGTCGTCGGGGTAGGCCGCGAGCTGGGCCGCCAGCGACGCGAGATCCCGCAGCAGCACACGACGAATCCAATCGAGCGTCATGGGTCTCGCCAAGTTCGCCTGCATCCGCCGGACGAGCAAGCGGGTGCGCGCGGCCGCGGCCCGCGCTAGGTTGCGGGCCCATCCCTCGGAGTGCGCGATGCTGGCCTACGTCTTCTGGCATTGGAGCCTGCCCCAGGTTCCCCCGGCCGACTACGAGCAGGCGCTGCGACGGTTCCACGCGGCGTTGGCCCAGGCGCCCCCCGCGGGGTTTCTCCGCTCGTGGACGCGTCGGGTCACGGGCGCGCCATGGGTACCGGCGCCGACCGGCTACGAAGACTGGTATCTGCTCGACGGCTCGGCGGCGCTCGACCCGCTCGATGTTGCTGCGGTGTCGGGACGCCGCCAGGCGGCGCACGACGGCGCCGCGCGGCTCGCCGCCGGGGGCACCGCCGGCCTCTATCAGCTGCGCGCCGGCGCGCCGCTGCCGGATGCCGACCCGGCCTGCTGGTTCGGGAAGCCGGCCGGGGTGGGGTACGCCGACTTCCTCCCGGACGTCGAGCACGCCCTGGCGGGCAGGCCGTTCGCGTTGTGGATGCGACGCATGGTGCTGGGACCCACCCCGGAGTTCTGCTTGCACGCGGCCGGCGCGGTCGCGCTGCCGCCCGCCGTCACGCCGCTACACGTGGCGGTGGCACCCGTGGGATAGGGGATCCCCGCACCAGATCGTCAGCGCGGCCGCCGGTGCGGCTCAGTCCAGCACGAACGTGATCTTGATGAGCACGCGGTACTCCGTCACCTTGCCGCCCTCCACGACCACCTGCTGACTCTTCACCCACCCGCCGGAGATGTTGCGAATCGTCTTGCCGGCGCGGGCGATGCCGGTCTGGATCGCGTCTTCGAAGCTCTTCTTCGAGCTGGCCTGAATCTCGGTGACCTTGGCGACTGACATGCGGCGTTCTCCCGTGTGTCGTGCGTGATGGCCTTGGCTGGGTGTGACGCTGTCCTGACAAGGTAACCCCCCGTCGCGGCCGGCGTGCTGTTGACGATCGGGGGCGGCGCGGATCAGGCAGGTCCGTCGGAAGGCGGGGTCACGATCGTGCTGGCGATGCGGTTCTTCCCGTGTTGCTTGGCCACGTACATCTGGCTGTCGGCCAGTTGGATGAGCGCGTCAACCGACGCCGGTGCCTGCGGGCACGTCACCATCCCCATGCTCACGGTCACCGGCCAATCGCCGTGACGCACCCGCTCGGTGAGGATCGTCTGGAGGCGGTCGACGAAGGTGCGTGCGGCGGGCGCGTCCGTCTCGGGCAGGAGCACGGCGAACTCGTCGCCGCCCAGGCGCGCCAGGGCGTCGGTGGCGCGGAGACTCGTCGCGATCGTCGCCGCGACTGCGCGGAGCAGGGCATCGCCAGCGGAGTGGCCGAGCGAATCGTTGACGGTCTTGAAGTTGTCGAGATCCACGTACACCAGTGTCAGCGGGCGGCGATAGCGGCGCTGCCGGATCAATTCCGCGTCGGCGAGCTGGTGGAAGGCGCGGCTGTTGAGGGTGCCCGTGAGGAAATCCGTCCGGGCCATGGCACGAGCCTCGACGAGCGTCTGGCCGAGTCGGGTGATCAGTAGCGTGACGATCAGAAAGAAGGCCAGGCGCGTGCCGGCATTCCAGTAGGGGATCGCCGGGTGCGAGAAGGTCTCGCCGGCCATGAAGTTGCTGAACTGCCACACCGATGCGCTCGCAAGCGAGGTCACGACCCCGCTCGCGCGTCCGGCAAACCAGGCCGCAAACGTCACGGGCAGCAGGTAGAACACCGCGAACGACAATTCGTATCCCGTCAGGTAGTCGAGCACGCCCAGGCTGGCGACGCCCGCGACGGCGAGGACGATGCCGCGGATCGGATGCAGTCTGCCGAATCTCCAGGGAGCGGCGCGCGTATCGAGGATCGGGTCGGGCTGCATGGCTGCCTACGACCCACCGGCGTGCGCCGCCGCTGCGATGTCTCGCGACGCGATCACCTCGACGCCCGGCCGGCTTTCGATCGCCCGTGCCACCATCGCCGTCGCGATGGTGTCCGCGTGCACGGGCCGCACCGCACGGGGGGCGAGCGCGAGCAGCCAGCGGCTGAGCCGCTCCGCGGGGCGCGATTCCCGGCGGGGCCCCGTGATGACCGACGGGCGCAGAATGGTCACGCTCGCGAACCCGGCCGTCCGCACGGTCGCCTCCAGCTCCCCCTTGACCCGCGAGTAGAACACGCGCGAGGATGGGCTCGCGCCAAGCGCGCTCACCAGGGAGAAGTGGCGGGCGCCACGGTCCTGCGTGAGGTGGGCGATTGCTGTCGGGTAGCCGTAATCCACGGTGCGGAACCGCTCCCGCGACCCCGCCTTCTTGATCGTGGTGCCGAGGGCGCAGAACACATGATCGGCGGCGAGCTGATCGGCGACCGTCGCCAGCTGGGCGAAGTCGACCACCACCTGCGCCACCTTCGGGTCGACCACCGGCAGCGTGCGGCGGGTCAGTACGACGACCCGGCCGTAGACGGGGGACGCCACGAGCCGGGTGAGGCAATACCCGCCCACCAGGCCGGAGGCGCCGCACAGCAGCGCGACGCGCGGTGGCGGGGGCGTCATGCCGCCGGCCCCACGCGGCATCGGGTCACGGCGCCCGATCGCCCGCGCGTTCCGCATCGGCGGCGACGATCGCGCGCACGATCACGAGCACGCCCACCGCGAGCGGGAGATGCACCCAGCCGCTCGGGACGGCGAAGACGAAGGCCAGCACGACCCACAGCCCGAGACACGCGACGGCGGCGAGAGTCAGCCAGTGCGAGGCACGCATCGAACCGGTCCTTTCGGCGGTGGTTTGCTTGACGATGATGACGGCGCGACCCTATATTCGCCCTGAGCGTGGAAGCGGGGACCACATTATTGAGCCAACAGGCTCGAATGCGGGCCCGCTTGCGGTGATCGATGTCACGCCCCTCGGGGGAAGGCAGACGTCATTGCGAGGGCTCGGGACGTACTTGGTTCGGGCTTCAATAATCCTCTCCGCTCCCCGCTTGGCCGCCGGACGGGCATGGGCCCGGCCGGCGGTCAGTCTTTCCGGTCGGGCGCGAAGATAGCCCGCCGTCCCCCGCCCCGACAACCGGTGCCTTGTGCTCCCCCCGGCCCGGCCCTAGGCTTTTTCAGGATTCCCGGAGGCTTTTGTGACTACGACTCCCTCGCGCGCGCGCCGTCGCGCCGAAGAAATCGCCGCGACCCACGATGAATGCGCCCAGCTCGCGGAGCTGCGCGCCGATACGGTCGCGCAGTACACCGCCCTCGTGCGCGAGCAGTTGCGGCTGCTCGGCGAAGACCCCGACCGCGAGGGCCTGCAGAAGACGCCCGAGCGGGTTGCCGAGGCCATGCGCTGGCTCACCCGCGGGTACGAGACCTGCGTCGCCGACGTCGTGAACGGGGCCGTGTTCGAGGAGGCGCACGAGAGCATGATCCTCGTGCGTGACATCGAGATCTACTCGATGTGCGAGCATCACATGCTGCCGTTCTTCGGCAAGGCGCACGTCGCGTACATTCCCGACGGCAAGATCATCGGCCTGTCCAAGGTCGCCCGCATCGTGGACGTCTTCGCCCGCCGCCTGCAGGTGCAGGAGCGGATGACCGACCAGGTCGCCGATGCGGTGATGCACGCGCTCGAGCCCCACGGCGTGGGGGTCGTCATCGAAGCGTGGCACCTGTGCATGATGATGCGGGGCGTGGAAAAGCAGAACTCCAAGACGGTGACGTCCGCCGTGCGCGGCCTGTTCCGCGAGGATCAGCGAACCCGTGAGGAGTTCATCATGCTCGTCCACGGCGGCCATCGCAGCTTCGAATGAGCGCGCTGGCGGGCAAGGTCGCGCTCGTGACCGGCGCGAGCCGCGGGATCGGGGCGGCGGTCGCCGACGCGCTCGAAGCCGCCGGAGCGGCGCCGATCGCCGGATCGAGCTCCGCTGCGTCGTGTCGCTGGAGCACGAGGTTCATCGCGTGGCCGAGACGATGCTCGGCACCGTGGGCGCCCCCGACCTGCTCGTGCACAGCGCGGGTGCGTTCCTGCTCAAGCCGCTCGAGTCGACGAGCGCCGAGGAGTTCCGGCAGCAGCTCGACGTGAACCTCACGGGGGCGTTTCTGGTGCTGCGGGCCTTCGTCCCGGCCATGGCGAAGCAGGGGGGGCACGTCATCACCATCGGAAGCATCGCCGACCACGTCGCGTTTCCCGGGAACGCGGCGTACGGAGCGAGCAAGCACGGACTGCGGGGCCTGCACGAGGTCCTCCGGGCGGAGTACGAGGGATCGGGCCTGCGCTTCACCCTGCTGTCGCCCGGCGCCACCGACACGTCGCTCTGGGATCCCATCGACCCGGATCGGCGCGACGACCTGCCCGATCGCGCGGGTATGCTGCAGGCGAGCGACGTCGCCGAGGCCGTGCTGTTCGCGGCGACGCGCTCGCGGCGTGCGCACGTCGAACTCCTCCGCCTGATGCCACGATGACGCGCGCCCGCCCGGGGCGCGCCGGTCCGCGCACCGTCGCCCTGCTGTTCCTGACCCTGGCGCCGGGGATCCGGGCGCAGGATCTCCCGCCGCTCCCGGAAGCGAGCTTCGGTACCCACGTGCTCGCCCTCGCGCGCGCGCCGGACGGCACCCTCTGGGCGGGCACGTATGGCGCGGGGATCGCCGTGCTGCGGCCCGGGGCCGTGGCGTGGGGCTTCCTGCTGCCGGACACGAGCGCCACGTCCATCGCCTGGGGATTCGTCCATGCCTTCGCCTTCGCCCCCGATGGAGCCGTGTGGTACGGCACGCTGGGCAACGGCTGGGGCCGGTCCACCGACGGAGGCCGGACCTGGACGAATTGGACCTTTGCCCGACTCGGACCCGAGTACCAGTACGTGGCGCCCAACGGCATCGTGACGCGCGGTGACACCGTGTACGTCGCGACCGCCGACGGCGTGAAGGTCTCGTGGGATGCGGGGCAGACCTGGCGCGTGGTGACGGACGCGATGGGCATCCGTTCCGCGCGTGATTCCGTCCTGGGGGTGATTCGCAATCAGTACGTGTTGGCTCTTGCGACCGCGCCGGACGGGACGTTGTGGCTGGCGCACGTGCACGGGCTCGAGCGGTCGCGGGACGGCGGCCGCACGTGGCGTCACTGGCCCACCGCGTCGGTACGCGTCCGGACCCTCCTGCCGCTCACCGGCGACTCGCTCCTGGCCGGCACCGAAGCGGGCCTGCTGAGCATCCGCGCGGACGGGGACGTGCTGCGCACCGCGGCGGTGCCCCTGGGCCCCGTGCCGGCAGCGGTACAACACCTGGTCCGCGCGGCGGATGGACGGGTCGTCGCGGCCACGGATCGCGGCGCGTACGTCGTGGGCGCCGGGGTCGCCGCGTTCACGACGGCGCGGGATGCCCGCGAGCAGTTCACGACGAGCGCGGTGGCGCTCGCCGGGACGCGCTGGCTGCTCGGGACCCCGGTGGGCCTGCGGCTGAGCGGCGACAACCTGGAGCGCGTTCCGCCCGACGCCGGGCTGCCCGTCGTGACCCCGACCGAGCCGCGCCACTCCTGGTTCGGGCGGCCGGTCGCGCTCCAGGACCAGCCGTACGTGGACCAGACGTATCGCTACGGCTCGACCATGGGTGGCAACTTCCAGCAGCACCAGGGCATCGAGTTCAATGGGGGCGAGGGGATGCCCGTGCGGGCGGTCGGCGACGGCACGGTCGCGTTCGCGGGTGCCGCGGAGGCCGGCGCGCGAACCGTGGCCATCCGGCACGACCGCACGCTCGAGGCGGGCGATACGACGTACTTCCTTTACTCCGTGTATTACCACAATACGGAACTGCTCACCGAGACCGGCGCGCGGGTCCGGGAAGGCACCGTCATCGCCCGCGTCGGCAACACCGGACGGGCCACGAACGACCATCTGCACCTCGAAGTGCATGCGGTGCCGGTGGACTCGCCGCGCTTCGTGGTCGATCCGGCGCAGCGGTTCCCGCCGTTCAGTACGAATCCGGAGTTGTGGATCACCCCACTCCCCGGCACCGGCATCGTGGCCGGCCGCGTGACGGACCGCGTGGGTGTCCCCGTCTCGCAAGCCCGAATCTACGGGCTGGTGAAACCGGAACCGCAGGAGACGCCCCTGTCGTTCGTCGAGACCTACGGCGACCGTGCTCGGGGCACGCCCGCCTACCACGAGCACTTCGCGATCGGCGATGTGCCGGCCGGCGAGTACGTGTTGGGCGTGGAGATCGACGGCCGCCCGGTGGTCCGCCGGGTGCGGGTCGCGCCGGGCAAGGTGACGTGGGTGGAGTTTCGCTGAGGCGACGATGTTCATCGAGCTCGCCGAGCAGCTGAGATGTCCCGGCGCGCACGAGGAGGGGTACCTCGTGCTCGCGACCGGGGCCATGGCCGGCCGGTCGATCCGCATCGGCACGATCGGTTGCCCGGTCTGTCAGGCGGAGTACGTGATTCTGCATGGCGTCGCGCGGTTCGGCACGCCACCTGCCCGTGCCGGGCCGACGCGCGCCCCGCCCGCCCCGGCGACGGTGCAGGCCCTGCTGGCGCTCGAGAGCGCCGGCGGGTACGTCGTGCTTGTGGGTTCGGCGGCTGCCCTCGCCGAGGAGCTGACCGCGCTGATGCCGGGCGTGCACTTCGTGCTTGTGAACCCGGAGCCCGCGCCGAAGCCGGCTGCGGGATGGAGTCTGCTGGAAAGCGCGCAGGGGATTCCGCTCAAGACGATGGCGCGCGGGATCGTGGTGGGGGAGGAGTACGGGGATGCGGCATGGCTCACCGACGCGGCCCGCGTCGTCCTGCGGGGTCAGCGCGCGATCGTGCTCACCGAAACGCCGCAACCGCCACCCGCGCTGGAGCGGATGGCGGTCGGTGAAGGGATGTGGGTCGGGAGCAAGCGCTGAGCGTCAGTCGGTGGCATACGCCCGCGTGATCTCCGTCGCGTATTTCTTTTCCACGACCCGGCGTTTCACTTTCATGGTCGGCGTGAGTTCGCCGCTTTCGATCGTGAAATCGTCCTTGAGCAGAATGAACTTCTTCGGCGTCTCGTAGCTCGCCAGATCCCGCAGGCAGCCCATCACCTCCCGCTCCACCTTGGCGACGACGTCCGGGTGCTCGAGCAGCGTGGCGTAGTCTGCCGTCGGCAGGTTGCGCTCCTTCGCCCAGCCCACGAGTGCATCGGGGTTCGGCACGATCAGCATGAGCGGGAATTTCTGCTTGTCGCCGATCATCACGCCGTTGAGGATGAACTTGTTGGTCTTGATCAGGTTCTCGATGGGCTGCGGCGCGATGTTCTTTCCCCCGGCGGTGACGATGATGTCCTTCTTGCGGTCCGTGATCCGCAGATAGCCGTCGGGGTCCAGCTCGCCGATGTCGCCGGTGTGCAGCCAGCCGTCGGCATCAACCGCCTCGCGGGTCGCCTCCGGCTTGTTGTAATAGCCCTTCATGATGTTGGGGCCGCGGGCCAGGACTTCGCCGTCCTCCGCGATCCGGACCTCCACCCCCGGGATGGGCTTGCCCACGGCGCCAAGCCGCGGGGCGCTGAGGGGGTTTACCGTGATCACCGGCGAGCTTTCGGTGAGGCCGTAGCCCTCCAGGATGGGGAGTCCGGCGGCGAAGAAGAACTTCGCGATGTCCGCGGACAGCGGGGCACCGCCGGAGACGAAGAACCGGATGCGGCCGCCGGTCCGGGCCCGGAGCTTGGAGAAGACGAGCCGGTCGGCAATGGCGCGGCGCAGCGCGAGGCCGGCCGGAATCGGCTGCTTGGCGAGCGTCAACTCGGCCCAGGCCTCGCCGTTCCGCTTGGCCCAGAAGAAGATCTTGCGCTTGAGGCCGGACCCCTGCAGCGCATTCTCCAGCACGCGGGCGTAGATCTTCTCGTAGAGCCGGGGGACCGCCAGCATGACGGTCGGATGCACCTCGCCCATGTTCGCGGCGACCAGGTCGATGCTCTCCGCGTAGTTGATCGTGACGCCGCCGTGAAACAGCGTGTAGTGGCCGGCCATCCGCTCGAAACTGTGGGAGAGCGGGAGGAGGGACAGCGCCGAGTCCTCCGGCGTGACGGGCAGCAGCTGGATGGCGGACAGGACGTTGGTCGTAAAATTGCCGTGCGTGAGCATCACGCCTTTGGGGTCGCCGGTCGTCCCCGACGTGTAGATCAGCGTGGCCAGATCGTCCGGCTTCACGCTCCGCGCGTCCTGGTCGTAGTGCGCGTACTTGCCTTCCGCCGCGGCACCGAGCTGTTGGAGGGCCTGCAGCGTCATGACGCCGGGGCCGTCCGCGGCGCCCTCGAACAGGATCACGTGCTTGAGCGCCGGACACTCGGCCCGGGTCTCCGCGACCTTCGCGTATTGCACTGCGTCCGAGACGAACACGCCGACGGCGCCGGAGTCCCGCAGGACGTACGCCACCTGCTTGGCGGGCAGGGTGGGGTACACGGGGACGTCGGCGCACCGGGCCGTGAGACAGGCGAAATCGGCGATCGCCCACTCCGGACAGTTCGGCGCCAGGATGGCCACACGGTCGCCCGCCTGGATGCCGAGTTCCCGCAGGCCCAGGGCGGCCTGCTTTACGCGGCGGGCGAGTTCCTGGTGCGTGATGTCGTGCCACGCGCCACCGGCCTTGTACCGGACAGCCGCCTGCTTCGAGCTGAAGCGGTCGACGGCGTGGAAGAACAGCTCGGTCAGCGTCTGCGGCGATTGCACGGAAACCTCCCTGGCGGACGTCCGCCTAGTTCTGCTCGAAGAAGACGACGAACTGGACCGGCGAGCCCGGGACGGTGTCGCCGCGGGCGGTGAGTGCCACCGCCGCGATGATCGCGCTGTCCGGCTGGACGGGGCCGACGCGTCGCGCGGTCAGGCTCGCCAGCCCAGAGACGGACGTGAGTACCTCCGCCACGAGCGAGTCCGTGCCCGGCGGACTGCCGGCCCGCGCGATCGCCAACCCCGCTGCCGCGCCGGACCCCGCGGCGGGCTCCACGACCCGGAACACGATCCGCTTGTTCGCCAACGGCTGCTGTTCGCCCGGCGTCGTCGTGAGGTCGTAGACGCCCGCCGTGATCGCCGGCGATTCCGTGACACCCACCGGCGTCGAGACCGACGGCGGATCGAGCGCCACCAGCGTGTCAGGCGCGGCCACCACGGTCACCTGGATCGGCGGGTTGGTCCGCAACCCGTCGGCTTCCCCCTGGACACGCCATGGTCCACCCGGCGTCGTGGCCGTCACCAAGCCGGTGAGTGAGTCGAGGGTCAGCCCCACGGCGGTGGGATCGACCTCGAGCACCCGCCAGATCACCGGGACATTGGCGATCGGCACGCCGTCGATCCCCAGCGCCACCGCGGTGAGGCGAACCGTGTCGCCCTCCTCGACGCGGGGGGCACTCGGCCCGGTGTACTGAATCGCGACGACGGTACTGAAGTCGCCCGTGATCGCCGTACACCCCAGGACGAGCACGAGGAGCACCGGGACTCGGCTCAGGACGGCCTCCCGGCGTCGAGGTCCGCCAGCGCCTGCTCGGCGTGCTCGATCCACTTGGCCGCGTCCGGCCCGCGTGGCGGGTGCCCCAGAAATGCCTTCAGGTGTTGCGCCGCGCCCTCGCGGTCGCCCCGCCGGACCAGCAGGAACGCCAGTCCATAGTGTGCGCCGGGCGACGTCCCGTCCACCTCGAGCGCCCGGCGATACACCCGAATCGCCTCCTCCAGGCGATTGGTCTTGGTATACGCGATCGCCATGTTCTGGAGCACGCGCAGGTCGTTGGGATGATCCCGCAACGCCAAGCGGTACGACGTCAGCGCGGCGTCGTAATCGCCCTGGCGCTCCAGCGCGAGCGCCTCATTGAGGTAATCGAGCCGTTGCGGCAGCAGCTCCGCATCGCGGCGGCCGAAGAGGCGTTTCCAGAAGCCCATGCTGCGACAAGATACGGTCGCCCCAAGGCCTTGGCAACGCGGCGCTTACAGCCTTGCCAGCCGGTGCACCGCCCCGTACGTTCTTCCCATGGCGTCACGTCCGCCCGGGGGCCCGCCCCGGGAAGTCCTCGAGGTCGATTGGACCTTCTTCGGCGAGTTGTGCCGGGCCCTCGCGTTGCGGGTTGCCACGCAGTTCGATCCGGAGATCGTCGTCGGGATCGCCAAGGCGGGCGTCATTCCCGGCGCTGTCGTGGCGTCGATCCTCCAGCGGGACTTCGTGTCGATGAACGTGACCCGCTCGGCGGCCGACGTACGGCCCACGCTCGTCACGGCCCCCCCACCCGTGTCGGTCCACGACCGGCGGGTCCTGATCGTCGACGAGACGTGCGATTCGGGCGACACGCTCAAGCTGGCGCTCGCGAGCGTGCGGGAGTTGCGCCCCGCCGCCGTGAAGACCGCCGTGTCGTTCAAGACGGGGGCCTACGAGCCGGATTTCCACGCCCTCGCCACCGAGAGCGCCATCATCCTGCCGTGGGATCGCGAAATCGTGTCCGGTGGCGCCCTGGTGATGCGGCCCGACTACGCCGCCTGGCGCCGGGCTGCCGGTCAGCCGGTCAACACGTCGCGGTAGTCCCGCCCCGCGGTCACTTCGTCGTACACCGCCTGCAGGGTGTCGGGCGACCCCGCGAGAAAGCGGCAGTGCGCGTCCTTGCGGCTGCGACACTCGATTTCGATCACGGCGACGTGGTGGTCGGCCAGCCGGCCGAGAAAGCCCGCGAGCAGTCCGGCCGTGACGTGACAGGACGGCGCGACGGCGCCGGCGGTGGCATCCGCTTCGGCCCAGTCGGTCGAGTCCACCGCCAACGTGGCCCCGAGGCGCTGGACGGTCACGTGGCCCCACCCCAGCGACGCAAAGAAGTCGTTCAGCATCGTCGGCAGGTGCCGCGCGTCCAGCTCCCCCGGATCCATGACGCCGGTCCGCTCCGTGAGCCAGCCGGACCAAGCCTCGTAGAGCTCGTCGCCCGCGGCGTACCCAGCCTCCTGGAGGACGGGTCCGGCCTGCTCCCCGAAATCGCGCTGCAGGACGACGCGCAGGCGATGGAGCATCCGACTCCCGATGCCGAGCACACTCCCGTCGTACGCCGTCATCGTCCCTTTCCTTCCTCGACCACGACCGCCATCGCGATGTCGACCAGCCGGTCCAGCTCCTCCGCTGTCGCTTGGCCGAGTTGTTCCTCCTGGTGCCGCCCGAGGCGCTCGGTGACGGCCGCCATGAGCCGGCGGAAGTACTCCACCAGCACCAGGCGTTCCCGTTCGGCGCGCTGCGCCGCCGCGGCCTGATCGGTCTGGCGGCGCAGCAACCGCTCGTACCGATGCACCACCCGCAGGCTCTTCGCGGCGAGCGACGCGACGGCCTGGGTGAAGGCCACGTCGCTTTCCGAGAACGCGGCGCCGTCGCGGAACGTGCGGAGGAAGATCGCCCCGATGGCCACCCGTCGCCACGTGATCGGCACCACCGTGATCGTCTTGACCTTCCGGCTTTCCAGGGTCGCGCGGATGTGCATCAGCTCCGGGTCCAGCTGCGCGTCGGGGATGAAGACCGTCTCCCCGGAATCGAGCGATCGCCTCAGCTCGGGGTATCGGTCCAGATCCACGACGTAGTTGCGGATGCTGGGATCCTCGTAGGACGCCACGAGGCGCGCCGTGCGCGAGCCGCGCTCCGCGAGGAAGATGGAGCAGCGGTCGAGGCCGAACCGTTCGCCGAGCTTCTGCGTGATCGTCTGGAGGATGTCGACGTAGTTGAGCGTCCCGGCTACGTCCTGCAGGATCTCGACCAGCGTGACGAGTTGGCCGTGCTCGCGCTCCAGATCGCGTAACCGCGCCTGCAGGGCTTCGGGGGAGGTGGGGGACGCCGGTTGGGGATCGGCCATGGGGGCGGATACCGTGGAATCGGTGAAGTTTGGGGCCCTCGACGGAGCCGCGTCAAGACGGTAACATAACTACGGACGGATAGATAGCACGGTGTGTGCCCCGGCGGGCGCGACGCCGGCGCGCGCGCAGCGGCGCCGCGACACTCGATGACAGCCAGGCGGCGGTTGGCGTGCCGCCCACCGCGCCGAGGAGGGACGGATGGCAAGAGACGACCGGGATGACGAGCAGGATCGGGAGGACGAGCGCGATGACGAAGCGTTGGCGTTCGACGAGGGGGCGCCGCGGGGCCTGACGTTCCTGTCGGGCTTCGTCCTGGGAGCGCTCCTGGGCGCGGGCGCCGCGCTGCTGCTCGCCCCCGAACGAGGACAGGTGGTGCGACGCCGCATCCGGAAGCAGTTCGACCACATGCGGGACGACGCCACGGATCGCCTCACCGACTGGCGCGACGACGCGCGGCGGGAATTACGCCGCCAGCGCCGCCGGCTCAAGAAGCGGCTGCCGCGCTGAACGATCGGCGTCGCGACGAACCCCGAGGGGGCGCGACCAGGCGCCCCCTACTTGTTTCGGATTCGGGCCAACAACTCGGCCGCCGCCGCGCGGTAGTCGGGATCCAGCACGTCGCCGTCGGGGAGGGACGGGATGAGCTCGAGCTGCCGGCGCGCGTCGGCGTACCGCTCGAGATCCACGAACACCTCCGCCAATTCGAGATGGTGATGGACGTAATCGGGCCGGATCGCCACCGAGCGCTCCAGGTGGACGACCGCCGAATCCCAGGCGGCGCGGTCCATGAATCCTGCCCCGAGGAACGTCCGGGCGAAGAACTTGGTGATGCCGGACAGCCGCTTGATCTCGGCGTGCCAGGCGCCGATGATGTGCTCCGCCCCGTCATGGTCGGGGTCGAGCGCCAGCGTGCGGGCCGAGGCGTCGTAGATCTGGCGCGCGAAGGTCACGCGTTCCTTGCCGCTGCGCGTGCGCGAGAGTTGCCCCAGCACGAGCGCGACGGTGAAATGCCCCTCGGCGCCGAGCGAGTCGGCGGCGACGGCCTGCTCGGCATACTGCTGCGCGACGGAGTACACGCTGTCCCGCACGCCGCGCGTATAGGGATGGTCCCCCTTGATGGTCTTCGCCACGTCCACCTGGGAGCGCGCCGCCCGCCACAGCGCCTCGTACGCCTGCGGCGCCACTGCCAAGGCGGCCTTGTACTGGGCGAGGGCCTCCATGGGCTTGAGCGCGGCATCCAGCGAATCCCCCCGCGCGAGCAGGGTGGCGACGTCGGGCGAGCCGCCGGTCTGGGCCGGCAGCGTCCCCGCGTGCAGCAGCGGCAGCAGAAACACGAACGAACGCATCGAGCGCATGATGGGGGTCCTCTGAGCCCGGTTGGGAGTACGAACCCGAAATGTTGACGCCAGCCCTCATCGAGCGCAAGCGCGACGGTGGCCGCCTCACCGCCGAGGAGTGGCAGGCCCTCGTGCGTGCCTATGCGGCCGGAGAGGTGCCGGACTACCAGATGGCGGCGCTGCTCATGGCCGTCTTCTTCACGGGCCTGGATGCGGACGAGCTCCGCGCGCTGGCCGAGGCCATGCTGGAGTCCGGAGACGGTTTCACGTTCGCCGCCGCCGCGCCACCGCGAGTGGACAAGCACTCGACCGGCGGGGTGGGGGACAAGGTCTCGCTGGTGCTGGCGCCGCTCGTGGCCGCGTGCGGGGTCTGGGTGCCCATGATCTCGGGCCGCGGACTCGGTCACACGGGGGGAACGCTCGACAAGCTGGAGGCGATCCCCGGCTTCCAGACCCGGCTGACGCTCGCCGATGCCCGCCGCCAAGTCGAGCGCATTGGGTGCGTGATGCTCGGGCAGACGGCCGACATCGCGCCCGCTGACCGCAAGCTGTACGCGCTGCGCGACGCCACGGCCACGATCGAGTCCATTCCGCTGATTGCCGCGAGCATCATGTCGAAGAAGCTGGCCGAAGGGTTGAGCGGCCTCGTGCTCGACGTCAAGCGGGGCAGCGGCGCCTTCCTTCCGGAGCTCGAGCGCGGGCTCGCGTTGGCCCGGACGATGATCGAGTTGGGGGCACGCCACGGGTGCCGGACCGTCGCGCTCCTCACGGCCATGGACCGGCCGCTGGGGCGGGCGTGCGGGAACGCGCTCGAGACGGAGGAGGCCTTGGCGGCGCTGCACGGAGACGGGCCGGCCGACTTGATGGCGGTCACGTTCGCCCTCGGGGCCGAGATGCTCACCGTGGCGGGCGTGGCGTCCGATCGCGGGGACGCCCGTCGCCGGCTCGAACAGGCGCTCGCCTCCGGCGCCGCCGCGGCCAAGTGCCGGGAGCTGATTGCCGCGCAGGGCGGCAACCCGGCGGTGGTGGACGATCCGGCCGTGCTGCCGGTGGCGGCGCACACGGCGGTGTTCCCCGCCGCCGCCAGCGGATATGTCACGCAGGTGGACGCGCGCGTGATCGGCCGGGCCATCGTGGCGATGGGCGGGGGGCGCCGCACGATGGAGGATCGCATCGATCCGGGGGTGGGATTCCTGATCACGGCCAAGCCGGGCGATCGCGTGGAGCGCGGTCAGCCGCTCGCGTCCGTCTATGCGGCTGACGATGCCGGTCTCGCCCTCGGTCGGCGGGCGCTCGAGACGGCCGTCCGCATCGGCGAGGCCCCGCCGCCCGATGTCCTGCCGCTGGTGTCACATCGGGTGACCGGGGACGGGGTGGAAGAGCTGGAGCGGACGTGAGGGACGGGATTCGGTTGTTCCCATCCCGTTTTCCCATTATCCCGTCATCCGTCATCCCGGTTCGCCACCCCCGGTCCCCAATCCGGCAGCACCTCGTCGGCGTCCTCGGGCGACGCCAGCGCGTCGAGGTCGCGCACCTCGCGTTCCGCGGCCTCGAGCGCGGTGCGGTCGATGTCGGTGCGGGAGGCCGGACGGGGCGTGTCGGAGCGGCGCATGAGCCACAGGCCCGTGCCCAGCAGGGCGAGGCCGGCGATTACGGCGCCGACGAGCGACACGGGCGGTGCGTCAGGGCTCGTCGAACTCGCTGAACGCGTCGCGCGGCGCGCGCGGCGGACGGACGAGCACGAGAATCGCCGCCTGGGGCACCACGAGGTACTTGGTGCCCTCGTGCGTCAGCTCCACGGCGGCCTTGCGGAAGAACAGCGCGAAGTCCCCGACCCGCGCCTGCATCGGCACGTAGCGGGCCTCGTCACTGGTCAGCTTCCAGGGCTCGTCGTCGAGGTCCGTGGGCTCCGACACCGGCGTGCCCGGGCCCGTTGCGACGATGCGCCCGCCCTGCACGGCCTGCCGGTCGACGGCGGTGGGCGGCAGGTAGAGTCCGACGTCCGTACGCTCTTCCCCCTCCTCCGGGACGACGAGCACGCGGTCGCCGACGACGATCAGCTTCTTGGGGATCTCCGCCATGCCCCTGAAGAATAGCGTCCGGGCTCGCGGGGCCAAGGGGAAGCCATTGACGCCGACCGTGGTCCGGGTCAAAACTTCCCCAGTCGCCGTTCATTCCTCGCGCCGCGGAACGAGCCATGGCCGCTCTCTTCAGTCGTAAGCCGAATCCCGAGGATCTGCCTGCCGAGCTGCAGGAGCTGCTGGACCGGGCTCGCGTCGAGCGGGAAGCCCTCGATCGTGCCCTGGCCCGCGCGGGCGAGGCGCGAGCGCCCTTCGAGGCCTCCGTCCAGCGGGCGAGTGCGGTCGAGGCGCAGGTGGATCGGGTGGCGCAACGCGCCGGGGAATTGGAGGGTCTCACGGCTCGGGTCGACCAGATTCTGAGCCGGATCGAGCGGCTGGAGCGGTTGGAGCGCGAAGCGGAGGGCAAGGTGGCCGAGGTCGGCCGCAACGTGGGCGATCTCCACGCCGTCGCGGCGGACCTGGGTCGGTCGCTGGAGGAGGCGCGGAAGCTCAAGGACGAGGTGGGGCGATTGGCGGGCCCCCAGGGAACCGTCGAGACGCTGGGGCGGCAGGCCGAAGCGCTGCGAGAGCAGTTCCTGCTCTACAATCACGACGTGCAGGGGGTGCGCGAGGACCAGGTCGCGCTCAAGCGTGCACAGGGCGAGGCGCTCAAAGGCTACGACGAGGTGCGGGAGAAGGCCCTGCTCCTGCGCGACGAGGTGCTGGAGGCGTCGCATCGCCTCAGCCGGCTCGAGGCGGTGGCCGGTGACCTCACGCGGCTGGACGAGTTGTCGGCGCGCACGCGGCGCGACCTCGAGGGCCTCCACAATCTCGCCGACCGCGTCGTCCAGCGGACGAAGACGCTCGAGGCGCAGCGCGAGACGTTCGATCGTGCGGTCGCGCAATCCCAGCGGCTGGAGGAGTTGGTGTGGGAGTCCGACAGCCGGCTCAAGGAGCTGAAGAGCGAGACCAAGCAGATCCGGAAGACCCAGGACAGCCTCACGTCGCTGCGACAGCTGTACCGGACCGTGAAGGAAGAAGCCGCGGACGCGCGGGCGCTCCGCACCGCGGCCGACGCGGAGCGCGGGCAGGCGACGGCGCGGCTCGAGCAGGCGCGCTCCGGCATCGCGGCGGCGTTCGAGCGGTTCGAGCGGCAGCGCGAGGGACTCGACGCGGTCGCGCAGCGTGCCGAGGCGCTCCGGGCCGCGCTCACCGAACTCGAGCGACGCGCGGAGCAGGTGGACAGTGTGCAGGAGCGCCTCACCCGCGCGCAGGGCCGAGCCGACGATCTGACGGCACGGCTCGAGACCCTCACGACCGAAGTCCGCCGTCTCGACGAATACGCGGACCGCGCGAGCGGGGTGGGCACCGCCGTGAGCCGCGTGGCGGCCGATGTCGAGCAGCTCGGCGCGCGCTTGGAGGCGTTACAGCAGCAGCAGCCGTCCGTCGAGCAACTCGGCCGGGAAGTCGCCGACCTTCGAGGCCTGCGCGAGAGCGTGCGCGAGGCGATGGATCTGCTGGGTGGCGCGCGGGCCGAGCTCGAGCGCTCGCGGGACGGCCAGGCGGCGGCCCGGCGCGAGCTGGCGGCATTGGGGGACACCGTGACGGCGCTCCAGGGCCAGCTCGCCCATCTGGGCGACATCGGGGCGGACGTCGAGCGCGTTCGGACAAGTGCCGCGCAGGCGACGGCGCAGGCCGCGGCGCTGGCGGAGCGGCAGTCGTTTCTCGAGCAGCTGGCCGCGCGGCTCGATCAGCTGGGCGTTCTGAGCGGGGAGGTTGAGGCGCGGATGCGGGCGCTGGACGAGCGTCGCACGGCGCTGGACGATGTGGCTCGCCGCACCGGAACCCTTGAGCAGCGGCTCGTCGATGCGGATCAGCGCTTCGCGCACCTGCGGGAACAGGCCGGCGCCCTGGACGACGCGGTGACGCGTGTGGGCCCCTTGCGGGAGAGTCTCGCTGGCACCGAGGCACGGCTGCGGCAGATGGAGAGCCGTGTCACGGAGACCGCCGCGCGCCACGCGGCGCTGGACGCCCTGGCCGAGCGGGTGGACGCGGTGCAGGCGGATCTGGAGCAGCGCGAGCGCGCACTGCGCCAGGGCAGCGAGCATCTGGAACACGCCGTGACGCTGCGCCAGGACGCGGCCCAGGCGCTGCAGCAGCTGCGGACGCTGCACGACGAGGTCGCCGGGGGTGTGGTGACGACAGGCGAACAGGCGCGGCAGGTCGAACAGCTCGCGGCGCAGCTCGAAGCCCGGGCCGGCAATCTCCGCTTCGTCGAGAAGCGGTTGGCCAAGTTCGAGGACAAGCTGGCCGAACTCGGACGGCTCGAAGCGGCCGCCGAGACGGCACTGGGCCGGCTGGAGGAACGGCGCGCCGCCGTGCAGGCGGCGCAGGCGGAGACGCACCGCGTTTTCGAGACGGCGCAGGCCTCGGTCGCCCAGCTCCAGGAGATCGTCGGAGCCCGGCAGGAGATCGCCCACGCGCGTGAGGCCCTTGACGAGGTGCGGCAGCGCGCGCGCGAGGCGGACGGGCTCGGCGCGGCGCTCTCCGAGCGCGTGGCCGCCCTGCGGCAGGCCGAGACCCGCATGGCGCGGCTGGATGGACTCCTGGCCGACGTGCGGCAGAGCCTGGCCACGCTCCAGAGCGAGCGGGCCGTGCTCGATCACGTCGTCGAGAAGACCGGGCAACTGGCGTTCGAGGTGAAGCAGGCGGAGGCGCTCATCGCGCAGTTGCGCGACGAGCGCACGCTCACCACCCGTATCGCCGACGGCTTGCGCGAGCTCAGGGACGAGGAGCGGGGCTCGAGAGCGAGCTGACCGCAGTCCCGGTGCGGGCGTGCTGCTCGAACCACGCCCGCAAGTACAGCTGGGTCCGCAGGAAGTTGGACGGCTTGCTCGACGTGCCGTGCCACTCCTCCTTGAACCGGATCATCGCGGTCGGGACCTTCCGGAACTTGAGGGCCTGGTAGTACTCCTCCGTCTGTCCCATGGGCGTGCGGAGGTCCAGCTCCCCCGTCATGAGCATGGTCGGCGTCTTCACGTTGCCGACGTACATGATCGGCGAGCGGCGCAGGTGTTCCGTGGGATCTTCCCAGGGGAGCTTCGCGAAGTTGCGGTACCAACTCGCACCGTCCGTCGTGCCCACGAACGAGAACCAGTTGGTCACGGGGCAGTTGGCCGAGGCCGCGGCAAACCGGTCCGTGTGGCCCACGATCCAGGACGTGAGCACCCCCCCACCCGAGCACCCGTAGACGAACATGTTGAGTGAGTCGACGTAGCCACGCCGGACGAGGGAGTCCACCCCGGCCATGAGGTCGTCGTAGTCCCGGCCCGGGTAGGCGTGCTTGATGGCGTTGCCGAACGCGCTGCCGTAGCCGGCGCTGCCGCGCGGGTTGGTGTACAGCACCACGTAGCCGTGGGCGGCGTGCTCCTGCCATCCGAAGTTGAATCCCACGCCGTACATGCCGTGCGGGCCCCCGTGGATGGCCAGCATCAGCGGGTAGGTCCGCGTCGGGTCGAAGTCGGGCGGCTTGACGATCCAGCCCTGAATGCGCAGACCGTCCACCGACGTGTACCAGAGCTCTTCCACGGTCCCGAGTCGCCGGCCCGCGAGCACATCCGCGTTCACCGCCGTAAGGGTACGGATCTGCCCGCGACGCACGTCGACCGTGACGACGTCGCCGGGCTCGTGCACGCTGGTGCGCGTGCCCACCGCCAGCCCCCCGGGGGTGAGCGAGGCGAGGCTGAACAGCTGGGGGCCGTCGGTGATGCGTCGGACCGTGCCCCGGAGGGGCGCGACATACAGGTGCTGCGCTCCCTGGTCCTGCGCCGTGAAGTACACGCCGCTGTTGTCGGGCGCCCAGAGGAGGTCTTCCGGCGAGCGATCGAGCGCGGTGGTCAGCGCCCGCGGGGTCGAGCCGTCCATCCCGATCACGTACAGCGTGGTCGCGATGTACGTATCGTCGGTCCAGTCATACCCCGTGTAGGCGATCCAGCGACCGTTGGGGGAAACGGCGGGGTTGCCGTCGGGGCCGCGACGGGTCGTGAGCTGACGGACGGCGCCGGTGGTCACGTGCTGGGCGTAGATTTCGGATTCGCGCCACGCGTACTCCGCCGTGTCCGAGCGGAGCCCGGAGAACAGGATCTCGCGACCGTCGGGGGTCCACACCGGCGCGCCGTGGTTCCAGTCACCGCTCGTGAGCTGCCGGGGCGTGCCGCCCCCGGCCGGCACCAGGAAGACGTGGCGATAGCCGCCGTCGATGTACCCGAGGCGGTCGCGGCGGTACCAGAGGCGCGTGACGACCTTCGGGTCGGCGGTCCATTTCGCCCCGTCCGGCCGTGGCGGGAGCTTCACGGTGAGACTCGGTCGCTCGGCGACGTTCATGAGAAAGGCGATCGTCTGCCCGTCCGGCGACCAGGCGAGATCGGCCGGCCGGTCCTCCACCCGGGTGATCTGGGTCGTCGCGCCCTCGGCGTCCATCCAGCGCACGAAGATCTGGGTCCCCTTCGGCTCGCCGTCGTGGACGAACGCGATGCGGCTGCCGTCGGGCGACCACCGGGCGCCCGAGCCCTCGGTGAGGAAGCGATTGCGGCTGCCGTCGACCTGCATGATCCAGAGGGACGACGACCACCGGTCGTTCACCTTGTCCACCCAGCGGCGCGTATAGACGATCTGGCGCCCGTCGGGGGAGACCTGCGGATCGCTCACCCCTTCCCACTCCAGGTAGAGGTCGAGGGTCAGCCGGTCGGACGTGGGCGTCTGGCCCGTGGCGGGCGTGGCGGCGAGGACGAGAGGCAGCAAGCCGGCGACAAGGGACAGACGCGCAACCATCAAACGCTCCGGAGGGGGTATCGAGCCGAAGTTGTCGGCACGGTCACGGCGCGGCAAGAGGCTACTCGCTGAGGGACCGGAGCACCTCGAGCGGGGGCTTACGGGCCAGCTCGCGGCCCGTGAGCGCACCGATCACCGTGGAGAGCGCGGCACTGCCAATCCAGAAGGCGGCAAGGGCGGCGATCGGGGGCCGGAAGGGCACATCGAACACGAAGCGCGCCGCGAGCCAGCCACTGGCGCCGGCGAGCAGCACCCCGGTCAGCCCGCCGAGCGCGCCCAGGGCCGCGTACTCGGTCAGCAGCATCGCCCGCACCTGCCGCGCGCGGGCGCCCAGCGTCGTGAGTAGGATCGCTTCGCGCAGCCGCTGCAGCCGGGACGTGGCAAGGGCGCCGATCAGGATGATGATCCCACTCACGATGCTGAACAGGGCCATGAACCGGATCGCCAGGGTCACACGGCCAATGACGGTATCGACGGTGCGCTGCACCAGTGTCAGGTCGATGGCCGCCACGTTCGGGAAGCGCTCGACGAGGTCCCGCTGGAACAGGGCGCGGGCGTTGACCTCGGCGCCGCGCGTGAGGACGATCGACATCTGCGGCGCGTCGTCGAGCGCGCCCGGCTGGAACACGACGAAGAAGTTGGGTTCGAATCGCGCCCAGTTCACCGTCCGGATGGACGTGATGCGCGATTCCAGGAGCACGCCCTGCACGTTCCACGTGATCCGATCGCCAAGCCCGAGATTGAGATCGCGCGCGATCTCCTGCTCGATGGAGATCTGAGGCAGGGAGTCGGTCTCGCGTCGCTCGCCAAACCACGTGCCCTCGACGACCTGCTCCGATGCCACGACCGTGTCGCGGTACGTATGGCGGTATTCGCGCCGCAGCGCCCAGCGCTCGTAGCGATACGCGCCCGGCGTGTTCAGGATCTCGTCCACCGTGCGGCCGTTCAGCGCGTGGATCCGGGCGGGGACGATGGCGGTCTGCTGCAGGACCGGCAGCCCGCGGTCGGCGAGGAGCGCCCGGACGCCGTCGAGTTGGTCCCGCTGGATGTCGAACAGCACCAGGTTGGGACGGTCGGGGCGGGCATCGAGGCGGAACTGTCGCAGCAGCGTATGCTGGACGACATACAGCGTGGCGATGAGGAAGACGCCGAACCCCAGGGCCAGCGTCACCGCGAGGGTCTGGTTCCGCGGGCGGAACAGGTTCGCCACGCCTTGCCGGACCACGTAAGCCGCGCGGTTCGGGAAGAACCGTCGCGTGGCGCCCATGAGCCCGAGGCCGGTGAGCGTCAGGAGCAGCGTCGTAACGGCGATGGTCGCGGCGAACCCGATGCCGATGGCCGGCTCGGGCGCCTGCCGCACGCTGACGAACCCCACGGCGCCCGCGAGCGCGAGCCCGGCCGCGAACCACCACGGGTCGCGGCGGCGGGGCGTGGCATCGGTGTCGCGGCGAATGGCGCGGAGCGGCGGGACGTTGCGGACGGCGAGCAGCGGGAGCAGCGCGAACAGGAGGGCGACCAGGGCGCCGAGCGCGAACCCTTCGAGGACGGCGGCCGGGTGGAACCGGGGCACGACGTCGAACGGCAGGAACTCGGCGAGGACGCGGGGCAGGAGCGCCTGCACCACGAGCCCGAAGAGCACGCCGAGTGCCGCGCCCAGGACGCCGAGTCGCGCGGCCTGGAGCAGATAGATCGTGGACACGGTGCTCTGCCGGGCGCCGAGGCAGCGCAGCACGGCCACCGTGTCGAGCCGCGACTTCACGTACACGTGGATGGCGCTCGCGACCCCCACGCCGCCCAGCAGGAGGGCGGCGAGTCCCACGAGTCCCAGGAAACGCGCCAGCGTGTCGAACGCGTCGGTGAGCTCGTCTTCCGTCTCGTCCACCGTGTCCCAGCTCACCTGATGGCGCTCGAACAGCTTCGTATGACGGTAGAGGAAGCGGCGCAGGACGGTCGCGTCGTCGATCTTGAGGTTGGCTTCGTAGAAGGCCCGGCTGCCCCGGCGAATCAGGTTCGTGGCGTCCAGCTGGTCGAGGGGGATGTAGATGCGCGGACCGATGGCCGACTGCAGACTCACCTGGCCGGGATAGTTGGTGACGACCCCGGCGATCGTGAACCCGACGTCGCCGAGTCGCACCACGTCCCCGATCCCCACCTCGAGCTGGATGAGCACTGCCGGGTCCACCAGCGCCTGCAGCCCGTCGCGGAACGCCAGCCATCGATCGGGCGGCTGCGTCGTGAGGCCGCCGTAGTACGGGTATGCCCCGGCGATGGCGCGCACCTGCACGAGCCGGGTGCGCCCGGTCGCCGGCGCGAGGGCCATCGACCCGAACGAAGTCGCGGAGGACACGGGGACACCGGCGGCCGCGGCGGAGTCCAGCACCGCCTGGACGGAATCCGGGAACGGCTGGTTGCGCCGCAGCTCGAGGTCGCTCCCGAGAATCGTGCGTGCCTGCTCGCGGACCGAGCGCTCCAGATCTCGGCGGAAGGAGTTGATGGCCACCAGCGCGCCCACGCCCACGGCAATCGCCAGCACGTGCAGGCCCAGCCGCCGGCCGGTCGCCCGCCCCTCGCGGCGCACCATCCGGAGCGCGAACCGGACGTTCACGATGGCGACGGCTCGTCGGCGACGACGGCGCCCGCCGAGAGGCGGACCACGCGCCGCGCGCGCGCGGCCAACTCGGGATCGTGCGTGACCAGAATCATGGTCGTCCGCGCCTCGCGATTCAGCTCGACGAGCAGGTCGATCACCCCGTGGCCGGTTTCCGCGTCGAGACTCCCGGTCGGCTCGTCGGCGAACAGGATCTTGGGCCGGTTGGCAAAGGCCCGGGCCACGCCGACGCGCTGCTGCTCCCCCCCCGAGAGTTGCGTGGGATAGTGATGCAGGCGCTCACCGAGCCCCACCCGGGCCAGCAGGTCGCGGGCGCGCCGCTGATCGTCTCCGGCCGCGCCGCCGGGCTTGAGTTCGAGTGGAACCAACACGTTCTCGAGCGCGGTGAGCGTGGGGATCAGCTGGAACGTCTGAAAGACGAACCCCACACGGTCCGCCCGGAACGCGGCCCGGTCGTCTTCGGACAGCGCCGCGAGATCCTGCCCGTCCAGCCGCACGCGGCCGCGGGTCGGCCGGTCCAGGCCCGCCAGCAGACCCAGCAGGGTCGTTTTGCCGCTGCCGGACGGCCCGACGACGGCCACGAACCCCTGCGGCTCCACCGTTAAATTGATGTCATGCAGCACCGTGAGCGGCCGGCCGCCGCTCAGGTAGGTCTGTTCGAGGTGTTCGGCGACGATCATGGACATGCGCGGAAAGATAGCGATGGGCGCACGGCGGTTGGGCGGCGGCGGGGTGGGGCGGGTGGCCGTGCTGGGCCTGCTCGCGCTGGGGTGTGGCGGGAGCTCGGACGCGGATGGTGGGGCGCGCGTCGAGGCGGTCGCGACGGCCGCAGCCGGCGACCGACAGCCGGTCATCCTGTTTCTCGGCACGAGTCTCACCGCGGGCTATGGGCTCGCCGACGACCAGGCCTATCCCGCGCTGATTCAGCAGCGCCTCGACTCGGTGGGGCTGGGGTACCGGGTCGTCAATGCCGGAGTGAGCGGCGAAACGTCCGCCGGCGGGCTCCGGCGCATCGGATGGCTGCTCCGCGAGCCCGTGGCCGTGCTCGTGCTCGAGCTCGGCGCGAACGACGGCCTGCGCGGGCAATCGGTGGCGGCGATGCGGGCCAACCTCCAGGCCATCATCGATTCGACCCGCGCGGTCCACCCCGATGTCGCGGTGGTCATCGCCGGGATGGAAGCGCCGCCCAACATGGGCGGCGTGTACACCCGCGCCTTCCGGCAGGCGTTCCCGGCCCTCGCCCGCGCGAACGCCGCGACGCTGATTCCGTTCCTGCTCGACGGGGTCGCGGCCGTGCCATCGCTCAATCAGGCCGACGGGATTCACCCGACCGCCGAGGGCCAGGCGATCGTGGCGGGCACCGTATGGCGCTACCTGCAGCCGGTACTCAAACGGACGGAATGAAGCGCCCGGCGACGGGCGCTTCGAGAGCGGAGGTCGCGCGGGCGAGGCGGCCGCAGCCGGTGGTGGCCATGGCGGCAACTGACGCGGCGCGGCGGGCGCCTCAACCCGGATCTGGCGCTCAGCGGACCAGCAGCCAGAGGTAGACTCCGTACCCTCCGAGCAGCACCAGCCCTTCGCGGCGCGAGATCCGCATGCCGGTCCGCATGAAGGGCAACAGCAGCAGCGCCGCCCCCACCATCCACCAGTTGTCGCTCGTGACGATCTGGGGGTGCACGGCCTGGGGCGTGATCACGGACACGAGGCCGAGAATGCCGGCGATGTTGAAGATGTTGGAGCCGATCACGTTGGCGAGCGCGATGTCGGGCTGCTTGCGACGCGCGGCCACGAGGGAAGTCGCGAGTTCGGGCATGCTCGTGCCGGCCGCGACGATCGTGAGCCCGATGGTGCGCTCCGAGAGGCCCGCGAGGTAACCCAGCGTCACGGCCCCGTGGACCAGGACCCGGGCGCCCGCCACGAGCAGCACGAGTCCAAGCACCACGAAACCGACGTCGCGCAGTGCCTGCCGGCGGCCCGCGCGCACCAACAGCGGCGTGACGGCCTTCTCGAGCTCGGCGGCGTCGGCGGGCTGGATCTCGGTCCGCGCCACCCGGATCATCCAGGCGGTGAACCCGGCGAGGCCGGTCAGGAAGAACGCTCCCTCGAGGTGGTCGATCACCCCGTCCCGGGCCAGCAGAAGAAAGAGGAACGACGTCACGAACATGAACGGCCACTCGAGCCGCACGGCCGTCATGTGAACCACGAGCGGGACGATCAGGGCGGAGACCCCCACGATCACCGCGATGTTGAAGATGTTGGATCCGACGACGTTGCCGACGGCGATGTCGGCCCGCCCCTCCAGCCCGGCCAGCAGGCTCACGGCCAGCTCGGGCATGGAGGTCCCCATGGCCACGATGGTCAGGCCGATGACCGCCGTGCTGACGCGCAGCAGCTTGGCGAGGGAGACGGCACCGCGCACCAGGGCCTCTCCCCCGGCCGTGAGCACGCCGATGCCGATCAGTACCAGGACGCTCGCCCACAACCCCGAGAGCATGCGGGGAAGGTATCGTGTGGCGCTTACTTCTGCCGGACGTACCGCCCGTCGAACACCGCGCTCCACGTCGCCCCGCTGTCGACCGACGTCTCCCACAGTTGGCGCACGCTGTCGGCCGTGATCGGCGTCCAGGTGACCCGGTTGCGGACCTCGCGGCCTTGGCGATCCGTGGAGGGACCGGTCAGCACCATGCTGCCGCCCGACAGCGTACCGTCCAGCAGGAGCAACAGGCCACTGTTGTCCACCCAGGTCTGATGCCACTGCTGGGACGCGCGATCGTAGATGTTGTAGCTGAACCCGGCGTGCGCGCCTGCGCTCTGCCACTGCTCGTGCAGCCCGCATCCTCCGAGCACCGCGGTGATGGTGTTGGTCCCGACCTGCACGCCCTGCGGATTGAACACGGTCCAGCGCCCGGCCCAGAAATCGAACTGGCGGTACTCCGGTGCCGAGCACGGCGGCGGTCCCTGCTGCGCGGCAACCGGCCCGGCCATGATCAGCATCAGCGTGAACGGTCCGACGAGCAGGCGAGGCATCAGGTCTCCGAGCACGGGATGCCGATGTACCCCGGCGCCACGGATCCGGTTCCGCATGGATAAGCGAGGCGGGGGAACGACGCCATCCCCCGTCCCCCGCCGACCACCGGGCGTTGTGCCGCGGCTAGCGGTTCCAGGTCCGCGCACCGTCCTCGCATTCGGGCCAGCGACCCTGCTGGCTGGTGCGCGGGTTGGCCGGCAGCACGCGGCGGTCGCGCGCCACGGGTGCCGGATCGCTCGCCGCCAGGTACGCCAGCATCGCCACGAGCGTGGCGTTGAACTGGACATTCTCGATCACGACCTTGTCGAACGTGTCGCGGTTCGTATGCCACGTATAGCTGAAGTAGTCCCACGGTTCGGAGTTCAGAGCGACCGCTGGGGCGCCGGCGCAAATGAACGACGCGTGGTCCGTTCCTCCGCCCGACGGAGAGCCCGGCAGGTCGAGCCGGATGTGACGGGTCAGCTCCGTCGGCAGCCGACCCCACCACCGGCCGAGCGCTTCCGTGGCGCCCACGAGGCCGAGGGTCGAGACCACGGCGACCTTGCCGGTCCCGTTGTCCTGATTGAACAGCGCCTGCAGGCCCTGGACGATGGCCGGATGGTCGTGCGCGAACGCGGCCGATCCGTTGAGGCCCTGCTCCTCTCCGTTCCAGTGGCCCACGACGATCGTACGGGCAGGCGCCGGATAGGCGCTGCGGAGGATGCGCATGGCTTCCATCATCATGATGGTCCCGGTGCCGTTGTCGGTGGCGCCCGAGCCGCCGTCCCACGAATCGAAATGCGCGGAGAGCATGACGTACTCGTCTGGCCGGGCGGTGCCCCGGATCTCGGCGATCGTGTTGAATGCCGGCACGTCGCCGAGGAACTCGGCGTCGGCCTGCGCCCGCACGACCGGACCCTGGCCTCGCTCGGCCAGGCGTGCCACGAGCCCGTAGTCCTCGCACCCCAGCCAGAACGTCGGGATCTTGTCCGTGCCGCGGGCGTCGAAGATCCGCACGGCGCCGTAGCCCTGCGACCAGTTGGTCGTCAGGAGTCCGGCGGCGCCCGCGGCGGCGAGCGCATCGGGGAGCGTGCGGATCGAATAGCCCGATCCGGCGACCCGACGGTTCCAGGCGCTGTCAGCCGTCGCCCGCGCGCGCCGCATCCTGTCGAACACCGAGGGGGGTGGGATCTGGCCGAACCGCCGCATCAAGGCAACGAACCGCTGGTCGCCCTCCCTGGCGTAGTCCTCCCACGCATCGTCGGGCCGGCACGTGGGCTCGGGGAACGAGATGGCCACCAGCTTGCCCCTCACCGTAGGGAGCCACGCGGCGAACGCCGCGCTGTCGGCCACCACCGGCAGCACCACGACCGGGGCCTCGATGGGGCGGGCCCGGGGGGTCCCCGGACTCCACGCCAGCAAGCCACCCTCGAGCGAGCGCACCCGCGGCCGCAGCAGGTCGACATGACTCACGCCGCGCCGCCACCCCCTCCACGTGCCGTAGGTTTCTTGGCGTGCCGGGATGCCCCACCGCGTGTACTGCGCGATCGCCCATTCGCTGGCCGCCTGCATGGCCGGCGTGCCGGTCAACCGTGGTCCGATCGAGTCGGTGAGCGTCTGCATGAGCGGTTCGACCTGCGACTGCTCCATGCCCTGCCGCCAGATGTGCTGGAGAACGGCATCGTCCGTCGGAAGGGACTGAGCACCCGCGGCTGCGGGGAGCAGGGCGAGGCCGAGAATGAGCCCGGTGGTTCGCTGCATGGGTTGTCTGCCTCCTGATCGTGAAGACGTGGGACGGGAGTGCCCCCGCGTGCCATACGCCTAGCTAGTTTAGGACGTTGACCCCCAGCCTGGAGCTTGCGGGAGGAGCCGACGGATGCTGATCGATTGCCATGTCCATCTGAATAACTACGACGAGGAACGCGAGCGGTCCGTCCAGGACGTCGCGCAGGATCTCTTCAACGCCATGGCCGCCAACGAGGTGGGGCACGCCGTGGTCCTGACCTCGTACAAGGTCACGCCACATCGGCCGCACGTCGCAACGGTGCTCGACGCCGTCGGCGACGATCCGCGCCTCACGGTGGTGGAGGGAATCCGCTGGCGCGCCGACCGTGAGCGCACGGACCTGTTCAATCTCGAGGAACGGGTCCGCGCCGGGCGCGTGAAGGGCATCAAGCTGTATCCCGGATACGATCATTACGCGATCAACGATCCGTCGCTCGAGAGCTTCTTCCGCCTCGCGGCCAAGTGCGACATCCCGGTCATGATCCACACGGGGGACACCTACGCGAAGGGAGCGAAGGTTCGCCAAGCCCACCCGCTGCTCGTGGACGACGTGGCCGTGGATTTCCCCGACGTCAAGTTCGTCATGTGCCATCTCGGCAATCCCTGGTTCCTGGACGCCGCCCAGGTGCTCTACAAGAACGACAACGTGTACGCGGATATTTCCGGCCTCACGCTGGGTGATTTCTCGGCCGAGTTCGAACGCTACACGCTGCAGCGCGTGCGGGAGATGATCCACTATATGGGCGACCCCTCACGCCAGCTCATGTTCGGCAGCGACTGGCCGCTGGTGGGCATGAAGAGCTACATCAAGTTCTTCCACAGCCTCGAGCTCGAGCCCGAAGAGCGCGACAACATCGCCTGGCGGACGGCGGCCCAACTGTTCAAGATCGACGTCACGCGCCTCCCCGGCGCGCACCCGCTGACCCAGCCAACGGGCTGACCCGCGAAAGGGCCCACCCGATGACCACGATCCACCGTGCCCGCCCGTGGGACCGTCTCGTTCGCCTCGCCGCGCTCGGCGGCGGGCTGCTCGTCCTGCCGGTACCCCTGCTCGCGCAGCGACCGCTCGATCACGAGGCGTACGACCGATGGCAGACCATCCGGCAGGAACGCTTGAGCCGCGACGGTCGCTGGCTCGCCTACGTCCTGGAGCCGGAGCAGGGCGATGCGACCCTCGTTCTCCGCGCGACGGGCGGCGCGGGCGAGCATCGGGTGCCCCGCGGGCAGGATGCCGCGTTCACCGCGGCGGGCGACTTCGCGGTCTTCACGATCCGACCCGAATTCGCCGCCGTGCGCGCGGCGAAACGCGCCAAGGCGAAGAGTGAGGACCTTCCCAAGGACTCGTTGGGGATCGTGGATCTCGCGACGGGCACCGTCCGGAAGATCGAGCATGTGCTGTCGTTCCTGGTTCCGGAGCGCGGCGGTGGGTGGGTGGCGTACCTGCTGGAACGCCCACCAGCCGCGACGGTGGCGGATTCCTCGGCTCCGCGAGATACCGCGGCCCCCGCCCCGAAGAAAGACGCCGACGTCGGGCGCCCGCTCGTGCTACGCGATCTCACGCGAGGCACGGAACGGCGCTTCGAGGACGTCACCGCGTACGCGTTCGCGCGCGATGGCGGCCGCCTGGCGTTGGCGACGTCGAGCCGGATCGGTGACGGCGACGGGGTCACGGTGCTCGACCTGCCGGCCGGCGAGCCGCGGCGGGTGCTGGCCGGCCGGGGAACCTACACGGCCCTGGCCTTCGCCGAGTCCGGGACGCAGCTCGCCTTCCTCACCGACCGCGACGAGGCGGACCGGGAGCATCCGCGCGTGGCCGTCTACCGCTGGCGCGTCGGCGAGCGGGAAGCGCAGCGGGTGGCAGCCCACGGCACGCCCGGCGTGCCGGACGGGTGGACGGTGAGCGAGCATCGCACCCCGTCGTTCTCGCGAAGCGGCACCCGGCTCTTCTTCGGCACGCGGCCCTGGACCGCGCCGGCTCCCGAAGACAGCACGCCCGACGACGAGCGCGTGCTGGTGGACGTCTGGCACTGGCAGGACGCCGAGCTCCAGTCCATGCAGCTGCGGCGACTGGAACAGACACGCCGTCGCAGCTTCCTCGCGGTGGCGCAGCTCCCAAGCGGGCGCGTCGTGCAGCTCGCTGACACACTGGTCGATGCCCTCACGCTGCCCGACGGGGACGATGGACCGTACGGCCTGGGCCAGGCGGATGGACCGTACCGCGCGCTGATCTCGTGGGACTATCCCGAGTATCGGGACGTGTACGTGGTGGACCTCGAGACCGGGCGGCGAACCCGCATCCTCGAGCGGACGCAGGCGACCCTGACGCTCTCCCCCGAAGGACGGTACGCGGCTTGGATCGATCTGCGGGAGCGGGTCGGGTACGCCCGGCATCTGGCCAGCGGTCGGACGGCACGCCTCACCGATGCCGTGACGGTGCCACTCTTCGACGAGGAGCACGATGTCCCGGCCCCGGCGCCGCCCTACGGGGTTGCCGGTTGGACGGCGGGCGACCGGGAAATGCTGGTGTACGATCGGTTCGACGTGTGGGCGCTCGATCCCGAGGGGCGCCGCGCACCCCGCTCGGTGACCGACGGGGTCGGTCGCCGGGACAGCGTGCGGTTCCGGGTCGTGGATCTGGACCCCGATCGCGCCGCCTTGCCGACCGCCGCGCCGTTGCTCCTGTCGGCGTTCCACGAGCCCACTAAGCGGGCGGGCTTCTATCGCGATCACGTGGATGGCAACCGGCCGCCTGAACGACTGCTGATGGCCGAGCGCCGCTTCTCCCGGCCGCGGAAGGCGGCGGGTGCCGATCTGCTCCTGTTTTCCCGGGAATCGGTGGCGGAGTTTCCCGATCTGTGGGTGGCGGGAGTCGATCTGGCGGATGCGCGGAAAGTGAGCGATGCCAATCCGCAGCAGGCGGAATACCGCTGGGCGACCGCCGAGCTGATGTCCTGGCACTCCACGGATGGGACGCCGCTGCAGGGGCTGCTCTACAAGCCCACCGACTTCGATCCCGGGCGGCGATATCCGCTGATGGTGTACTTCTACGAGCGGAATGCACACAACCTGTTTGCCCATTACCCGCCGCTCCCACACCGATCCGTCATCCGGCCCACGTTCTATGCCAGCCGCGGCTACCTGGTGTTCGTGCCGGACATCGTGTATCGGGAAGGGTACCCCGGCGAGAGTGCGCTCGACTGCGTCGTCCCCGGCGTGCTGGAGCTGATCCGGCGCGGCAGCGTCGACCCGGCCCGCATCGGTGTCCAGGGCCACAGCTGGGGCGGGTACCAGATCGCCTACCTGGTGACGAAGACCAATCTCTTCCGAGCGGCCGCCGCGGGCGCGCCCGTGGCCAACATGACGAGCGCGTACGGCGGCATCCGTTGGGAATCGGGCATGAGCCGCATGTTTCAGTACGAACGGACACAAAGTCGGCTCGGCGCCAGCCTGTGGGACGTGCCGCTGCGTTATCTCGAGAACTCGCCGCTGTTCTGGCTGGATCGGGTGGAGACGCCCCTGCTGATTCTCCACAACGACCACGACGGCGCCGTTCCGTGGTACCAGGGGATCGAGCTGTTCACGGGCTTGCGGCGGTTGGGGAAGCCGAGCTGGCTCATCAACTACAACGGCGAACCCCACTGGCCGCTGCCCTATCCCAAGCGCCGCGACTGGAACATCCGCATGCAGCAGTACTTCGACCACTACCTGCGCGACGCCCCCGTTCCTCGCTGGATGGCGGAGGGCGTGCCGGCCACGCAGAAGGGGAAGACGCTCGGTCTCGAGACCGAGTGGTGATCACCAGAGGGAAAAGTGAAAACTGAAAAGTGAAAAGGGGTACGACGGTCCTTTTCACTTTTCAGTTGTAGGGGTCAGTACTTCGGCGGCAGCGTCCGGTAGCGGTCCCGCAGTTCCGTCTGCCGGCTGGTGAGCGGGATCGCGCGTCCCCGAATGAACACGTGCTCGACGGCGGTCGAGAACTCGAACGGATCGCCGCTCCATACGACGACGTTCGCCACCTTGCCCGGCTCGAGTGAGCCGTACCGGTCGGCGATGCCGAACACGGTGGCGGGATTGAGCGTCACCGCCCGCAGGGCCGCCTCCCACGTCATGCCGTACGAGACCGCGTTCCCCGCCTGCTGGCGGAGATTGCGCGCGTTGTGCGCGCTGGTTTCCAGCAGCACGACCGTGACGCCGGCTCGAGCCAACGCCGCCGCATTCTCGTAGCGGATACCGAGGGCGTCGTACGAGGGGATGTTGTCCATCGGCTGGACGAGGACCGGCACGCCGGCCGCGGCGATTCGATCGGCGATCGCCCACCCTTCGGCCGCGCCCGCGAGGATGAGCCGGAGGCCGTACTGTCGGGCGATCCGGAGCGCGGTTTCGATATCGCTGCGCCGGTTGGCAACCACGAGGAGCGGCAGCTCACCACGCAGGACGGGAAGCAGCGCCTCGAGGTCGGCGGCCGGTGCGGCGAGCGGCTGCATCTGGGCGCGGCTGAAATCCGTCCGTCGGCGGTCGTACTCGCGCGCATCGTCGAGCACTCGGCGCAGCCGTTGCGCCACCCCGGCGCGGGACCCGCCGCCGGCGTCCTTGGCGTCTTCATGAAGATAGGCCACCATGGCGGCCGGCGACCTGACCACCATGGCGTCCACCGTGGAGCCGTCGAGGTCGATCACGGCCGCTTGCCCGCCGATGAGGCCACTCCCGGCCGGGGTGGCGAGCGCCGTCGTCACC
>JBFGDF010000008.1:0-46511 GCA_041580775.1 Gemmatimonadales bacterium
CCGCCCATGGAAGTGCAGATCTTCGGCACGCGCAAATGCGCCGACACGCGCAAGGCCCTGCGGTTCTTCGCGGAGCGGCGCATCAAGACCCATTTCGTCGACCTCACCGTGCGCGCCGCCTCCCCGGGGGAGCTGCGGCGCTTCGCGCAGCAATTCGGCGTCGAAGCGCTGCTGGATCGCGACTCGCGGCGGTTCGCCGCCCTCGGCCTCCACGCCACCCGGCTCAGCGCGGCACGCTGGCTGGAGAAGCTGGCGTTCGAACCGCTGCTGCTCCGCACGCCGCTGGTCCGCTGTACCCACCGGCTCACCGTCGGCCTGGCGGAGGCGACCTGGGCCCGCTGGGTCGCGGGAGACACCGAGGAGGCGTAGCGGCGCGGCAGCCGGACGGGGACGCGCCGGGCCAGCCTCAGCCGGCGACCGGTCCCTGCCGTCGCACGCTCCGGATCACCACCGGCTCGACCGGCGTGTCGGCGTGGGCGCCCCGCCGCCCGGTCTTCACCCCGGCGATGGCGTCGACCACCTCCATTCCCGCCGTCACCCGCCCGAAGACGGCGTAGCCGAAGTCCCGGCTGCCGTGGTCCAGAAACGCGTTGTCGGCCAGGTTGACGAAGAACTGGGACGTGGCGCTGTGGATCTCCGACGTGCGCGCCATGGCCAGCGTGCCCCGCGCGTTCTTAAGGCCGTTGTCCGCCTCGTTTCGGATGGGCTTGCGGGTCGGCTTGGGGGACAGGTCGGCCGACAGTCCGCCACCCTGGATCATGAAATTCGGAATCACGCGGTGAAACACGGTGTCGGCGTAATGGCCGGCCTCCACGTAGGCCAGGAAGTTCTCCACCGACCCGGGCGCGCGGTCGGCGAACAACTCGGCCGTGATGGTGCCGTGGGACGTCTCGATGGCAACGATCGGATTGGGCGTCGACGTCATGATGGGCGGTCCGGAGAACACGGAATGGAAGACGGCGGCGAACGGCCTCAAGGTCCCCGGAGAGACGGGCCACTGTCAAGGCACGCGGCGCGGTTGCCCGTCCGGTCCCCGCCGGTACCTTGTCTCGTTCGACCCCCGACGCGAGGCACGCCATGACGCTCACCGACCGGCAGCGGGCGCTGTGTGACGCCCACGACTACGACTTCTCCGATCTCCGGGCCCTGTTCATCAACTGCACGCTGAAACCGCGCCCGCAGCGGTCGCACACCGAGGGTCTCATGCGGATCTCCATGGAGATCATGGAACGCAACGGCGTCACCGTGGACTACGTGCGTGCCGTGGACCACGACCTCGCGCCCGGCGTCTACCCCGACATGACGGCGCACGGCTGGGAGACGGACGACTGGCCCGCCCTGAACGCGCAGGTGCAGCGCGCGACGATCCTCGTGCTCGGCACGCCCATCTGGCTGGGGGAGAAGTCGTCGGTCTGTGCGAAGGTGATCGAGCGGCTCTACGGCAATTCCGGCCAGCTCAACGATCGTGGCCAGTACGCCTACTACGGTCGGGTCGGCGGCTGCCTCATCACCGGGAACGAAGATGGCGTCAAGCACTGCGCGATGAACATCCTCTACTCGCTGCAGCACCTGGGATACGTGATCCCGCCGCAGGCGGACGCCGGCTGGATCGGCGAAGCCGGCCCGGGGCCGTCCTATCTCGACGAGGGCTCCGGCGGGCCGGAGAACGACTTCACGAACCGGAACACCACGTTCATGACGTGGAACCTGCTCCACCTGGCCCGGATGCTCGTCGATCGCGGCGGCGTTCCGGCCCACGGCAACCAGCGGTCGGAATGGGATGCCGGATGCCGGTTCGACTTTCCCAATCCGGACTACCGCTAGGGACGCGCGGCCCGCGGGCCCCCGAGCGTCACGTGAGGCCGAGCGCCCGCGCCGCCAGCCCCACCGCGGCACCGCCCAGCACCAGCCAGGCGGAGTTGGTGCGGAACCGGAAGAGCAGCAAGGCGCTCGTCAGGGCGAGCGCGAGGGTGAGACCGTCGACCAGTGCCGCCCGTGCCAGCTGCCAGGTGACGACGGCCATCAGGGCGAGCGATGCGACGTTGACGCCATCGAGTAGCGCGCTCAGGACGGGGGAGCGCCGCAGCCGCGGGAGCAGGGGACGGCTGAGCGCGACGAACACGAACGCCGGGAGAAAGATGCCGACGGTGGCGACGACGGCGCCCACGGGACCGCCCAGCACGTAGCCGATGAACGTCGCCGTCGTGAAGACCGGTCCGGGGGTCACCTGGCCGATCGCCACGGCGTCGATCAACTGGTGCTCGGTCAGCCAGCCCAGGCGGGTCACGAGATCGGCCCGGAGGAAGGCGAGCAGGACGTAGCCGGAGCCGAACAGGACGGCGCCCACTTTCACGAACACGCCGAACAGCGGCCACAGTCCGAACGGGACCGTGCCCGCGACGGCCCCGGCCCCACCCAGGCTCGCGGCCGCGAGTCCCGCGGTCCCGCCCGCGACGCCCCCGCCCGCCGGCAGTGGCGGAACCAGGAAGGCCCCGGAGTGCTTCCCCGGGCGTTCGGCTCCGCGGCGGCGGGCGACGACGGCCCGCGCCAGGACGGCGAGCGCGCCGATGGCGGCGAGCACGAGCAGCTCGTGCAGGCCGCCCGCCGCCGCCCCCACGGCCCCGATCCCGAGGGCGCCGAGCCACGAGGTCTTCAGCGCGGTGCGGCCCAGACGCCAGACGGCCTGGACCACGATCGCGATCACCACCGGGCCGACGCCGTAAAGCAGCCACTCGGCGGCGGGGAGGGTCCCGAAGCGGACGTAGGCCCACGCGAGCACGCCCACGATGAGCGCGGCGGGGAGGATGAAGCACGCGCCGGCGACCAGCAGCCCCCGCCACCCGGCGCGGGCGTAGCCCAGGTGGATAGCGAGCTCGGTCGAGTTGGGGCCGGGAATGAGGTTGGTGGCGCCGACGAGATCGAGAAACGCCTCGCGGCCGAGCCAGCGGCGACGGCGGACGACCTCGTCCTCCATCATTGCGATGTGCGCCGCGGGGCCGCCGAAGGCGATGGTGCCGAGCTTGACGAACAGCCGCGCGACCTCGCCCAGTGGGGGTCGGTCGGCGTCGGGGCCGGATGTGCGGAGCCCGGACCGGGGATCCGCTCCGGTCCGGGCTCCTTCAGGTGGCGTGGTCACGACCTCCGCGCGCGGCTGCCCGGCGCGACTTGCGGCCGGCGGCTCACTGCACGGCGTTGATCATCCCGAAGATCGGGAGGTACATGGCGACGATCATGCCGCCCACGATCACGCCAAGGACCACGATCATGATGGGTTCCATCAGCGACAGGAGCGCGCCGACCGCCGCGTCCACTTCGTCGTCGTAGAAGTCCGCGATCTTCGTGAGCATCTCGTCCAGTCCGCCGGTGGCCTCGCCGACGGCGATCATCGACGTCACCATGGGCGGGAACACCCCCGACTTGGCGAGCGGCTGGGCGATGGTCTCGCCGCCCGCGATGGAGCCGCGCGACTCCATCACGGCGTCGTGAATCACCCGATTGCCCGCCGTCCGGGCCGTGATCTCGAGCCCGTCGAGAATCGCCACACCCGAGGAGATCAGCGTGCCCAGCGTGCGCGTGAAGCGCGACACGGCCGACTTCCGCAGGAGGTCGCCGACCACCGGGGCCCGCAGCAGCATCCGGTCGATCACGAGCTTCCCGTTGTCCGTCTCGTAGTACTTCTTGATGAGGTATCCGAGGACGACGACCGAGAGCCCCATCAGCCACCAGAACTGCTGCAGCACGTCGCTGGCCCCGATCACGATCTTCGTGGGCAGCGGCAGGTCCATGTTGACCGACGCGAACATCTGCTGGAAGGTCGGAATCACGAAGATCAGCAGGATGACGATGGCGAGGATGGCCACCGAAAAGATCACCGCGGGGTAGATCATCGCGCCCTTCACCTTGCGGATGATCGCGTCGTTCTTCTCGAGGAACACCGCCAGGCGCAGGAGAATCGTGTCGAGAATACCGCCGGCCTCGCCGGCGGCGACCATGTTCACATAGAGCGCGGTGAAGGCCTTGGGGTGCTTCGACAGGGCGTCGGCCAGCGTATGACCGCTCTCCACGTCGTACACCACCTGCTTGGTCACCTCGGCGAGCGCCTTGTTCTCGGTCTGCTGCGCGAGGATGTCCAGGGCCTGCACCAGCGGCAGCCCGGCGTTGATCATCGTGGCGAACTGCCGGGTGAAGATGACGATGTCGCGCGTGGCGATGCGTCCGCCGCGCCGCACCAGGCGCTTCGCCTCACGCAGCCGGATCAGCACCAGCCGGTTCTTGCGGAGATTCGACGCCACCTCGTCGCGCGAGGTCGCGTCCATCGTCCCGTTGACTTCCTGCCCCTGCGGGTTGCGCGCGGTGTACTCAAACGTCGGCATGGATCTCGCCTCCCAGCGTTAGCGGCGCCCGGCCATCGCGCGCGGGCCGCTCGGCTCCGCATCGCCGGGCGCGGGTTCGCCGACCATGCGGAGGAACTCGTTCGGGTCCGCGACGACGCGGAGGCACTCCTCCAGCCCGACCTCGCGGTTGAGATACAGGGTGTACAGCGAGTCGGCGAGGGTCTGCATCCCGTGCTTCTTGCCCGCCTGCATCGCCGAGTAGATCTGGTGCACCTTGTCGTCGCGGATGAGGGCGCGGATGGCCGGTGTGGCCACCATGATCTCGCAGGCCATCACGCGTCCTTTGCCCGACACCCGCTGCAGCAGCGTTTGCGTCACGACCCCTTCGAGCACGAACGCCAGCTGCGCGCGGACCTGCGACTGCTGGTGCGAGGGGAACACGTCGATGATCCGGTTGATCGACTCGGCCGCCGAGTTGGTGTGCAGCGTCGCAAAGGCCAGATGCCCGGTCTCGGCGATGGTGAGCGCGGCCGCGATGGTCTCGAGGTCCCGCATCTCGCCGACGAGCACGATGTCCGGGTCCTGCCGCAGCGCATACTTGAGTGCGGCGGCGAACGACTTGGTGTCGGTCCCGATCTCGCGCTGGTTGACGATACACCCCTGGTGCCGGTGAATGAACTCGATCGGGTCTTCCACCGTGATGATGTGGCCCTTGCGCTCCTTGTTGATCTTGTCCAGCATCGCCGCCAGCGTCGTGGACTTCCCCGACCCCGTGGGCCCGGTCACCAGGACCAGGCCCCGGGGCCGCTCGGCAAACTTCTCGAGCACCGGCGGCAGGTTCAGTTCCTCGAACGTCTTCACCGTGAACGGAATCTGCCGGATCACCATCGAGACGCAGCCGCGCTGCTTGAAGCAGTTGCCGCGGAAGCGCGCCAGGTTCTGGATGCCGAAGGAGAAGTCGAGCTCGTCCTCGGTCTCGAACCGTTTCTTCTGGTTTTCCGTCAGCACCGAGTACGCCAGCTGCAGCGTGTCCTTGGGCGTCAGGACGTGCTCGATCCGCGCATTCGTAATGTCGCCATCAATCCGGAGCTTGGGCCGCTCGCCGGCGGACACGTGCAGGTCGGAGGCATCGCGCTCGATCATCTCCTCGAGCAGCTGCCGGAGGTTGATCTGTCCGGGGCCGCCCGCCGCCTGCGTACTCGCTGGGTTGGTCATCGTTATTCCGCCGTCTCCTTTACGACTTCCTCGAGGGTCGTGACCCCCTTCTTGATCTTCACGATGCCGTCGGTCCGCAGGGTCAGCATGCCCTCCGATACGGCCTGGTCCTTCAACTCCGCCGCCGAGGCCCCGGCGAGGATCATCCGTCGCAGCTCGGGCGAGAGCGCCATGACCTCGTATAGGCCGGCGCGCCCCTTGTACCCCGTCCCGCCGCAGACGTCGCAGCCGCTGCCCCGGTAGAAGGTGATCCCGGCGAGGTCGGCGTCCGACAGCGCGAGCGCATGGAGCTCCTCCGGCTCGTACTGGTGCGCGGCCTTGCACTCGGAACAGATCCGACGGACCAGCCGCTGGGCCACGATCAGGTTCACCGCGCTGGCCACGTTGAACGGCTCGATACCCATGTCGATCATGCGCGTGATGGTCGAGGGCGCGTCGTTCGTGTGCAGCGTGGACAGCACCAGGTGGCCGGTGAGCGCCGCCTTGATCGCGATGCTGCCCGTCTCGATGTCCCGCACCTCGCCGACCATGATGATGTTCGGATCCTGCCGCAGGAACGCCTTCAGCGCGGCCGCGAAGGTCATCCCGATCTCGTTCCGCACCAGCACCTGGTTGATCCCGTGGAGATTGTACTCCACCGGATCCTCCGCGGTCATGATGTTGACCTCGATCGTGTTGATCCGTTGCAGCGCCGAGTACAGGGTCGTCGTCTTGCCCGAGCCCGTCGGCCCGGTGACCAGCACCATGCCGTACGGGTTCAGGATCGCCCGCATCAGATCGCGCTCGGCCTTGGGCTCGAACCCGAACTTGGTCAGATCGAGCGTGAGGTTCCCCTTGTCGAGGATCCGGAGCACGATCTTCTCGCCGAAGATGACCGGCAGCGTGGACACCCGGAAATCGATGACCCGCTTGCCCATCTTGAGCTTGATGCGCCCGTCCTGCGGCACTCGCCGCTCGGCGATGTTCAGGTTCGACATGATCTTGACGCGGCTCGTGAGCGCGGCCTTCAGCTTCGGCGGCGGCTTCATCACCTCCAGCAGCGCCCCGTCGATGCGGTACCGCACGCGGATCTCGTGCTCGAACGGCTCGATGTGGACGTCGCTCGCGCCCCGTTTCACCGCGTCCGTCAGAATCCCATTGATCAGTTTCACCACCGGGGCGTCGTCCGACAGTTGGACGGGCCCGGCCTCCTCCTCCTCCTCCTCGATGACCTCGAGCTCCTCGTCCTCCATGTTCTTGAGGAGCGTCTGCAGCTGCGCGTCGGTCTGCTCGTAATAGCGCTCGATGGCGTTCTTGAGCGTGTACTCGCCGGCGATGACCGGGAAGATGTCGTAGCGCGTGATGAACTTGAGGTCGTCCACCACGCCGAGGTTGGTCGGGTCGGCGAGCGCGACGGTGAGCATGCGCCCTTCGCGCTTGAGCGGGAGCACGATGTGGCGCACGGCCACGTCGGCGGGCACGAGCTTGATGATCTTGGGATCGACTTCGAAGCGCGACAGGTCGACGGCCGGCATGCGGTATTGCCGAGCGAGCGCCTTGGTGATCTCGGTTTCCTGCACGAAGCCCAGCTTCACGAGACAGTAGCCAATGCGCATCCCCGAGTTGCGCTGCTCGAGGAGCGCCTGGTCGAGCTGGTCGCGAGTGATGAGCCCCTCCCGCAGGAGGAGGTCACCAATCCGTACCGTGCTCGCCGCCGCCGTGGCCATAGCCGCCTGTCGTGGAAGAACCGGAGCGCGATCCCAGGTGCGGTCGGGCTCAATCGGTTAAAGTACGAGTGCCCTAGGTCGTGTCAAGGTACGGAGATACGACCTTCGAGCCGTCGCAGCACCGCCGGGCCGATTCCGGGCACGCGCAACAGATCGCTCGGGCGACGGTACGGCCCGCGCCGCGCCCGGTCCTCGAGAATCGCCGCCGCCAGCCGCGATCCGATCCCCGGCAGCGTGGCCAACTCCGCCGCACTCGCCACGTTGACCCGTACGCGACCGTCGCCGGCCACCCGGCGCCACTCCGCCCGCGCACCGCCGGAGAACGCAGCGTGGGGACGGAGGCCCTCCACCGTGGCGGGGCCGATCCCGGCCACGCGCTCCAGCGCCGCCAGGGACCCGAATGGGCCGCGCGCCGCCCGATCCGAGACGATCCGCGCCGCCAGCGCCGGTCCGATGCGCGGCAGCCGCGCCAGCTCCTCGACGGGGGCACGATCGACGTCCACCCGCTCGCCCGGGGCCAGCGGGCGCGCGACGCGCGCCGCCCGCGCCGCCACCGACTCGGCCGGCGTGCGCGCGACGGCCACGGGACGGTACGCCACAGCACCCGGCGGGGCCGTGCGGTCGGTCACCAAACGGACGCCCAGCCCCACCCCCGCGAGAGCGAGGAGCAGCAGCGCCGCCCGGCGATCGTCGAGGGAGGCCATGGCGTCACGATGGGGGCACATCGGGCGACGACCCGTACCGAACGCGCGCAGGACCGGGGGGTTTGGGGGCGGTTGAGCGGTTGAGCGGTCGAGCGGTGGGCTGAGCGTCACCAACCGCCCCCGTCCATCCGCCCACCCGCCGGTGCTACCTCACCAGCGCCACCGCCACGTCGCCGACGATCTTCAGGCTGCGCGCACTGACCTTGTCCGGCGTGTCCGCCGGCGTGTGCCAATAGGCGTTCTCCGGCCCGTAATCGAAATCGATCACGTTGATCGCGCGCACGCCCGCTTCGATCAGCGGCACGTGATCGTCGGTCACCGTATGCCGCAGCGTGGGGCGGAACACGTCGCCGTAGCCTAGCCGCCGGGCCACGTCCCAGACCCGATCCACCACCTCCGGGGCGGCGATCATCGAATTCCCCTCCTGGAAGATCTGCAGCTCGGCATCGCCGACCATGTCGAACAGGACCGCGTAGAGCGGGTGGCCGTCGCGGGACAGCTGCCGGGCGTAGTGCCGCGACCCGAGCAGCACGTCGGGCCCGTTGAAGTCGCCGTAGTCCTCGCCGTCCACGAACAGCAGGTCCACGCCCACCGACGGCGGCTGCTGCGCCAACACGTCCGCGACGCCGAGCAGCACGGCCGTCCCGGAGGCTCCGTCGTTGGCGCCGGGGACCGGGATCGCCTGTTGCGCGAGGTTGCGCGCCTGGTCCGAGCGCGGCCGCGTGTCCCAGTGGGCCAGCAACAGCACTCGCTCCGCGGCGCTCGGGCGAAACCGGCCGATGAAGTTGCGCAGCGCCAGCGTGTCGCCGGTCTGCGTCACGTGAGTGAAGGCCTGCACCGCGACGGAGTCGGCCGTGCGCGAGAGATGGGCCAGGATCCAGTCCCCGGCGCGGCGGTGCCCGTCGGTGCCGGGCACGCGCGGCCCGAACGCGACCTGCTCCTGGACGTAGCGCAGGGCGGCGTCGCCGTCGAACGGCGTGGGCGGCACGCCGCCCGCGCCGCAGGCGGCCGCCGCCACGAGGAGGACGACCCGTCGCCTCATCGGAGCTGCCCCGACAGGAAGAACACCTCGGCAAAGACCGAGAACACCATCTGCGCAAACTCCTGCGACGTGTGTCGCTGTTCGGTCACGACGTAACTGAAGTTGGCTCCGCCCCGCACCTGGGGCGAGAACCCGGTATCGAGCCGGATGTCGAGCGCGCTGCGCCGGCTGTCCGAGATCGGGGTGCACTCCTCGCTCCCGGCGCGCAGCAGGCACACGACCACGGCCGACCTGGTGTAGGACAGCGTGCTCCGGATCTCGTTGCGGAGCCGGATCAGCGAGCGCGGCGGCCGGAAGGCGAAGTTGACGGTCGCCGTCCAGTCGTCCTGGTCCCGACGCGTGATGTTACCCGACGTGATCGCGTCCGTCTGCGCGTCGTTGAGTTGGAACGTGGTCACGATCCCGCCGACCCAGGTGAGCGTCAGGGACGGGCCCAACGCCCGGGTCGTGCTCGCGGTGCTGCTGGCTTCGCCGCCGGCGAGCCCCGGCTGCTCGCTGGACGTCTCGTTTTCGACGTACCGCACGTTGGCGTTCACGATCGACACCACTCTGCGGAGAGCCCAGCGCGGGCTGTACGTCCACGACACGTTGCCGGACGGCCACTCGGTGCTCCGCTGCACCAGCTCCGTCTGCTCCATCGCGCCGCCGCGGGCCGACCACGTGATCGCCTCCTGCTCGCGGTAGTTGACACGCGCCGACACGCCCAGCGGCAGCTGCACCCCGCCCCCGGCGGTGCGCGACCGCTGATCGCCGGCCGAGGTCGCGAGGACGCCGTCCCGCGCGCGGAACGACTCGAGCCCGCCCAGCGCGAACTGATACCCGAGGGGCGCGGCGAAGGGCGGCCGGTCGAAGCTGGAGCGCAGCTCGCGGCTCCACGCGACGTCCACGGGCTGGATCCGCAGGAACGCGCGGCCCAGCGAGGTGCGCTCGCCCACGAGGTTGGCCAGCAGCCGGCCGGGGGCGACGGTGAGTCCGAGCTCGCGGCGGCGCGAATTGGCCAGCGTCTCCGGCAACCGGAACGCGCCCGCCGTGTCGCCGTCGAGCCGGACGGGCGTCCGCTGGTTGGGGTCACGGTTGAACGTGAACCGCGTGGTGAGCAGGAACCGGGGACGCAGCCAGCTCGCGATCGCGGGCGACACGTTCAGCGCGGTCGTGATGATCCGCTGGCGTTCGAACCCCACGCCGACACCCAGCAGGTCGCGCCGTTCCCGCTGCAGCAGGCGGCCGATGGCCGTCGTATCGCCGTAGTCCTGGAGATCGCGCGTGGAGCTGATGTCGCTGCGGAGCGAAAGCGTGGGGAACGGGCGCAGGTCGAGCCCGCCGTCGCTGCGCAGCGTGTGCGTGACCCCGCGCGACGGCAGCAGGGCGGCGTCGGTCGCGAGCGCGACCGGAACCCGGTACGTGAACCGGCTGGTCTCGTTGTTCGTCAGCGTCACCGCCCCGCGCACCTGGGCGGGCGTGACGCGGAGCCGGGCGTTGCGCAGGGCCTTGGCGAACTCGCTGGTGCGCACGAACGTGGGCAGGCCATTGACGAGATCCACCAGGAACCCCGGGGCCCCCTTCACCGTCACCGCGCTCGGGACACTGTTGTAGTCCACCCGCAGCTGGCGGTTCGTGCTCGTCGCCTCGCTCAGCTCGGTCGTCGTCTGGCCCCGGAAGAGCGACCCTTGCAGCGAGATCGGGTCGACGAAGAGCCGCTCGACGAGCGACGTGCCGCGCGAGGTCTTCCGGTACCCGATCGTGTACGACGTCGTGGCGCTGCGCGGCTCCCGCAGTCCCGTGAGCGCGTCGGCCCGGATGTCGCTCCGGTTGAGGTAGAACGGGTCCACCGTGGACCGCGTGTACTGGATCCCGAGCGGGATGCTGAAGTTCGAGCCGGGCAGGAGCTTGTCGAGCCGGAACGTACCGCCGAGGCGGATCGCCGCATCGGTCGTGTAGCTCGGAGCCTCGCCCAGCTGCTGGAACTGCGCGTCCCGCGTGCTGAACGAGAACGCGACGTCGCCCACGTCCGCGGCCTGGAGCCGCACGTCGATCGCGCCGGCGACGCCCATGCGGGCGTTCACGTCGCTCAGCCGGATGTCATCCACCCACAACTCGGCCTGGTCGACGAACACCGATTGGCGTGGACGGTAGATTCCGACCGCGAGCTCGGACACGCGCGCCAGATTGGGCGGCGCGATGCCGGGATCGCGCACCTGCACCATGTAGGGGCCGTCGCACGCCACGTACGCGGTGAGATCCCCGCCGCACTCCGCCGAGCCCGACGGCGGCTCGCCGCGCAGCCAGCGCCCCTCGATGTCCGCGCGCAGCAGCAGCCAGCGTTCGAGGTCGATCACCACCTCGGGCAGCCAGTCGACCGTGCGCACGGGCGTGCGGTAGAGGTAGAAGTTGTGCTCGTCACGGCCGGCCTTGATGAAGAACTCCAGGTCGCCGTCCTCCCACCCCGGGCCGCGGCCGCGCGCCCACACCCGCAGCGTGCCGTACCGCAGGAAGTTCTTGTCCGCTTCGTCGGTGAACCGGATGAACGCCTCGGCGCGCTCGCCGCCCCGGAGATCCCGGGCGAGCAGCCGCAGCGACTTCTCGTTGATCTGCTGCGAGCCGAATTCGAAGCCGGCGCCCCGCCGATCCGCCTGATTGAGCACGCCGGGCGGGGGCGTGTAGCCCAGATCGAGGTTCTCGGTGGTGGCCAGCGAGGCGATCACCTCGCCGTGCGGCTCGCCCTCCGCCCCACTCAGGCCCGCAATGGGCGTCGCCGCCCGTTTGAGCCACGGCGCGCCCACCAGCCGCATGCGGGTCAGCGCAAAGAACACTTCCGGCTCCTGCGGCCCCCGGTCGGGGGCCACCACCGTGAGCCGCAGCCCCTGGATCTGGCGCAGGTTGGGCGACCCGATTTGCAGGGTGTCTTCCCGGAACGGAATGCGGTACAGCCGCCACGTGACCGGCCGGCCGCGCGCGTCGAGCAGCGTGTTGCCGTTGCGCACGAAGTAGCGGTCGTCGCCCAGGGGAAACACGTACCGCACCAGGTCTTCCTGCACCGTCCCGACCGTGACGTCGAGCCGCCCGTCGCCGTTCAGGTCCTCTCCGTCCGCGAAGCCGTTGCGGCGGGTACACCGCGCGCCGATGTCGCCGAGCGGGAACACCGGGAGGCCCGCGCCGGGCACCAGCGCGCACATCGGGAAGTTCGTGAGGGGTTGGCCCGTCGTGGCGTTCACGATCGAGGGCAGCAGGTCCCCGTGAATGCCGACGTCGTTCAGCGCCGCGTTGAACACGTTGGTGAGCGTGTCGCGCTCGGTGTCGAGCCGGCCCTGACCCAGGAAGCGGAAGCCGCTGAAGACGGTGTCGCTCCCGGCCACCGTGAGCGTGTCGGGGCCGAAGGCCACCGCGTCCTCGAACACGGTGCCGAAGTCGACCAGCATCGTCACGCCTTCGGTCTTCGCGCTGCGGTCGGCGTCCTCCAGCACCCAGAACTCGAGGAACTCGACGCGGGACAGGTCGAGTCCGAGCCCCGTGCCGCCGAACGGCTGGGTCATGCTGCGCCAGCGCGGGCCCGGCGTGTGCGGCCGGAACCAGCGCGGGGCGCCCGTGAGGGGGTCGGGCGCGCCGCCGATCGTGTCGGGCTTGAGCGTGAGCCACAGGACGGTCTCGATCTCGCGGGCCGTCCCGAGCAGGATGATGGTCGAGTCGATGTCGCGCGGCCCGAACTGCAGCACGTCGTTGCCCGACTGCACCGCGTTCTGCCACACCAGCGGCACGGCGTCGCCGTCGGCGAATCCGCCCGTGGGCGCGAGATAGGGCGTGCCGAGGCCGCGCCCCGAGGCCGGACGGCTGCCCAACTGCCATTGGTTCTCGAGCAGCGAGATGCCCCGAGTGGACGCGCCCTCGAACTCCTCGAGGTAGGCCTGCCCCGCCTGATTGGGATTCGGTTTCGACATCGCGATCTCGCCCGTCACGGTCAGGTTGGACGGGACCGAGGTCGAGATCAGCGGCAGAGCGTCGAGCGCCCGCGTCACGATGTCGGGCCGGAAGTAGAGCTCCGCGCTCAGCCCGCCGAGGAGATTGGCCTGCGGCTCGAACCCGAGCTGCGGGCGCGTCAGCAGGCTGCTCTCCTTCTGACTCAGCAGGATGGCGTTGAGCCGGCCGCGCGAGCCCAGGTTGTACGTCGTCGTGATCCCATAGAGACTCTTCGGCGCCACGTCGAACAGCTGGTTCTCCTCGAATTGCGCGCGCACTTGCGTCGGGCCCCGGAACAGCGAGTCGGGGTTGATGAACGTGACCTGGCCGATGGCGTACTCGATCGCGTAGTGGCGGCCCCGCACCAGCTGCGCATTGCCTAGAAACAGCTTCTCGGTGCCTTCGCGGATCTGCAGCGCGCCCAGGTTGAGCGAGCCGCGGTCGCCGCCGCCCGCCGCTTCGTACTGCAGCCGCACCCGGAACCGAGGCGGCGGGCCCTGGGTCGAGAGCAGATAGGTCGGGGTGCGATACAGCGAGTCGTTCCGCTCCGCCGGCTGCAACCGGACGGTGTCGGCGAACGGCCGGAGATGGGGGAAGACGAGAAACTGGTCGACGACCGGCGCCCCGTTGTTCGGGTCGCGATCACGCGGGAACACGCGGTTGAACTCGTCGAGGCGGGCCTCGTCGCTGGGCTGGGCCACCCGCAGGCGCGACAGGTACGTCCCGAGCCCGTCGAGCGGCCGCTCGGACTCGTTCACCACGAGGGCCACGTCGAGCGACGACCGGTCGATGTCGCTGCTGCCAAGCCGGTAGACGTTGCGGAGCTCGTAATCGAAGGTCGGCACCTCGGGGCCCCGGCGCGGCTCGTAGATCAGCTCCAGCGTATCGAGCCCGCTGCTCACCGCGGGATACGTCCCGACGGTGTCCCCCGACGCGGTGATGTACGAGACGGCGAGGAAATCCTGGTCGCCCACGCGGGTACCGAGCGCGAACCACAGCCCCGACGGGTCGAGGTAGTAGTCGCGGCCCTCCACGAGCAGCTCCCAGGGGAACGGCCCGACGCGCTGCGGGCTGTCGGTGCGCACTGCGACGGCGTCGATGCCGCCGAGGTTGGGATTGGTCACGCTGCTCGTGCTGCGCGCCCGCAACCGGTAGAGCCGCACCTGGACGGGCCGCTGCGTGGCGGGCAGCGCGTCGGCGGCGAGCCCCAGCAGGTCGACGCCGGGAAATCCGGGCACGGTTCGCGGATTCACGACCGCGAAGAAGCGCCCGCTCTCGAAATCGAGATCCCGCAGCTCGCGGCTCACCGGCTGGGTGGTGCGTTCGCCGATCGTGTAGACGCGCGTCCGCAGCTGGGAGCCGCGCTGCTGGGCGACGATCGTGCGGAACTCGAACGCCCCGACCTGAGCCTCGGCCTGGATGCCGAACGAGTTGGCCGGGATCGCCGCCGTGATGAACCGGGACGGCGGCGCCACGAACCCCACGTTGCCGACCTCGACCCGCCGGAGGATCTCGTCCTCCAGTCCCTGGTAATAGACGTTGATGTTGTTGTTGGCGGTGAACTCGCGCTCGCTGTCATAGTCCACGTTGACGTGCACCCGGTCGCCCACGATGCCCCCGGCGCGCACGTTGAACTGCTGGTCGAGCGCCGGCGTGGGGAACCCGCTCTGGCAGCCGGAGACCGGGTTGAGCAGGTCGGCGGAGGTACAGCGGCGGTTGCGCAGCTGGTCGACCTTCATCTCGAAACGCGAGCGCAGCTGCAGGCCCAGGTCGGCATACCGGGCGAGCGCTTCGAGCGGCGCCGGCCCTTCCGGGGCGGCCGGCGTCACCGGGCGGCGGGCAAACGGCGGCAGGGGAGGTGGGGCCGTCGGGACCTCGGCTTCGGCGAATTGCAGCGGGGAAGGCCAGCTGCGTCGCTCCGCCCGACTCCCGGCGATGCGCGCCCCGGTGCTACGTTCCCAGCGGGTCGCGACGACCGCGGGCGGTACCCTGGGCCCCAGGCGTCCCCCGGGCTGCAGCGCCAGCGGGAGCCGCAGCGGTACTGAATCGACCCGGAGCCGCAGCACGATGCGGGGCACACCGATCGTGTCGGCGAGCCCGGCCGCGGGCCGGGTGGTGTCCGGCACGACCTCCTGCGCCATGAGCGGCGCGGCGGCCGCGCAGAGCGCAAAGGCGAGGAGCACGAACGAACCGGGTCGGGGCACGTTCACCAGGGGAGTGGGGTAGGCCCTGAGGGTGGCAGGGACGGACAATATACGCCGCCCCGCAACCCCTTACAAGCGGCTAAGTTACGAGGCAGGATGTCGATCCTCAGCCGGTATCTGCTCAAGCTGCACGCCGGGCCGTTCCTGTTCGCCCTCGGGGCGCTCACGAGCCTGATGCTGCTCAACCAGATCGCCAAACGGTTCGGCGATCTGGTCGGCAAGGGGCTGCCGTGGGGCGTCATCATCGAGGTCTTCGCGCTCTCCATCCCGTTCATCGTGGCCATGACGCTGCCCATGGCCGTGCTGGTGGCGGTCCTGTACGTCCTGAGCCGGCTCGCCGGGGACAGCGAGGTCACGGCGCTCCGGGCCGGCGGCATCTCGCTCGGGCGGGTGCTGCGACCGCTGCTGCTCGCGGGCCTCGGCGTGACGGCCGTCGCCTTTCTGTTCAGCGACCACGTGCTGCCGCGCTCGAACCATCGGCTGCGCACGCTCTACGGGGACATCGCGCGCAAGAAGCCGACGTTCTCCCTCAAGGAGCAGGTCATCAACGAAGTGCAGCGCAGCCGCCTGTTCCTGCGGGCGGCCGAGATCGACCCGGCCACCTATGCGCTGCGCGACGTGACCATCTACGACCTGGGGGAGCAGGATCGCAAACGGGTCATCTATGCCGACAGCGGGTACCTCGCGCTCACCCCCGACCAGGAAGATGCGCACCTGTCGCTGTTCTCGGGCGTCATGCATGAGTTTGACCGCACCGATCCCAAGATGTTCCAGCAGGTGGGGTTCCGGCGCGATCTCGTGCGGATCGAGGGGGTGGGCAATGAACTGCGCCGCACCCTCGACGACACCTACAAAGGCGACCGCGAGATGGGCATCTGCGAGATGGAGCGCGCCGTGCGGGCCGCGCGGCGCGAGCAGGCCCTGTCGGAGCGGCGCGCCGTCGCGGCCCGCCGCAGCGCCTTTCTGGCCCTCGTGGGGCTTCCCCCGGTGCGGGCGGACACGGCCGTCGCCGAGCAGGCGGCGAGCGCCTACTGCCGGGTGCTGGCGAACTGGGCCGCGTGGCTGCTGCCCGCCGAGCTGCGCGCGCAGGACCCGCCGATTCGCATCCCGACGCTGCGCGGGGTGGACTCGCTCAAGGCCCGCGTGGCGCGCCAGCCGCAGGCCCCACCCAACCTGCGCTCGTCCGAAGTGCGCGCCCACCAGGACCGGGTGCGGCAGTCGCGCGTGCGGGCGTCGCATTTCCTGGTGGAGATTCACAAGAAGTACGCGATCGCCACCGCCTGTCTCGTGTTCGTGCTGGTGGGGGTGCCGATCGCCATCCGCTTTCCGCGCGGCGGGATCGGGCTCGTGGTGGGCGTGAGCCTGGCCATCTTCGCCGTGTACTACATCGGTCTCATCGCCGGCGAGTCGCTGGCCGACCGGCTCGCCGCCCCGCCGTGGATCCTCTGGGTCCCGAACATGATCTTCACGGTCGTGGGCCTCGTCCTGCTCTACCGGACCCGCACGGCCGCGACGGCGCCGCCCGCGGGCGGCCTGCGCGACCGGTGGCGCCTGCGCCGGACGGGCGCATGAAGCGCCTGATCCTCGATCGCTACCTCCTCCGCGAGTGGCTCCGCATCCTGCTGGTGACGGCGCTCGGGTTTCCGCTCGTGGTGATCGCCTTCGGGCTGACCGACAACCTAGACGAGCACCTGGCCCGCGGGATTCCGCCCAAGGCGATCGCGCTGGGCTACGCCTTCAGCCTGCCGGACAACGTGTTTCTGGTGCTCCCGGCCGCGGTGCTCTTCGCGACGGTGTTCAGCCTCGGCACGATGAGCCGGCACTCGGAGCTGGTGGCGGCCAAGGCGTCCGGCCGGAGCGTGCGCCGGGTGACCGTCCCGGTGCTCTTCGCGGCGGCGCTCACCTTCGTGGCCGCCCTGGCTCTGGGCGAGTGGGCGCCCCTCGCCACGATGCGCCAGCTCGAGTACCTCGGCGAGCGCGAGGTCCGCTCCACCACGGCCCGGTACAGCTTCGTGTACCGCGCCGACGGCGGCTGGGTCTACGCGGTCCGCGCGCTGGATCTGCGCCAGAGCCTCATGCGCGACGTCGTGCTCGAGCGTGAGGGCACCGGCGTGGGCTACCCGACCCTCGTGGTGCAGGCCCCCACCGCCCGCTACAGCGACACGACCACCCGCTGGGTGCTGCAGGGCGCCCGGTTCCGGGTGCTTCCGGCCGTGGATCGCGAGCTCACGTTCGCCGCTGACTCGCTGGTGCAACGCAGCCTGGTGGAGCGGCCCGGCGATCTGCTGGTGGAGCCCAAGGAGCCGCGGGAGATGCGCTATGCGGAGCTCGGGCGCTACATCAACGATCTGGAGCGCTCCGGCGGCGACGGCCGCAAACTCCGGGTCCGGCAGGCCCTCAAGATCGCCGTCCCGTTCACCTGCATCGTGATCGCCATCTTCGCGGCCCCGCTCGCGCTTGCCGCGCCGCGGGCCAGCGGGGCCACGGGCGTCGCGATCAGCCTCGTGACCACGGTCATCTTCCTGGTGCTGGTGCAGCTCTCGGAAGCGGTGGGAGCCGGGGGCCTGCTCCCACCCCTGCTCGCGGCGTGGATGCCCAACCTGGTGTTCGGGGGGATCGGGCTGGTGCTGATGGCACGGGCACCGACGTAGGGAAGCTCTGCCCACGTCGGCGGGCGGGGCACTTGACCGCTGCACCGCCGGGTGCCACGACGAACGGGGAGCCCGATCGGCATCTGCTGCCGACCGGGCTCCCGCGTTCCCCTTCAACCTCTCCGTCCGCTAGCCGTCTACCTCGTCCAGCTAGAACGTGTACCGCAGCGCCACCTGCACTTGGTAGCTGTTGAAGATCGTGTTGGTGACCATGTACCGCTCGTCCACGCGCGTCACGTCGAACTGGTAGTTCGGCACGCCGCCCGAGGCGCTGGGCACCGTGAGGATCTGCGGGTTGCTGAACACGCCGCCGTCGATGGTCTTGACCTGCCCCCAGTCGCTGTTGAGCAGGTTGAGCAGGTTGAAGATGCCCACCTCGAGCGACAGCGCGTTGTTGCCGAACCGGGGCAGGGTCTGCCGGAACGTGAGGTTGAGGAACGTCTGCCACGGGCTGCGGCAGCTGTTGCGCTCCATGATCTCGCCGCGCTGCTTGTCGAGACAGGACGCGCCCGTGATGTACTGATCGAACGCGGTCGCCTGCTCCGCCGCCGTCACCACCGAGCCGTCGGCGTTGGTGATGTCCACGAAGGTCATCTCCGCCGCGACGTCCGTGGGGATGTAGATGGGGTCGTTCCCGTTCTGCCCGTCCGCATTGAGATCGCCACGGCCGCTCGACCCGCTGGCGAGGAGCGTATAGGGCTGGCCCGACTGCCCGACGTAGCTCAGCGTGAGGTCCGTGGGGAACTGCTTCCAGGGGAACGTGTAGGTGCCGGCGAGCACCAGCCGATGCGGCCGGTCGAAGCTCGAGCGCGTCGCCCCGTCATCCAGCTGGTCGCCCGCGTTGACGCGACCGAAGCGCCAGTTGGACGTGGCGCGGCTCGACGTGAAGCTCGCCACGTCGAAGGCCCGCGAGTGGGTGTAGCCCGCCGTGCCTGACCAGCTGTCGCTGAAGCGCTTCTGCAGCTGCCCCGTGAGGCTCCACGAGTAGTTGCTGCTCGTGTTGCGCAGCTCGTACACGCCCCCGTTGAACGACGGCCCGTAGAGCGTCTGATCGAAGTACCGCGGGCTGCCCCGGCCCGAGCTGCTGATCGTGCCGTACATCACGCGGCCCGTGGCCGGGTCCACCGTAGCCAGGTCGTCCCGCAGGTTCCGGTTGACCACGAAGTAGTCGTTGATGCCCTTCGTGTAGATCCCCTCGAACGTCGCGATCACGTTCCCCGGCAGCCGGCGGTCGATCGCCAGATTCGCGCGGAACACCTGCGGGAACTTCACGTCCGACGCGATCGTGTTGACCTCGCCGATCGTGGTCCCGCTCGTGAGCCCGGTGCCATCCGCGCAGGAGAGCGGACTCGGAAGATCGGGGTCGAACGCCGGCGTGTTGCCCGTCGAGCAGGTGAGCCGGCCGAGCTTGGTGCCGTTGTTCGAGTAGATGTTGGAGTACCACACGTACGCCGGCGTACCCGTGAAGATGCCGGCCCCGCCGCGCACCTGCGTGACCCCGCGGCCGTCGAGATCCCAGTTGAAGCCGAGCCGCGGCGCGAGCAGCAGGTCGCCGGACGGTACGTTGACGTCGCAGATGGCGCCGGCGCAGGACGTCGTGTCCAGTCCGAAGTCGGTCACCACGCGTGCGTCGAACGTCGGCTTGGTGAAGAAGACCGGCACGTCCACCCGCAGCCCGTACGTGACCGAGAAGTTGGGATAGAGCTGCCACTGGTCCTGCACGTACGCGCCGAGGATGGCGGAGGTGAACTTCGCGGCGATCCCGCCGCCCAGATCCCCTGCCGTCTCGAACAGCTCGGCGGTCCCGCTCTGGAAGTCCGCCAGGTTGTCGAACGTCCACACGCCGAACGAGCTCTGCGCGAACAGGTTTCTGACCTTGTAGATCTCGTTCCGCGTCCCGATGGTGATGCGGTGATCGCCCACCGGGAACGTGAAGTTGTCGGTGATCTCGAAGATGTCCTGGTCCAGCTCGTTGTCCTGCGAGAACCGTTCGGCGCCGGACGTGATCGAGTAGTTCCCCGACCCATCGGCGGCGGCGAAGTTCTGAACGACGATCAGCGGCGCCCGCACGTCGGGCGTCCGCCGGTCGCGCACGCGGTTCCAGCTGAGCAGGACCTCGTTCGACGCCCCGCCCGCGAAGTTCGTGAAGAACTGCAGCGCGGGGTTGTGGGTGTTGCTCTTGAAGGTGTAGGACGTGGTGGACAGGTCGAAGTTGCCCGAACTCGACCGGCTGAACACGTCGTCGCCCGCCGTGTTGTACGCGTAGCGGAACGTGAGCCGGCTCCGGTTGCCCACCCGGAAGTCCACGCGGCCCAGAACATTGTTGAGCGGGTTGTTGTTCGTGATGAGCCCGCCCGTGCCGTTGGGGAGCCCGTAGCTCGTGAGCGCCGTGTTCACCGCATCCACGTCGGTCTGCGTCGCGAACGGCGTCCCGATGGCGGCCGGCTGGCCCAGGTAGGGGCCCTGCGCCGGCGTATCCCGCCGCCGGAACTCGGCGTTCAGGAAGAAGTGCGCCCGGTCGCGCGCGATCGGCCCGCCGAACGACGCGCCGAACTGGTGCTGCGTGAAGTCCGTGAGCCCCAGCGGATCGCCCGCGAGCGACTGGTTGCGGAAGTAATAGAACGCGGAGCCGTGGAACTGGTTGGTGCCGCTCTTGGTGACCGCGTTGATCAGCGCGCCGATGAAGTTGCCCTGCCGCACGTCGTACGGCGCGAGCAGCACCTGGTATTCCTTCACCGCCTCGAGCCCCACGGCGCGGCCGTTGGCCTGCCCGCCTGTCTGGCCCGTGCGCCCGAGCCCGAACCGGTCGTTGACCGTCGAGCCGTCCACCTGAATCGTGTTGAAGCGGTTGTTCTGCCCGGCCACCACGATCCCGCCGTCGTCGCCGTCCCGCACCGCCACCTGCGGCGTGAACTGGACGAAGTCGGAGAAGTCGCGGTTCAGGGTCGGCAGGCGCGCGAGCGCCGTGTCGTCCACGATGGTCGCCGTCCCCGTGCGCGAGGGCTGGAAGAACTCGTCTGCCTCCTCAGCGGTGACGGCAATGGCCTCGAGCTGGACCGCCGCCCGAGTGAGCCGCAGGTCCAGATCGAGCACCTGGCCGAGCGACAGCACGATGCCCGTCCGCTGCGCCGGCTGATAGCCGATGGACCGGGCCTCGATCACGTACGGGCCACCGATGGCGACGTTCTCCAGGTTGTAGAGGCCGCCGGCCCGCGACGTCGCCTGAAACCGCTGGCCGGTGGACCGGTTGGTGAGCAAGATGGTCGCACCCACGACGGGGCTCCCGGTGTCGTCGAGCAACCGGCCGCGAACGGCGGCGGTCGTGACACCTTGAGCCGACAGGGGTGCGGCCGCGAACAGCGTGAGCGCCGCGACACACGCCGCGACGCCGGCCGAACGAAACAGCGTCCGCATCCGGATCTCCTTTGAGGGACCGTATTGAACTGGCAAGGCTACCCTGAGACGAGGGGTGAGTAGGCGCCGAAAGCTCATCACGTGGCCACGGTGCGTCAAGTCACGGATTCGCGCCGCCGGCGCCACCATCCCCAGAGGACGTAAATTGGTATGCCGCTGAGGATTACGAGCACGTCCACGGCGAACGTGAGCGGCTCGCTCACCATGTAGTTTCCGAGCAGATACACCGACGCGATGAGGAAGAGCAGGGGCACGACGGGATACCCCCACACGCGATACGGCCGCGCCAGATCCGGACGGCGGCGGCGCAACACGAACACGGCCGCGACCGCCAGGGCGTAGAACGGCCAGATCCCGATGATGAACTGATCGGCGAGCTCCGCGAAGGTGCGGATCGAGACGAAGACCACGCCCAGGACGGCCGCGAGGACGATGCTGTGTGCGGGCGAGCCGAACCGCGGATGCACGTCGGCGAGGCGGCGGAAGAAGAGCCGATCCTCCGCCATCGCGAAGAACACGCGCGGTCCCGTCATCATCGAGCCGTTCAGAGTCCCGAACGTGCTCACCATGATCGCCAGCGACACGAACACCACGCCGGCCGTGCCGAGCACGGCCTGGGCGGCATCGGCGGCGATGAGCGGTGAGCCCGGCATCTGATCGAGCGGCACGATGTACCAGTAGACGGCGATGGCCCCGAGGTAGAGCACGACGACCGTGAGCGTCCCCAGCACGAGTGCGCGCGGCAGCAGCCGCTGTGGATCGCGCACCTCGCCGCTCACGAAGGCGACGTCGGCCCACCCATCGTACGCCCACAGGATCGCGACCATGGCCACGCCAAAGGCCGCCGCCGGAGCGACCGTCGGCGCCGCGGTCACGCTGCGATCGGCGAACAGGCCGGCGTCGTGCGGCAGCAGGAACCCGAGCGCGATCAGTCCGAGCAGCGCCGCGACCTTGAACACCGTGCTCGCGTTCTGGACCACGGCCCCGAGCTGAATGCCGCGATAATTCACGGCCGCCACGATGACGATGAACAGGGCCGCGACCAGCTGGGCGATGGACACCGGGCCCACCGCGGTGGCCCCGCTCACGCCCACGAGCCGCCAGAAGTACTCGGCGGACGTGATCGCGATGGCACCGTACGCGGCGGGCCGGATGATGAGCAGCTCCGCCCACCCGAACAGGAACGCCGGCGCCCGACCGAACGCCTCGCGGATGTAGACGTACATCCCGCCGGTGCGTGGGTAGAGCGCCGCCAGCTCGGCATAGGAGAGCGCGCCGGCCAGGGCCAACAACCCGCCGACGATCCACCCACCGAGGAAGAGCGCCGGATCCTGCACGCGCTCGGCGACCACCGCGGGGGTGCGGAAGATGCCACTGCCGATGGTGGATCCGACGAGCACCGCCCAGGCGCTGATCAGGCCGAGGCGTCGGGGCAGCCGCTCGCCCCAGGGGTCGGGCGCGCTCGGCGGCGGGGGCACGGGCGGCATCCGGCTACTCTAGCATGCCCCTGGGGGCCTCACAAGCTGCCGCTTGAGAACGCCACGCCCGCAGACGAGCTTTCCGCTCATGCGATCCCTGCGTGTCCTGGCGGCCGTGACCGCCCTTTTCGGCTACGTGCTCGTGGCCCTCTCGCCCATCGTGCGCATCACCGGCTCCGGCATGGGGTGCGGCGACGACTGGCCGCTCTGTAACGGGCGGCTCATTCCGCCACTCGACCGTCTCGACGTCATGATCGAATGGGGCCACCGGATGGCCGTCGTCGGGCTCACGGTACTCGTCGTGGCCTTGCTCGCGGCGGCCTGGACGCAACGGCGCCAGCCGGGCGTCGCCGGCCCGGGCGGCGTGCTGCGGCCGGCCGTGGTGGCAGCCGTCCTGCTCGTGCTCCAGAGCCTGCTGGGGGCGATCACGGTCTGGCTCGAACTCCCGCCGGCCGTGGTCATCGTGCACCTCGGCAACGCCATGGTGCTGCTGGCCGTGCTCTGCGTGGCCGCGTGGCGCGCCCAACGGGCCGGCGCCGTCCTCGCCGGCGCCGAGCCGGCCAGCCCCCGGGCGTGGCGCAGCGCCCTGGTCGCCGCGGGCCTGGGGGCGGTAGCACTCCTGCTCGGCGGCCTCACCGCCAATCTCCATGCCGGCTGGGCCTGCACCGGTTTCCCACTCTGCTCGGGCCAATGGTGGCCCGCGGCGGGCGCGGGTGGCCTGGCCCACGTCCACTGGATGCACCGCCTCGTGGCCTACGCGCTCGTCCTGCACCTGATCGGCATGCTGGTGTCCCTCGGCCGGCGCGGCGAGCCACGCGGGGTCCAGGGGGCCACCTGGCTCGCCGCCGGTGTCCTCGCGGCCCACGTGGGAGTCGCCGTGTGGATGATCGGCCAGGCCCTGCCCCTGTCACTCCGGGCCGCCCACGCCGCCCTCGGCGCGCTCGTGTGGGTCAGTCTCGTGTATCTGGGGTGGCAGGCCCGGCCGGCTGCCCGCCCGACCTCTTGAAACGGCACGTGCCCCGGGGACGCGAACGCCCCGGGGCACGGTTCGGACCGGTCCGACCGGACCGGTTCAGTTCACGTTGACGATGACCGAGTCGCTGATCCCGTCCGCGGACAGCCGGACCACCGTCGCCCCCGCCGCCACGCCCTTCACGTAGAAGCGCGCCTGGGCGAGCGGCGGCAGGTAGGCATCCTGCACCGTCGCCACCGCGGCGTCCGCCGACGCGAACGTCGGCAGCGTGGTGAGCGCGACGTTCTGCGCATCACGGGTTTCCGCCGTCACCACCGTCGAGTCACCGGCGGCCAGGTTGATCACCGACAGGGATTTCGAGATCCTCGTCGGCGTGCCGCTGATCTCGCTCGTGGGGTCGCTGGCGCACGCCGCGACAGCGACGGCCCCCAGCGCAACGCAGCCAAAGAGCACTCGTTTCATGCGATCCTCTCTCCCCGTGTTCGGGTCATCTCTCAAAACCGCTGGATATCTGCCACCGCTTCCGGACCGAGCAGTTGCTCCCAATTGGGGTAGCTCGGCTCACGACGCTCGTCGGTGTAGATCAGCACGTAATTCCCGAGGCCGGTGTTGTCGTAGAAGACGAACTTCCGTAACCGGCCCCGCGTGTACTTCCACACCTCGTACGGGCGGGTCGGCCCCGACTGGGGTCGCCGCAGGATCTCGTCGGCTTCTCCGTACCGCACGAAGATCCGGCCGCGGTCCGTCCGCCATCCCGGCACCTGGCCGGCGCCGCCCTCGCGAAACTCCCGGGTCGCGCGGGCGATCAACTCGTAGAACTGCCGCTGCGCTTCATTCTCCCGCGTCCCGGGGGTCGGATCCCGCCGAGACCAGAACTGGCGCAGGTACGTGCGCTTGCCTTCGATCGACAGGCCTTCGTACTGCCCCCGTTCACCGCTCTCCATGAGATAGACCAGCGGCCGGTACAGCGTGTCCAACTGGTCTTCGGTGAGCGTCGCGAACACGTCACTCACCTGCTGTACGGCGCCGGCGATCGCGGCCTCGGTCTCGAATCCCGCCATGCGGAAGCGTGCGGACCGCTGCACGGTCGTGTCGGCGAGCCGGACGTCCAGCGCCAACCGGTACGCGCCGGGCGGCAGCCCGGCCAGATCCACGCCGCTCGTCACCACGCCCGCGGCCTCGAGGGCCACCGTTTCGGGCTGGGTGGCGACGATCTGCCGCCCGTCCGCGCCCTCCACCCGGGCCGTCACCTGCGCCGCTGCCGCCGCGCCCGGGTACAGCTCGAGGTAGTAGAACAACCGGGGCTGCGAGGGGGTCAGCACCGGCTCGGTCTGCCCGGTGACGAGAAACCCTCCCAGCCGCACCTCACCGGCGGCCGCGACCGCCTCCGGACCGCCCTCGCGGATGCTGGTGCTGAGCACCACGTCGGACGCCAGCGGCGACGCCCCGTATCCGCGCAACTCCGTCGTGACCCGAGTCACCCGACCCGAGGCGGAATCCGTCACCGCGACTTCCAGCGTGTAGCGCCCCGCCGCCACGGCGAACCGGAACGGCTCGACGGACGACGCGCCCGGCATGTCGAGCACGCGCGCGGGCACGCGTTGCGCCCACGACTGCTCCGTCAGCGTGAGCCCGCTCGAGTCACGCACGACGATCGTCACGCGATACGCCGCGAACGCGTCGTCCCCGCCGCGCACCCGATCGAGCAACCGGAACGGCACGCGGCAGAAGCCTTCGACCGTGGTGCCGACATCCGCGCGATAGAACCGCTGCACCGTGAGGGCGACGTCACTCCCGCCACCCTGGGCGGCGAGCGTCGCCGGCCCGAGGCCGAGCACGAGCGCAGCCACCCGTGTCCACGTCATCGAACGACTCCGCGCCGGCGGACCGGGTGTGCCCGGCCCGCCGGCGGCAGCGCTACCAGTGAATGGTCGCGCTGTAGAAGTGCGTCCCGCCGAGCACGCCCAGGTCGCGGTACGCGTAGTCGATCGCCAAGCCGAAGCCCGCGCGCGACCGATACCCGATGCCGCCGCCCATGGCGAGACCGTCCAGGGATTCCTGGCCGCTCAGGCTCGTGGTGAAGCCGGCGGTGGTGTCGTCGGGATCCAGGTCGTTGTCGGCCTGGTAGGTGTAGCTGCCGCGCGCGGCCACCGTGAATCCGCTCGGGAGATTGAACGCCCACTCCAGGCCGCCGTTGGCGCCGGCGTTGGTGTTGTTGGGCTGCGTGAACTCCCCGAGCAGCGTGAGCCGCTGCGACGTGCTGGCGATGAAGTCGAAGGCCAATCCCAGGCGGAACATCACCGGGAGGCCCCAGTCCTTGGTGCGCAGGCGGGCCGGCTGGGTCTCCTGCGGGATCGTGCCCTGCCCCAGCGGCTGCTGCCGCTGCACGCCCACGTCCAGGCCGGAGCCGTCATGCTGGATGGTGGTCCCGAGGTTCTGGACCACGAACGACGCCCGGATGGGGCGCGCGCCCACCAGCGCGTGGAAGTTCGCGCCGAAGTCCACGGCGAAGCCCGAGCCGCTCGTCTGGCCGAGCTTGTCGGAGATGAACTTCCCGGTGATGCCGGCGGAGAACCGATCCGAGAAGTTCTGGGCGTAGGTGAGGCCGACGTACGTCTGGTTGACGCTGTACGTGGAGCCGTCCCCCTCGGGATTCTCGACCGTGTACACGGGCTGGTCCGAGAACCCGAACGTGCCGCCGTGAATGCCGAACGTGCGCTGGCCCCCGCTCATCGGGAAGGCCAGACCCGCCCAGCTGTACCGGGTGTCGGCGAGGTACGTGTAGGTCCCCACCGTCACGCCGGGCCGCTCGATCAGCGCCGCGCCGCCCGGGTTCCAGTACAGGGCTTCGATGTCGTTGGCGATCGCGGCAAACGACCCGCCCAGGGCCGCCCCGCGCGCGCCGGCGCCAAGCAGCAGGAACTCCGCCGCCGTCGAGCCGTAGGCGGTGTTGTCCGTCGTCGGCGCGGTTTGCGCCGCGGCGGGCACCGCCAGGACCACGCCCAGCGCCGTCACGATGGCTGCAGTGGAAAGTCGCTTCATAGCTCTGCCTCCGTGGGGTGGGGCGTGGCGGCCAAACCGCCACGACCCCACCGGTCAATCACTGAGCGAAGTTGACGACGGTGAACCGGCCGACCCGCTGGTCGCCGTTCGGCGTCTCGAGGTGATAGAAGTACACGCCGGACGCGACGAACTGGTTATTGCGATTCCGGAGGTTCCACGACGCCTCACCGCCACCCGCCGGATCGTTGTGCTCGATCACCGAGATGAGCACCCCGCTCAACGAGTAGACACGGATGATGGCGCGGGCCGGGAGGTTCACGAACTTGAGCACCTTCCGGTTCGTGGTGATCTCCAGCGCGCTGGTGACGTAGTACGGATCGGGCACGGTGTGCACCCGGCTCAGGTCCGACGCTGCCGCCGGATCGACCGCGAACTGCTGCTCCACCGTGATGTTGTACCGCAGGCCCGGCACGTTGGTGGGCCGGACCGGGTTCGGCTCGAACGTGTAGTTCGAGCAGTCGGTCATGGTCTCGCCCAGCGCCGGCAGACAGTCGGCGGTGAACTTGCCGGTGACGGCCCGCAGGTGCCACGCCGTCCCGGCGGCCGGGAGCGCGGTCATCTCCATGAAGAACGGCTCGCCGTTGATGACCAGCACGATGCCGTTGCCGTCCAGCACGCCGTCGCTGTCGAAATCGAGCGGCGAGAGGATGGCCGTCTGGCTCAGCACGATGCAGTTGAACGCGACCACGCCCCAGTAATCGGTGCAGGTCGGATTCACGGCCATCAGGTGCTGGTAGTTGATGATGTTGTAGACCCCGGAGCCGGTCAGGTCGAACTCGAAGTCGAATCCGGCCTGATCCATGCCGGACGCCAGGACGTCCGCCAGGTTCATGAACCCGTACCCGGTGCCGAGTGTACCGCCGTTATACGGCACGTCGGTGTTGTGCGTGACGTCGCGGACAGTGATCGACCCGCCCGCGCCCCACGTGACCACGAAGTCCGCGGGGTACCAGGAGGTCATCCCGGCGGCGTTGAACCCACGGAGGAACGCGCTCACGAAGCTGAGCGAGGTCCGGTACGCCGACGGCGCCCAGATGCGGCCCACCCCGCTGAGCGTGCCGGCGTTCTTCGAGCTGTCCGCGCGGCCCTGAATAGTCGGATCCGGCGGCTCGCTGCCGCCCTCGTCGAACCAGCGGGAGTGCCCCACATAGCGCGCCGTGCCGAACCCGGCCACGCCGTACCGGCCGGAGCCGGTCGAGACCGACGGCGACGCGTGCGCCATGGGAATCGAGGCGCCCTCGAACTGGACCGGCATGCGCACCGTGCTGTCCTTGAAGGTCAGCCCGAGCAGCCGGGAAAGGTTGGAGTCGTACGGTACCAGCGGCGCGGACAGCGAGTACGTATTCGCCGCGGCCGCGTTGAAGGTCGGCTGGCTCGTGCTCGAGGTCTGCTTCACCACGTTGCCGCCCGCCGACATCGTCACATACAGCGTCGGATTCGGTCCGAATCCACCCGCAAACCCGCCGCTGGTCGAGTCGATGCGCACCTGGATATCGCCAGCGGGCAGGGCCTCGAGCACCGCCGCCAGGAAGTCCAGCTTGCCGGAGTTGGTCGGCGGAATGTTGCCGCTGAACGTGCCGTCGTCCGGATTGATCGTCGGCCAGGGGGCCGACACGTCGAGCGGCACGCCGTCGTCACCCGTGACATTCTTCACGAACACGGCCGACCGGGCATTGCCCGCCGGGGCCCGTGGGGTGACCGACTTGGTGATCGGCGCGGACTCGAGCGAGCTCGGGCCCGACGCCACCGAGTTCACGTCGAACGCGGTGATCGCATAGACGTACGTGATCGAGTTGCGCACACCCTTGTCCACGAACGCGAACGGCACGCCCGTGTTGGTGAGTCCGGGCTTGCCGCTGTTGGCGCCCGTCACCGCCGTGTCGGCGTTGATGACGAACACGGCGCCACTGGCCAGCTCCGTGCGGCCGCCGACCGGAACCTGAATGACGTCGCCACTCAGATCCACGTCGTTGGTGGGCCCGGTGTTGGTGGTCGGGAAGTCGAACGTCACCGGGCAGTCACCAAAGATGCCCAGCTCCGGGGCGCAGTTCCCATAGTTGATGGCGCCCGTGTAATCCACGAACGACGTCCCCTGGTAATCGAACTGCGCGATCAGCTCCAGCGAGCCGGAGGTCCGGCCGCGGTAGACGCGGTAGCCCTCGACGTCGCTCAGCCGGAAGTTGGGATCGAACAGCGGATTGACCGTGCCGTCCGGCCGGAGCGGCTGACTGGCGGCCTGGTAGTACGGATCGCCAATGGCCTCGGTGGTGGACGGCTCCCACACGATCGTGACCTGATCGTTGCCGGGCACGAGATAGAAGTTGGGCGGCTCGGGCGCATTCGGCAGCAGGAACTTGTTGTCGAACACGGCCTGCGCCACCAGCGACTTCTGCAGCAGCGACCGCGGCACGGTGATCACCTCGTCCTGCGTGATCACGCCGTCGGTATTGAGGTCCGCGTGGCTCACCCAGCCCACGGCCCGGTCGATCGCGCGAATCGTGTCGGTCCCGATCGCCAGCGAGTCGGCCTGCGGCGGGATGCCGGGCTTCATGCTGGTGCCGATCTGGATGGCCGACGCCACCGGCGCCGCGTGCACGTACGCCACGACGATCGTGAAGACCTCGCCGGGATTGAGCGTGAACGGGCCCGACGACTGATAGAACCGCGTGTCGGAATCGACCTGGTCCAGGTAGCACAGGCGCGCCCCGATGACCAGCGCCGCGGGAATGGTGCAGGCGTTGTCGCCGGCGGCCGTGCTCACGCGGCCGGACAGATAGCGCCACAGCTGCACGACGCCCACCGGGTCCGGAAACCCCGTCGCCGCGTTTCGCGTGTTGGAGAACATCGTGAGCCCGAACTCGACGCCCGTCGTGGGGTCGGCGGGGCTCTTCAGGTATTTCACGCCCACGAATCCCGGGGCCGCCGCAAACGGCGGACCGAAGATGTCGGGCGGGAACGTCCAGCTCGGCGCCAGCCAGTCGTGCTTGTAGGCGGCCGCCAGACTGAACGGCAGAATGGCCGTCGAGAAGTTGTGCGAGGCGTCCTCGACGTCCGGATCCATGAAGAAGGCCGCGTAGGCCTGCTCGATCCGGTAGCCGTCGTCCGGGATGTTCACGCCCAGCGTGGTCTGCACCCCGTCCTGGAATTTCTGCCCGATGGCCGCGATCTCGTCGCGGATGGACGGATCGAGGTTCGCGTAGACCGCGGGGTTGGACGCGGTAACGTTGTACATGTTGAAGACGAAATACAGGATGTCGTCGTTCCCGGTCGGGAAGTTCCACGCGAGTCCGCGCGTCTCGACCAGCACCCCCATGGGGTGCTTCCGGCCGGAGAGCAGGTTCGGGTTGCCGTCCCACGACCGCACCCAGAGGTCCTGCTGCGAGATCACGTTGCGGCCGATCAGGACGTCGGCGTAGATCGCCGTATCCCGCACCACCGCGCCGATCGGCCAGTCCTGCGCGTCGGCCGGATCGAGCGAGTTGTAGACCGGGGTGATGCCGTCACCCTGCGACTGGGTGCCGCGCGGGTCCATGAAGTAGGCGCCGACCGTGTCGTTGGCCCACGCGAACCCCACGTCCCCCGGGATGATCCCGGCCAGCTGCAGACCGGAGTTGAAGATGTACTGATCCGGGGTGCCTTTGGGCCAGAAACCACCGCCGCCGATCGGGGAGTTCCCCGGATCGACGCAGATCTCGCCCAGGTTGTTGATGCCGCACGCCACCCGGTTCACGAGGAACACCGTGAACACTTCCGCGAAGAGGTTGAACCCGCTTCGCGAGCGGCGGGCGCCCGGCTCCGGACGCGCGGCCGCGGCGGCGAGCTGGACGCTGAACGCGACCAGCAGGACCGCGGCGAGCACAGCGCGCGTCACTCGGCTGAACAGGCGTGATTGCATAGTCTATCAATCCTCAGAGAGCTAGTGACCCCACTCGGGCGGCGTCCCCCCCGGGGAGACGCCGCCCGCCGAATCCTCACCTACTGTTAGAACCGCAGCTCCGCGCCGAGCCGGATGTGCCGGCCGGTCTGGTAGAACGAGTACGGCGCGTTGAACAAGTTGTAGTTGGCGTCGAACGCCGCGATGTACTCCGACTCCGCGTACGTGCCGTCGCCGTTGCCGAACCGGGCCTCGGCGCGCTTCAGCAGCACGCAGTCCACCGCCCCCTGACTCCACTTGCTGCAGTCGTCGGGCAGCGCAATCCCCAGCGAGCCGTCGGCCTGCTCGACCAGGAAGGAGCCCGCGTCGTTCTGCAGGCGCTGCACTTCCGGATCCGTGTTGAGTTTGCGGGCCAGCTCGTTCACGACGTCACCGGTCTCGGCAAACAAGCTCGTGATCGTGGTCAGGTTGAGCAGGTTGCGGACGTCCGCGAACAGCGTCCACTGCGTGGCGCCGAACTGGATCCCCTTCGTGACCCGCAGGTCGAGCTCCTTGATCCACGGCATCGTCGAGCTGTTGATGGGCTCGGCCGCCTGGCCCGACAGCCCGAACGCCAGGAACGGCGCCGTCTGCCCGTTGCCGCCGTTGATCAGCCGCGTGTAGGGCAGCCCGCTCGCCAGCCGGAACCGGAAGAAGGCCCCGCCATTCTTCAGCACGTTGCCGTACCACGTGCCCGCGGCGAAGTCGTTCGGGAAGGTGAACGCCAACGCGCCCGAGATGTTGTGGGTGCGGTTGTCGTTCGTGGGCAGCACCGCCTGCGGCGGGTCCACCCGCTCGCCGGTGACGCCGGAGATCTGGCGCGCCGTGGTCCGCAGGTAGCTGAACGGATCGGAGCCGGTGTTCTTGGCGACCTGGAACGTGTAGACCAGGGTGCCGTTGAAGTAGTCCCCGATCCGGCGGATCAGGTTGACGTCCACGCCGCGCACGTTGCCGAAGTCGGCGTTGGTCAGCACGTTGATGTTCTGCTCGCGGCCCTGCAGCGGATCGAAGAACGGCTGCACCCGGGCCGAGAGGTCCGACACCTTGTCCTTGTTGTAGGCCGAGATGTCGAACACCAGATCCTGGCTGAACGCGTGCCGCACGCCGAACTCGAACAGAATCGACTTTCCGAACGTGACGTCGCGGGCGAAGATGTCGTTCGTATTGGTGAACGACAGGTCGTTGTTGAGCCCCGACAGCACGGTGTTGAACTCCGGCGTCTGCACCTGGTGCGAGTACGACAGCCGGAACCCGGTCTTGTCCGTGACCGGGAACGACACCCGCACGCGCGGCGACCACGCCGTGTGGGACTCGACCGGGATCAGGGCGGCCGTCGGATTGGCCGGGTCGAAGGCCGGGTCGGTGAAGATACGCCCCGGCACCTCGGACAGCAGCGCGCCGGTGTCGAAGTAATCCCAGCGGAGGCCGAGCTCGATGACCACGTCCCCGAGGTCGAGCCGGTCTTCGGCATACGCGCCGTAACGGACCGGATCCTCCGAATAGGCGTCCATGAAGGTCTGCCGCAGCACGCCGCTCGAGTAGTAGTTCACCTTCGTGCGCTGCAGGTCCCCGCCGAACTTGACGCGGTTGTAGCGGTCGAACTGCCAGTCGACGTTGGCGCGGCCGATGAGCCGGCGCTCCTGCAGCAGCGTGACCCCGACGTCCCACCCCTGGTTCTGATACCCCGTCGCCTGCGCGTACGGGTTCATCCGGAACGGCTGCGCGTTGCGCAGGTCGCCCCGGTCGAGGTACGGCGTGCGGGTGCCCTGATTCGTCCGCATGTTGTCGATCAGCTGATCCCAGTCGGCCTGGGACTTGAGCGACCGGATCGTCCGCGGATTCGCGGGATCGTCGTCGGAGAAGTGATCGAAGTCGATCACGAAGTCCATCGGCGAGAGCGCGATGCCACCGAACGGGCTGCGGGTGCCGACTTCGTACTCCTGCGTCAGCGGCCCGGCGATCTGCTTGTCGGTCTGATAGGACAGGTTGACGTCGAACGCCAAGGCGCGCTCGGCGCTTCGCATCACCTGCTGCGTCCAGTTGAGGATCAGCCCGTTGCTCCAGTTCCGCGTGCCGGACGTGCGCTGGTACGCATAGCCGGCGTTCCAGTTGCGGTTCTGATCCTGGCTGTAGAGCAGGGTGCCGGACACCCGAGAGCCGCTGCCGTACGTGTACTGCAGCTTGCCCTGCCCGGTCGTATTGGTGCTCCAGTTGTACGGCCGCCGCGCACCCTGGCACTCCACGCCGAAGTTGGCGGCGGCATCACACTGGCCGCCATACTGAATGAACTGCGGGATGTTCACGGTCTGCTCGTTCCCACCAACCGCCTGCGTGACGGTCGTGTCCAGCCCGCCGAGCACGTAGGTCGGGATCTGATCGAACCCCTTGCCCTGGAACGCCGACTTCTGGCCCTCGACCGTGCCGGACAGGAAGAACGTGAGGTTCCCCGTCACCGGCCCGCCGATCGACGCCTCGATCCGGTTGAACCCGACGCTCATCCCGTCGCCGAACATCTCGTCGGTCATGTAGGCCAGGTTGCCGTCGAGCTGCGGACCGCCCGCGCGGGTCACGAACGCGATGACGCCGGACTGCGCGTCGCCGAACTCGGCCCCGACGGCGCCCGTCGTGACGGACGCCTCTTCCAGCGAGTTCGTGCCGACCGTGAGGCGCTGCGCGCCGGTCTGCTGACTGCGCACGAGCGCGCCGTCCACGTACACCGCCGCCTCGCCGGGACGACCGCCGCGGATGGACAGGCCCTCGGCCTTGCCCGACTCCACGACGCCCGGCTGCAGCGCGAGCACGCCGCGGACGTTGTCGACGCCCACGTTGTCCACGAGGGCCCCGCTCACGATCCACTTCGTGGCCACCTGGTCGCGCGGCACGATCGGGTTCTGCTGCACCGTGACCGTGATCGCGCCGAGCGCGACGGCGCCCGACAGGTTGAAGTTCACCGTGGCGGTCTGGTCCGCGTTGACCCGGACGTTCCGCACTTCCGCGGGCTGGAACCCGATGAACTGGGCCCGCAGCGAGTACAGGCCGGCGGGGACGTTGTTGATGAAGTAGTAGCCAGCATCGCTGGTGGTCGCGCCGGCGGCCGTGCCGACGATGATCACCTGTGCGTTGGCCACGGGCTGACCCTGGGGATCAACCACTGTCCCTTCGATTTTGCCGGTCGTGCCCTGCGCCCAGAGCCCGTTGGCTCCGACGGCGAGCGCGACCACCGCCAGCGCCATGCGCGCCAAGCGGCCAAAGGCAGCTCCACTTCTCTCAACCATGGATTGGTCCTCCGGATACGTAAGCAGGCGAAACCGCTCCCTTAGTCGACCACGACCAAGGGCTGCCACTCCCACTGAAACGAGGCACCGAGCAGCGGCCGGGACCGCAGGCACCCGATGTCGGGGAAAGGGGCTGAGTTGTGGGAATGAACGTGAAGCCAGACAATGCACGGGACGTAGGCGGGTCCTCCCTCTCATGAAGAGTATGTCAGAGTTCGCTAATCTAGAGCGCGCACTGGAAGTGCGTCAACCCCAAGGGGACAGACGGTGTCCTTTTTTTAGGACATCTCGACCCACTTTTTGCCCTTTCATTACTTAGCCTTCTACAGGTAGCCCTCTACCCCTAGCTAGCCCGCTACCCCTGGCTCCTCCATTCCCCACCCCTACCCGGCCACGATCAGCTCCGTCTGCAGCGTCTTGGGCGTGACCTCGGGGCCGGTATCCAGGAGGACCACATTGACTTCGCTGCGCACGCCGAACTCGTCCGGCAGGTAGATGCCGGGCTCGACGGAGAAGCCCACGCCGGGCAGCAGCAGCCGGGTGTCATTGGTCTCGAAGCTGTCCAGATGCGGACCCGAGCCGTGCAGGTCCAGGTCGATCGAGTGGCCGGTGCGGTGCACGAAGCGGTCGCCGTAGCCGTGCGCGGCAATGTGGCTCCGCGCGGCGGCGTCCAGCTGCGCCCCCGACACCTGGTCGCCGGCGACGACGGCCGCCCGCAGGCGTGCGATGGCGGCGTCCCGCGCGTCGCGCACGATCGTCCACACCCGCGCGACCTCGGCCGGCACCGTGGCACCGGAGAACCCCATCCAGGTCTGATCGGCGTACACGGTCTCGTTCGACCGGCCGCCCCACAGGTCCAGCAGCACCACCTGATCGGGCTCGAGCAGCGCATCCGACCCCTCGTGGGGTTCGTAGTGCGGGCTCGCGGCATTGGCGCCAAAGGCCACGATCGGCGGATCGATCGTCACCAGGCCTTGCGTGCGCATCCGCTCGAGCACGAGCTGCTGCACCGCGTACTCCCGTGCCGTGCCGGCCTGGCGGACGACCTCGCGCAGGGTCTGGGTGGCGATGCCCGCCAGGGCCTCGGCCGCGTAGCGGTGGTCGGCCAACTCGGTGGCGGTCCAGCGGGCGGCGAACAGGGTCACGAGGTCGGCCGAGGACTCGACCGTTCCGCCGAGTCGCTCGATCAGCTGCACTACGCCGGCGGGGACGCGGTCGAGATACGGGACCCCGTCCTCCAGCGACACCTCCATCGCGACCCGCTTGCCCCGCACGACCGCTTCGAGCTGCTTGTGCAGCTCCTGCCAGGCGGCATACGGGCGCACCTCCCCCGGGAAACCGGTCATGGGCTGCAGCTCGATGCGATGCGCGATGGCAACCGGTTTGCCGGCGACCGGGATGGCCACGAACAGGCGGCGCGTGCCCATGCCCCCGATGCCGAGCAGCCGCCCGGCGACCGGATTCACGTGGTGGAAGTCGTAGATCAGCCACAGGTCGAGCCCGCGCGCGCGCAGCGCGTCCTGCACCGCCGCGAGATCGACCCGCTCGAGGATGGCCATGGTGGTCCTTTCGTTCAGTCGTGGGGGCTCGCGGCGCGCCAGAGACAGGCCGCGTCGCCCCGGGCGCGGCAGCTCACGTGGAGCATCGCGCCGTGGAAGACGATGAGCTGCCGGAGCAGCTCGGCGAGGGCAGCGCCGAAGAATGCACAGGCGGGCCCGGGATCGCGATGCCGCCCCGCGCGGAACTCTGCCGCCGGCCCCGCGGCCTCCCACCGGACGGCGAGACCGAGAATCCGTTCCGCGGTGCGGGCCACCAGTCGGCGCGCCAGTCCCACGGGGAGCGTCCGCCGGAGCGCGCGCACGGCGCCCGGCAGGCGCGCCACCGCGTGGCGGGCGGCGCGGCGGCCGGCATCCGAGAACACGAGCGCCGCGTCCGGCCGGCGCGCGACCAGCCGGATCAGCGCCTGCAGCTCGTCGCCGCTGACGTTGGCATCGCGGCGCACGAGGCGTTCGAGCCGTGCGATCTCCGTCGCGACCGTGCGGTTCAGGCCGAACCGCTTGGCGGTCAGCTCTCCGTGCACCTCGTCGAGCGCATCCGCCACCGGCGCGTCGAGCCGGCGCATGGCCTCGAGCAGGCTGAGCGGGACGATGGCGTGGCAGCTGGCCGACGGCGCGGCTCGCGACGGGCTGGGGTGCGACATGGCGCCGCAAGTTAGTCGACCATCGGCCGTCGCACCAAGAGGCATTGCGCCTCCCCGACGCGGATGGGCATTCTACGACCCACGGCCACGGGGCCTCCCGCGCGTGGCTGTTCACCGAGGGGAGTGGTCCGTTGCCCGACACCGGCCGCGACACGTTCGAACAGGAAGCGCTGGTCCACCTCGATGTGGTCTACCGGGTCGCGCTGCGCCTCGCGGGCAACGAGGCGGACGCGGAAGACCTGGTGCAGGAGACGATGCTCAAGGCGTTCCGGGCCTGGCACCAGTATCAGCCCGGCACGAACGCCAAGGCGTGGCTGCTCACGATCCTGCGCCACACGTTCATCAACCTGTACCGCAGCCGGCGCCGGCGACCGGAGACCGTCGACGTGACCGAGGTGGAGCGCTTCACGGTCTTCCGCGAGGTGCAGGACGTCGATCCCGAAGGGACCTTCTTCGACCGGCTGGTGGACGACGAAGTGCTGCGCGCCATCGACGCGCTGCCCGAGGAGTTCCGCGACACGCTCGTGCTGTCGGATCTCGAGGGGCTGTCCTACGCGGAGATAGCGGAGGTGACCGACGTGCCCGTGGGTACGGTGAAGTCCCGGCTGTTTCGCGGCCGGCAGCTGCTCCAACGACGCCTCTACGACTATGCGGTGGAAATGGGCTATATCCAGCGGAGGGCGCCATGAGCGATGCGCCGCGGCGCCTCGACTGCCGGGCAGCGGCCGATCGGCTGTACGAGTACCTCGACGGCGACCTGACGCCCGCCGACGAGGCGGCGGTGCGGGCCCACCTCGCCGAGTGTGCGGGCTGCTTCTCGCTGTTCGGATTCGAGAGCGCCTACCTGCGCTTCCTCGACGCCCGCGCCCGAGCCCGGAATGCGCCGCCGGCGCTGAAGCGGCGGATCCTGGACCAGCTCCTGCTCGATCCCGGCGACGCGGATTCGCCATGACGGTCGGCATCCTCCCGTGACCGCGTTCGACGTCCTCGTCGTGGGCGCCGGCCCCGCCGGGAGTGCCGCCGCCGCACTGCTCGCCCGTGCGGGCGCGCGGGTCGCCGTGCTCGAACGGGCCGCGTTCCCCCGACCCAAACCCTGCGCCGAGTATCTCAGTCCGGAGGCCGGCCGGGTGCTGGCCGCACTCGGGGTCCTCGACGTCGTCCGCCAGGCACCGCATGCGCGCCTCAGCGGAATGCGGATCGTGAGCCCTGACGGCGTCAGTGTCGTCGGGCGGTTCACGCTCACGCACGGATTCCGCCCCTTCACGCCCTACGGCATCGCCATCCGCCGCGAGCGGCTCGACGGATTGCTCGTCGAGCGGGCCGTCGGGCTGGGCGCCCACCTGTACGAGCGCACCTGCGCCGAGGAGATCCGACAGGCCGGCACGGGGCTCGAAGTGGTCGCCCGTGGCGGGACTCGGCGGATGGCGTTGCGCGCGCCACTCGTGATCGGGGCGGACGGCCTGCACTCCCGCGTCGCCCGGGGGCTGGGCGTCGTGCGGCGCGGCCGGCGGCGGCGCGTCGCCCTCGTCACCCACGCGGCGGACATGGCCGCCATGACCGACGTCGGCGAGATGCACGTGGGCGCAGACGGGTACGTAGGCCTTGCCCCGGTGGGCGAGGGGCTGACCAATATCGCGGCCGTGGTGGATGCTGAGCGTCTGCCACCGGCCGCGACGACGCGGGCCCGGATGGCGGCGGTGCTCGCCCGGTACCCCGCCCTGGAGTCCCGACTGCGCCGCGCCCGGTTCGTGTCGCCGGTGCGCGCGGTGGGACCGTTCGCCCGCTGGACGACGCGGGCCACGGCCGACCACGTGCTCCTCGTGGGTGACGCCGCGGACTTCTACGATCCCTTCACCGGCGAAGGCATCTTCGCGGCGCTGCGGGGCGCCGAACTGGCTGCGCCCCACGCGCTCGCGGCCCTGGCCGCCGGCCGGTTCGACGCGCGCCGCCTGCGTGGCTACGATCGGGCCCGGCACCGCGCGTTCCGCGGCAAGTGGATGCTCGAGCGGGCCATCGGCCTCGCCGTGGCGCACCCCCGCCTCCTGGAGCATGCCGCCCGACGGCTCGCCCGCCGGCCGGCGCTGGCGGACCTGCTCGTCGGCGCCACCGGCGACTTCGTGCCCGCCGGCCGGGTGTTGCGACCCGCGGTGCTCGCCCGGCTCGTCGCATGACCCCCGTCTCCGCCGCCCGGTTTCGCACGCTGCTGGGCTCGTTTGCCTCGGGCGTCACGGTCGTGACCACCCGGGTGGGCGACGCCCCGGCGGGCATGACGGCCACCGCCGTCGCGTCGGTGTCACTCGACCCGCCGCTCCTGCTCGTGTGCGTGGGCCGGGATTCGGACTTCCACGCGGCCATCACGCAGGCCGCCGCCTTCGCGGTCAACGTCCTCGCCGACGACCAGGAGCGGCTCTCGCGGCAGTTCGCCGACGCGGCCCTGCCCGACCGGCTCACCGGCGTCCCGCATCGGACGGACGGCCACGGCCTGCCGCTGCTCGACGGCGCGGCCGCGCACATCGTATGTCGCATGCGCGCGACCCACGAGGCGGGCGATCACACCATCGTCGTGGGGGAGGTCGTGGACGGCACGACGTACCCCAAGGCCCCGTTGCTGCACTTCCGCGGCGGGTACCGCCGCCTCGAATGATCGCCCTGGCGCCATCGCCGCTCGGGGTCGAGACCCTCGACGACCCCGCGTGCGACCCCGGGCTCGCGCGGGCCACCCTGCGCGACATCGCGCGTGCCAACCGGTGGTTCGGCGGCGTGGGGGCCGCCGCCTTCGGCGTCGACCGCTTGCTCGCTGGCGGGTCGGCGCGTCGACTCACACTGCTCGACGTGGGCGCCGGCGGCGGCGATGTCGCCCAGGCGCTGCGAGCCCGCGCGCGGCGCCGTGGGATCGAGTTGGTCCCGCTCGCCGTGGATTCGCACCGGAGTGCCGCCGCGCTGTGCCGCGACGCCGGGCTCCACACCGCCGTCGCGACGGCGGCGGCCCTTCCGATCCGGCCGGGCGGCGTGGACATCGTGCTCGCGAGCCAGTTCCTGCACCATTTCCGGCGCGACGCGGCCATTGCGCTGCTGCAGGCCTTCGCGCGGCTGGCGCAGGTGGGCTTCGTGGTCGCCGATGCGCGCCGCACGGCCGCCGCCGCGTGGGGCATCTGGCTGGGCGGGCTCGCCCTCGGGTTTCACCCCGTTACCCGGCGGGACGGCGTCTTGTCGGTCCGGCGGAGCTGCACCGCGGCCGAGCTCCGCGCGCTCGTCGCGGACGCCGGACTGGCGGGCACCGTCCATCGCCGACCCGGCTTCCGCCTCGTCGCCGTCTGGAGACGCCCCGATGCGCACCGTTGACCGGCTCGTGATCGCGGCGGCCCGGGATCGAGTGTTCGCCGTCGCCGCCGACGTCGAGCGCTGGCCCGCTTTCCTGCCGCACTACCGCTGGGTCCGGATCCTCCAGCGCCACGCCGAATACCAGATTGTCGAGATGGCCGCGTGGCGCCCTTTCGGCCCGGTGGGGTATCCCACATGGTGGGTCTCGGAAATGCGGACGGATCCCACGGAGCGCACCATCACCTATCGGCACGTGCGCGGGATCACCCGCGCCATGGACGTCGTGTGGCACGTGGCCGGCGACGACGGGGCGGCCGAGGTCTCGATCGTGCACGCGTGGGACGGACCCGGATGGCCGCTCATCGGACCCCTGGCCGCCAACTGGGTCATCGGTCCGATCTTCATTCACGGCATCGCGTCGCGCACACTCGCCGGCGTGGGACGGGAGGCGGAACGGCAATGAGGCGGGTAGTCGTCACCGGGATCGGCTGCATCACGCCGATCGGCACCGGGGTGCACGCCCTGTGGGACGGGCTGCGGGCGGAGCGCTCCGCGGTCCGCACGATCTCCCGCTTCGATCCGGAGCCGTTCCGCAGCCGCATCGCGGCCGAAATCCCGGATTTCCGGCCCCAGGACCTGTTGGGGGGCAAGGAGCTGCGCCGCTTCGACCGATTTTCGCAGCTGGGCGTCGCGACCGCGCGGCTTGCGCTCGACGACGCGGCGCTCGACCCCACGCGCGAGAACGGCGACCGGGTGGGCGTGATGATGGGATCCGCGCTCGGCGGCATCGCGCACGCCGAAGCGCAGGCGGCACGCTACCACGCGGGCGGCCTGCGAGCGGTGGACGCCAACCTCGCGCTCACGGTGTTCGGCGGGGCGGTCTCCTGCAACATCGCCATCGCCTTCGGCTGCCGCGGCCCGAACAGCACGAACGCCATGTCCTGCGCCTCGGGGACCGTGGCGGTGGGCGAGGCCCTGCGCGCCATCCGGAGCGGTGACGCGGACGTGATGCTCGCGGGCGGCGCCGAGGCGCCGCTCTCGCCGCTCTGCTTCGGGGCGTTTGCGCTGATCCGCGCCATGTCCACACGGAACGACGATCCGGTATCGGCCAGCCGTCCGTTCGACGCCGGCCGGGACGGTTTCGTCATGGGCGAGGGCGCCGCCGTCCTGGTGCTCGAGGAGCGCGACCGGGCGGTGGCGCGGGGCGCTCCGGTGTACGCGGAGGTCTTGGGTTACGGGCTCACCAACGACGCGCACCACATGACGGCCCCCAAGCCCGGCGGGCGCGAAGCGGCGCGGGCGATGGCGCTGGCGCTGGCCGACGCGCACCTCGCGTCGGACGCCGTCGGGTACGTGAACGCCCACGGGTCGTCCACGCCCCTCAACGACACCACGGAAACGGCGGCGATCAAGCAGGTGTTCGGCGACCACGCGCGGCGTCTCGCGGTGAGCGGCACCAAGGGCTACTATGGTCACCCGTTGGGCGCCAGCGGAGCGATCGAGACCGCCGTCACGGCGCTCGCGCTCGCGCGGGCGTGGCTACCCCCGACGCTGAACCTGGTGACGCCCGACGCCGCCTGCGATCTCGATTACGTGCCCGGCGCGGGCCGTCCCGCCCGGACGGAGATCGCGGTGTCCAACTCGTTCGGGTTCGGCGGCGTGAACGCGAGCGTGGTGCTCGCCCGGAGCTGAGTCCGGTCCGGCGGCGGCGCGGCGCCACACCCTCAAGGGGAGTACCACCATGCGTGCGACGTTGCGGCCGCTCGCGGCCGAGTTTCTCGGGACCTTCGCGCTCGTGTTCATCGGCTGCGGAGCCGTGGTGGTCGACGCGGCCGGTGGCGGCCGCATCGGCCTTGGCGGCATCGCCTTCGCCCACGCCACCGTCTACGCCGTGATGGTCACCGCGATGCTGCCCATCTCCGGCGGCCATCTCAACCCGGCGGTCACCTTCGCCGTCTGGATGGCCGGTCGGCTGGCGTGGCGGCCCGCCGTGCTCTACGGCGTGACGCAACTGCTGGCCGGCGCGGTGGCCGTCCTCTGCGTCAAGTGGCTGTTCCCCGCCGCGGCCGGCCTCGCCACGAGCTACGGGGTGCCACGGATCGCCGGGGCCATCACGTTCACGCAGGCCGTGTTTCTCGAAGCCGTCCTCACGGCCGTGCTCGTGAGCACCGTCTTCGGCACCACCATCTCCCGGCACGCGCCGCGCGTCGGCGGGTTCGCCGTCGGGCTCGTGCTGCTGTTCGTGATGCTGGTGGGCGGGCCGCTCACCGGGGGCGCCGTCAACCCGGCCCGCGCCTTCGGCCCGGCGCTCGTGAGCCAGGACTGGTTTGGCCAGCTGGCATTCTGGCTCGGCCCCGCCCTCGGCGCCGCGGTCGCCGCGTTCGTGTGGGCGAAACTGCTTCTGCCGCTGCCCGGCGACCCGGAGCCCTGACCCGCTGTCCTCTCCAGCCTATCGCCTGCGGGCATGGCTCGCGCGGGTCGCGCACCGGCGCGCCGAGGCCGGCGCGGCCCGCGGCGGCACCCCGGAACGCTGGCTGCGCGTGGCGTGCGCGCTCGCACCCACCTTCGGACCGCCTCACCAGGCCCTGATCGCGGCCCGGCGCCGGGCGGCCGATCCGCTCGGCGCCGTCGCCGTCGCGCGGGCCGCCGCGGTCCGGTTCGACACCTCGTCCGACGCCTGGGTAGCCCTCGGCGACGCGGCCCTCGGCGCGTACCGCACCCGGGACGCGCTCGTCGCCTTTGAACGCGCCCTGGTCATCGAGGAACGGCCCGACGCCGCCCTCGCCGCCGGCAAGATCTACCGGCGACTGGGCGATGCGGTCACGGCCGGCGCCCGGTTCGCGCGTGCCTACGCCGCGGGGGCCGGACCCGAGGCGCTGCGGGAGAACGCGCGGGCCCTCGCCACTGCGGGAGACGCCGCGGCGGCGGCCGAAGCGATGGCCATGTGGGAACGAGAAACGGGACGGCGGTGGGACGGGTGACCGCCTAGCGCTTCGTTTCCCTCCGGATGCGCAGCGCCAGCGAGAGCGCGTACCCCAGCACGACGATCGCCACGATCACGTACGCGGCGATCATGAACCCCGCGTTACTGGGCACTGGCGAGCGCCTCCTCCCGCAGTTCCCGCAGCAGCGCGAGCGCGTAGCGCTGCATCAGAAACCCCAGGTAGAGCACGCTGAACGCGGCGACCGAGGTCAGCAGCGTCACGAGCATCGCGTTGGGCAGCGACGGCGCGCTCGGCTTGAGCACGATCGGCGCCGGGTGGAGCGTGCGGAAGAGGTAGACCGTCAGGTGGATGAAGGGCACGAGGATGAGACCCAGGATTCCGATGACCGACGAAAACCGCGCCCGGATGCCCGGGTCGGTCAGCACGCCGCGCAGGACGAGATACCCCACGAACAGCAGGAAGAGAAACAGCGTGGAGGTGAGGCGCGCGTCCCAGGTCCACCATGTGCCCCAGATGGGCTTCCCCCAGATCGGTCCGGTCGTGAGCATCACGAGCCCGAACGCCACGCCAACTTCGGCCGACGCCGCCGCCGCGAGGTCGATGCGCCGGTCCTTGAGCCAGAGATAGAAGATGCTGAGGATGCCCGTGACCGAGACGGCCAGCAGCGCCGCCCAGGCGGCGGGCACGTGCACGTAGAAGATCTTCTGGGCGGCTCCCTGGGTCGCCTCGACCGGCGTGTAGACCAGCGCGCGCACGTAGACCCAGGCGAGCCCCAGGAGCCCGAGTCCCGTCACGACACCGCCCCACCGGGCGATCCCAGCCGCGCGATCGCGTTGCGTCATTCCTCGATGACCACCTGAAAGAGCAGTGCGGAGAGTGACACGAAGGCCAGATCGAAGGCCGCGATCAACTTAAGCCAGCCCGAGAGGTCGCTCAAGGGTCGCCCCTCGAGCAGCCGGGCGGTGAGCTGCACGCCGCCAACCAGGGGCGGCACGAGGAAGGGCAACAGCAGCAGCGGCAGCATCAGCTCCGCGTAGCGCGTGCGCACGGCCATGGCGCTCAACAGGGTGCCCACGGCGACGAACGCCACGGTGGCCATCGCGATCACGAGCACCAGCTCGCCGAACCGCATCCAGATGGGCACGTCGTAGAACACCACGAACAGCGGCAGGCTGATTGCCTCGATGGCGCCGACGAACACGAGGTTCGCGCCGAACTTGCCCCAGAAGATCGCGGCGCGGGGCACCGGGGTGAGCAGAATGCCGTCGAGCCCATGCAGTTCCCGCTCGAGCAGGAACGCGCGGTTGAGGCCGAGCATCGCGGCGAAGGTGAAGGTCACCCACAGGGCACCCGGGGCGATGTCGCTCGACGCCACCGCCGTGGGGTCGCGCGAGAAGAACAGCACCGCCAGCACGAGCACCGCAAAGACCAGCCCGGACGCAAACGCCGTCTTGGTGCGCCACTCGATCGCCACGTCCTTCACGGCGATATGCCAGGCGGCTCGGAGCAGCGCCCGCATCGTCAGTCGTCCTCCCGCATCAGCTCGGTGAACACCGTCACCGGGTCACGGCCAGCGAGCGGGTCCTTGGGCCCGAGGCGTCCCCGGGCCAGCCGCGCGATGTGCGTGCCGACACCGCGCAGCTGCTCGAGCTGGTGGCTCACGATGATCATCGCGGTGCCGTGCTGGCGCAGGTCGGTGAGCAACCGCACCAGGGTCCGGGTGGCGGCGGGATCCAGGCCGCTCAGCGGTTCGTCGAACAGGAGCAGCCGGGGCTCGTGGAGCAGGGCCCGGGCGATCGCGATGCGCTGCAGCATGCCGCGGCTGAACGTGCCCACCCGGTCGTCGGCGCGGGGCCGCAGGCCAACCAGCTCGAGCAGCGTTTCCACTCGGGCGCCGTTCACGCCGTGCAGCCGGGCGAAGAACCGCAGATTCTCCCGCGCCGAGAGGGCCGGATAGAGCATCGCGTCGTGCGCTACCATCCCCACGGGCACGCGCCGATCGACGTGGCCCGCGCTCGGGTGCAGCAGGCCCGCGAGCACCCGGAGGAGGGTGGTCTTCCCTGCCCCGTTGGGTCCGACCAGCAGCAGCGCCTCGCCGGCCTCGAGGACCAGGGACACCTCCACCAGCACCGGGCGATAGGCGAACCGGCGGGAGATCCCCTCGGCGATGATGATGGGATCAGCCGGCGGCATCGATCCGCGCCTCGAGCTCGGTCAGCGAGAACGGCTTCACGAGGTAGCCGCTGTGCTCGATGCCGAGCATGTCGAAGAGCGGCTGCATGCTGGCGTAGGAGGTGGTGACCACCACCCGCAGGTTCGGGTGCACGCTGCGGAGGTCGCGCAACACGTCCATGCCGTCGGCGTCGGGCAGGCGCAGGTCGAGCACGACGACATCCGGAGCGAAATCCTTCACCTGCGCCCGCGCCTCGGTCCCGCTGCTCGCGAAGCGCAGCTCGAACCGCTTCTGGAAATACCGCTGGTACGCCTGTCGCAGGCCCCCTTCGTCTTCCACGAAGAGCACGCGTCGCTTGCCACCCGATTGCACGGCTTCCGATGCCTCCTGACCATGAAACGCGCTCGCTGCGCGCGCCCGCAATATAAGGCCGCCGGCGGGCGCCGCGACGGCGGCGGGCCCCGGGTGGCACGCGGCGTGCACCCCGCAAGCTTCACTTTTCGCGCGCCGCGGCCCATACTCCCGCGTTCCGAGCGCCGGGCCCCCGTAGCCCAGAAAGGACCGAAGCATGAGCGACCGGCTCGACACCCTGCTCCACGAGAAGCGGACGTTTCCGCCTCCCGCCGCGTTCCGCCGGGCCGCCATCGTGCGGAGCAAGGCCGTCTACCAGCAGGCGTCCCGCCAGCGGCTCCGGTTCTGGGCGGCGCAGGCGCGGGAACTGGAGTGGGTCCGGAAGTGGACCAAGGTGCTCGACTGGAAGCCGCCGCACGCCAAGTGGTTCGTGGGCGGCAAACTCAACGCCTCGGTGAACTGCCTCGATCGGCACGTGCGGACCGCCCGGCGCAACAAGGTCGCGCTGCTGTGGGAAGGCGAGCCCGGCGACCGGCGGGCGCTCACGTACTGGGAACTGTATCGCGAGGTCAACCGCTTCGCCAACGTGCTCAAGGGCCTCGGCGTGCGCAAAGGCGACCGCGTGGCCATCTACCTTCCGATGATCCCGGAAGCGGTCGTTGCGATGCTGGCGTGCGCCCGCATCGGCGCCCCGCATTCGGTGGTCTTCGGCGGCTTCTCCGCCGAGTCGCTGCGCGACCGGATCAACGACGCCGAGGCCAAGGTGCTGGTGACCGCCGACGTGGGACACCGGCGGGGACAGCTCGTGCCGCTCAAGAACAACGCCGATCAGGCCGTGGTCGAATGCCCGTGCATCCAGCACGTCGTGGTGGTGCACCGCGAGCACGGCACCGCGGACGCCGGCCTCGCGCGCATGAAGGCGGGGCGGGACCACTGGTATCACGAACTGATGGACGGGGCCGACGCGCACTGCAAGCCCGCCGTGATGGATGCGGAGGACATGCTGTTCATCCTGTACACGTCCGGCACGACGGGGAAACCCAAGGGCATCGTGCACACCACCGGCGGCTACCTGACCCAGGCGCTGGCCACGACCCGGCTGGTATTCGACCTCAAGGAGGAGGACGTCTTCTGGTGCACGGCCGACGTCGGGTGGGTCACCGGGCACACGTACCTGACGTACGGCCCGCTCGCCGCCGGGGCCACGTGCGTCATGTACGAAGGGGCGCCGGACTGGCCGGACAAGGACCGCCTCTGGGCGATGGTCGAGCGCTACGGCGTGACGATCTTCTACACGGCCCCAACCGCGATCCGCGCGTTCATGAAGTGGGGCACCGAGTATCCCAAAGGCCGTGACCTCTCGACCCTGCGGCTGCTCGGCACGGTGGGCGAGCCCATCAACCCCGAGGCGTGGATCTGGTATCACAAGTACATCGGCGCCGGTCGCTGCCCCATCGTGGACACGTGGTGGCAGACGGAGACCGGCGCCATCATGATCACGCCGCTCCCGGGCCTGACGACCCTCAAGCCCGGATCGGCCACGCGGCCTTTCCCGGGCGTCAGCGCAGAGATCCGCACGCAGAGCGGGCAGGCGGTCG
>JBFGDF010000009.1:0-44164 GCA_041580775.1 Gemmatimonadales bacterium
CGGGGTCGAAGGTTTGCGTGCTGATGGGCGGTACAGGACTCGAACCTGTGACCTCCGGTATGTGAGACCGGCGCTCTAACCAGCTGAGCTAACCACCCGCTGGTGCGCCATTGGGTCCGCGTCGGCGCCCCGAGCTTTGAACATAGCCGCCCGGCAAACGGAGGAAAAGCCGTGTGCCCGCTGGCGGCCCCTCACGGCCACTCGCGCTCCTATAGGAGACGGCGCAGGATCTTCCCCGACGGCGACTTGGGAATCCGGTCCACGAACTCGACGCGCCGAACTCTCTTGTACGGCGCCACGCGGCCGGCGACTGACAGTCATGGCTGTAGGTGGGCGCGGCGGGCGCCGTGAGGCACGATCCACGACGTGAGAACTGACAGATGGGCCCTCCAGGATTCGAACCTGGGACCTACGGATTATGAGTCCGATGCTCTGACCCCTGAGCTAAGGGCCCCGACCCCCACAGCATTCGAATCTATACCCTAGGGGAGTTTCGGAAAGGCTCGTGATCACGTTTCCGCTCGCCTTGTTGGCGCCCACGGGACCCGATTAGCTTCACGCTCCCCTATGGCGAGTGGGACGGACATGCGTGGAGCTTCATTGGGCAGCCTAGTTGCGACCCTGCTCGTCGTACAGCCGGCGGTGGCTCAGCATCAGGGCGCCGCGCCGGTGCGCGGTTGGACGTTCGGCGCGAGCGGCATGGCGATGGTGTGGACGGACGACACCGCGCCGTTTGACGTCTTGGGCGGCCCTGGATTCCAACTCGGGTACATCCGGCCGCGCGGCGTGGGAATGGACTTTCGCGGGGCCTACCTCGTCCCGACCGGCTTCTACGGTCTCACCGGCGTGTCCGGCATCCTCGGCCTTTCGTACTCCCTTCCGGCCGGAACGCACATCGTGCAGCTCAAGGCCGGTGCTGCCGCTTTCGGGGGCGGCGACAGCGACGGAAGCATCTTTGCGGGCGGTGGGCCGTACGGCGGCGTCGGGGCCGTCCTCCGGATCGCCGGCCGCCTCGGGGTGCAAGGCGACGTGCTGGCACGCTACTACGAGACCGGGGACCGTGGCGTCTTCGCGCCCAGTGCATCCGTGGGACTCGTGCTGCTGCGCCGCTAGCCGCACTCGCTTGGGCTAGCATCGGCGCGAGCGGCCCGTCACCATCGCCGGGCTACGGGCCGGGCACCGATCGGACGATACCCTGGGGACCACCACCGGAATCGCCCGGCATGACCGTTGCGACCCGTCCGCTCGTTCTCGCCGCCCTGGTGCTCGCACCCGCCGGTACCGCCCAGACTCAGGTCTGCGGCGAAACCAACGCCGGCCGGATCGCCATCGTGCTGGGCGGCTACGCCGTCACACAGGCGACCGTGATCGCCCTGCGCCACGACGACTGGTGGACCACTCCGGCCCGCAGTTTCCACTTTGCCAATCGCGCCAGTCCGAGCCAGGGGCAGGACCGTCTCCTCCATACCGCGATCGGCTACCACGTGTCGCAGCTCGGGGCCCTCGTGTGGAACTGGACCTGCGTCTCACCGACGGCGGCCGGCTGGTTGGGCGCTGCCCTCGGTATCGCCGTGAGCCTGCCCAAAGAGATCGGCGACGGCCTGCACGAGAACAAGGGCTTCTCCGCCCCCGACATGCTGTTCGCCGCCGGCGGCTCGGTGCTCCCTGCCCTGCACCGCGCGTGGGCCCCTTCCCGCGCGCTGCAGGTCAAGCTCAACTACTGGCCGTCGGCCGAGCTGCGGAACCGCGCCGGCGACTTCCCGCAGCTGGAAAACGACTACGCCGGCCAGCGGTACTACGTTGTGCTGGTTCCGGGACGGCTGGCGTCGGGTGCCGGGCTGTGGCCCGACTGGCTGGGGATCGCGGTGGGCCATGGCGTCCCGCGCTGGATCTCCGGCCCACCGGTACACGACTGGTACGTCACGCTGGACCTCGATCTGCAGGGCCTACCGATCCCCGCCGGCTGGTGGCGCGGTGTGGCGCGCGTGCTCGATCAGATCCATTTTCCCGCGCCGGGGATCCGGGTGCGCGAGGGGGAGGTGGTGATGGGATTGTTCTAGCAGTCGGCAGTCCGCACTCCGGTTCCCAACGGGGAGATCGCCCGACTCTGACTGCAGCGCTGCGGCCCTCACGGGCGGCGCATTGCTGCCTGCGGACTGCGCCGGTCCATGATCTCCTCGCACAACGCCAAATGCGCCGCGATCATCTTGCCGAGCGTGAACCGCGCCTCCACCTGCTGCCGGGCCGCGCGCCCGAGGCGCGCGCGCAGCGCGGCGTCTTCCGCGAGGCGACGCATCGCCGACCGCAGCGCGTCGGCGTCGCCGGGCGGCACCACCAGCCCCGTCACGCCGTCCGCATTCACCTCCCGCACCCCGGTGGTAAGCGCCGTGCTGATCACCGGTTTTCCGCTCGCCATGCCCTCGAGGAGCGTGACGCCGAACATTTCCGCGGGCGTCGTGCTGGGCAGCACGACGTAGTCGGCCGCCGCGTAGTACGCCGGAAGCTGCTCCCGGTTCGGCTCGCCGGCGAACGCGATCCGCTCCCCCGTGTCCCAGCGCCGGCGCTCCTGCTCCATCACCGCGCGCATCGGTCCGCCGCCCACGATGACCATCCGAAGGTTCGTGCCGCCCATCGCGCGGACCAGCACCTCGAGCCCCTTGTAGGACACCAGTCGGCCAACGAACAACCCGACCGGCCCCAATGCCGGAGCGGGAAACGCCGCGGGGCGCGGCAGGTCGGTTCCCGGACGGAATCGGTGTTCGTCCACGCCGTACGGGATCACGCGCGCCTTGGCGCGGCCCGCGTGTCCCAGGTCGCCGGCGTGATCGAGATGTGACGCCGTGGCGACCACGATCGCCGCCGCGCGGCGGGCGACCGCGCGCGCCAGCGGCTGGTAGGCAAGGCGGGCGAGACGCTGGCGCTGGACGTCGGCGTGGTGGAACACGATCGTGCGCCGTGAGCGGCCCAGCCGCACGGCGAGGTCCGCGAGCGGATGCGGACGGTGGACGTAGACGACGTCGGCCGGCCAGCGCGACGCCGCGAGGTAGCCGGGCGCGATCGGTTGCGACCACACCACCCCGTGCGTCGGGAGCCGCACGACCACGACGTCCGCTCGAGGGGGCTCGGTGATTCGGTGACCCGGATCGCGGGCCCAACCCGATCCGGTCGCGCAGACGACGCGCACCTCATGGCCCGCCGCGGCCGCGCCTTCCGCGAGCGCCGCGACCACATGTTCGAGCCCCCCGGGGTCGGGCGGGTAGAACTTGCTGAGGTGGAGGATCTTCACCCGGCGAGCACCGCCAGGCCGTCGATACGCTTGGCGGCGTGGCTCAGGGCCGGCTGCACGAACTCCATCATGAGGTTGAGGTCGAGGAGCACGGGCCGGCGGCCGAGCCGTCGCCGCAGATGGAGCTCGCCCACCCACCCCGCTCCCTCGAAGGGGCAGACGATCTCCCACTCGTCGGCCGCGCGACGCGGGCGGTCGTCCACGAACCGCCCGTTCACGAGCCGCCAGACGCGGATGGCGCCACGCCGGTCGCCGGCGGGACTCACCTGGAGCAGCACCTCATCGAACTCGGAGCGCGCCAGGAGGATCGCGAGACTGTCCCGCAGCTCGGTGAACGAGCCCGCGTCGGCGATCCGTTCGGCGCCACGCCGGAGCGCGACGTTGAGCGCAATCGCTCTCGGCTGCTGCGCCCCACGACGCGCGACACGGGCAAGCTCGTGCAGCTCGTGGAGCCGGAGGTAGCGGGCAACGATCCAAACGCCGGCACCGATGACGAGCATAGCCAGCGCATAGGTCCGCACACCGGGATTAAGGAACATCATCGCGCCGATCGCGAACGCCGCGCTGGCCACGTACAGCACGCCCGCGATCTGCCGCGGCGTGAATCCGAGCCGCGCGAGCCGGTGGTGCACGTGCTCCCGGTCCGGCTCGAACAGCGGCCGCCCTCGCATCAGCCGGCGGACGAGTGTGATCGTCGTGTCGAACACCGGCACGCCGAAGGCCACGAGCGGGACGGCGATCGCCACCAGCGTCGCGCCCTTCGTGGAGCCCTCCACGGCCAGGCCGGCGAGCACAAAGCCGGCGACCAGACTGCCCGAGTCGCCCAGATAGGCACGAGCCGGCGGAAAGTTGTACGGGAGGAACCCCAGGAGGCCGCCCGCCACCGCGGCGATCACCAGGGCGATCGCCGGGTGTCCCAGCGTCACCGACATGATGAAGATCGCGGTCGCTGCGAAGAACGCCGACCCGGCCGCGACGCCGTCCGACCCGTCCAGCAGGTTGAACGCGTTGGCGATGCCGACGAGCCAGAGGATGGTGACGGCCGCGCCGGCGGCCGGGCCGAGGTCCATCGGCCCGTTGGGAAGCGACAGGACCTCCACGCGGACACCGAGCGACCACATCAGCGCCGCGACGGCAATCTGGACGGCGAACTTGATCCAGGCCGGGACCGGGCGGATGTCGTCGACCACGCCGAGCGCCAGAATGACGGCGGTCCCCAGAGCGACGGGCCCGATGGACCTGGACGTGCCGAGGAGGGTGGCCCCCGTGGGCCCGAACACCACGCCCACCAGGACGAGCGCCAGCACCGCGCCCAGCACGATTGCGGGTCCGCCGATTCGCGGGACGGGCGGATCCTGCGTATCGTCCAGCGCCCCGACGCGGTGGGCGATCAGGGAGAGCAGCGGCATGAACAGCCCCGCGGCGACCGCCGCGATGACGAACACGAGGAGATACGAGCCCACGCTCCTAACTGTGCCGGCGCCGGAACGAAAGTCAACGGTGCGGGCGTGAAGCCGCTCCACCGCCTCCGGTCGGTGCGGCTCGCCGGGTGGGCCGTCAGCGGCGCCGTGGCGCACGCCGCCTTCGGGGCCGTCTCGACGATCATCCTCGCGCGGGCGCTCGGACCGGCCGGCCTCGGCGCGTACGGCGTCTTCCTCGCGGTCGCGTTTCTGCTCAACCAGCTGGGGGAGATGGGGCTGGGCACGGCCTACGTACGGCTCGCGACACCGGGGTTCCAGCAGGGCGACAACCCTCGCCCGCTCCATTGGACTTTCCTCGGGGCCCGCATCCTATCGGTCGCGCTCCTCGGCGTGGTCGGCGTGGCGTTCGGGCGGACGCTGGGTCGCGCCGTCGGCGCATCCGAGACCGCGCAGGGGCTCCTCGCCGCAGGCGCGCTGACCGCCGTCCTTCTCGCCTTAGGGGGTCATCACCACGAGGTGCTGCGCGCCCGGCTCCAGCATCGCGCGGCCGCGGTGACGCGCACGGTCGCTGCCGCCGTGCGGACCACCGCCTATGCCGCGCTGGCGGTCGCCGGCACGCTCACGTTGCGGCACGCGATCGCCGTCGCGATCGGCTCGATCGCCCTGGAAGCCGCGCTGCTGAGCCGCTTCGCCTACCGCGGCGCGCGGCTGTGGCCCCCCACCCGGCCGCACCTCCGGCGCGACTGGTTTGCCCTCTCGGGCTGGCTCTTCGTGACCAGCGCGACCGGCGCGCTCCTCATTAACACCGACACCTTGCTCGTGGGCTGGCTCGGCGGACCGACGGAAACGGGGTGGTGGGTCGCCGCGAGCCGTCTCGTCGCGCCCATCCCGCTCGTGATCGGCGCCGTGTGGAGCGTCGTGCTGCCGGTGTCGGTGGCGCTTCAGGACCGCCCGCGCCTCGAGCGCTACCTCGGCCTCGCGGCGCGGACGTCAGCGGCGGCCGCGCTGATCGCGGTGGCCGGCACGATCCTCGTGACGCCGGTCATGGTGCTCCTGTTCGGCAGCTCCTATGCTGCGGCGGCCCCGGCGGGCCGGTGGCTCCTGGCGGCGTACGGCGTCAACGTCGCCGTGGTGCTGTACGGCGGCCTGGTCCTGCGGCTCCGTCTCGAACGGGAACTGGCGCTGGTGAGCCTGGCGCAGCTCGTGATCAACACCGTCGGAGACATCGTGCTCATCCCGGCGTACGGCGCCGCCGGCTGCGCCGCCGTCACCACGCTGGTCATGACCGTCGGATCGGCTTGGGCCGTGATGCGCGTCACACGGGCGCGTGGCGCTTTGCTCGGAACCGCCGCCTAGACGCTGTTCGGCGGGGGCCGATCGCCCTAACTTGGGGACGCACCGCAGCCCATGCGCACGGTCTTTCTCCTCGCACCGTTCCTCGCCGCGTTCGTCGCGCTCCGAACGCGCGACCGCCTCGCGGCCCTGATCGTGTTTTTCGCCTACCTGTCGGTCGAGGGGCTGCTGAAGCTCCTCACCGATTATCACCCGATCGTCCACATCGGCACCGACATCGTGCTGTGGATCCTCGTGGGCGTCTGGGGCGCGATCGCCGTGCTCCAGCGCCGCGCCGCGCTCCCGCGCGTGCCGTTCTTCATGATGATCGCGTTCTTCGTCGTCTGGGTGATGCTGCTCGTCCTGAGCCCGTACACGGCGAGCCTCTACGTCGGCATCGTGTCGTGGAAAGTGCATCTCTCGATGATCCCGCTGTACGTCCTCGGCTACCTCGTGGCGGCGGACCCCGCCGCGCCCCGCCGGTTCCTGCGCGCCCTCACGATCGTCTGGTGCGCCGCGTTCGCGCTCACGATCGTGCAGTACATGGGTGGGCCGGGCGGGATCGCCGACCTCGGGGGGGCGTACATGGCGCGGCTCGCCGGTTTCCACGAGTGGCGCCCGTTCGGCACGACGGCGCTGCCGGGCGGCGAAGCGATGTACGCGTTCCTGGCGCTGCCCTTCGCCCTGTGCCTGGTGCTCCGTGGCGACTACTCGTTTCGCGATCCATGGGTCCTCGCGGCGATCGCCGGGAGCCTGATCGTGTTTCTCATCTCCGGCGTGCGGCAGCTGTTTCTGGGGAGCCTGGTCGTGACGTTCGCGATGCTGGGCCTCCAGCTGATCCGCGGACGCGGCCGCGCCGCCGGCGCCGTGCTCGCGCTCGGCCTCGTCGGGGTCGGCTCCTATCTGGTCGTCACCGAGTACGTGCTCCCGCAGGCCGAGCGCGCGCTCGAAGAGGCGACCGGCATCCCCGATATCTGGCGCGAGCGGAGCACGGTCGACCGGTTCGGCACGCTGCTGGACCCGTCGACCTACGCCGCGGCGCGGCGCGGTGGAGTGGACATGATCTGGGATCGTGTGGCCGCCTTCCCGTTCGGTGCGGGCCTTGGCCGGACCGGCTCGGCCGCGGCGGCGCTCCGCGACGAGCTCCGGCGCGACGCGCTGGGGGAGATGATCCAGGACCGCTACGGCTTCCAGGACAACTTCTTCGCCGCGATGCTCGTCGAGACCGGTGTGCCCGGCACGCTCCTGCTCACGGCGATCTTGATCGGCGTCGGCGTCCTGGCGGTGCGCGTCGCCCGGCGCGCCCCGAGGCCGGACGACAGTGCGTTCGGCGCGCTCGCGGCCGGCTTCGTTCTCGCGTTCCTCGTGATGTCGTGGGGCTCCCAGCCGCTCATGGCCAACCCCACCGCCGCCGTCTTCTGGTTGCTGGGCGGCATGGTGGGGCGGCGCTACCACGCCCTCCTCGAGGAGCCGGCCCCCGCGCCGAGCTCGGCCCCCGAGCCGGCGTGGCGCCCGCAACCCGGCTAGCGACGGCCTCCCCCGTGGCGGCTCCGCGGCGCATCGTGCTCGTCTTGATGGAGCCGCCCCTCCCGTTCGGGAACGCGGCGGCGCGCTGGTACTACGTCATGGTGCGAGGCCTCGCGGCGCGGGGCCACCGCATCACCACCTTCACCCCCGGCCACGAGGCGGACGTCGTCCGCGTCCGGGAACTCTTCCCGCCCCCACACGACGTGCGACTCTACCCGCCGGTCGAGCGGCGCGGGCCAGCGGCAAAGCTGGCGGCGGCACGCCGCCCGCACTCGTACATGTTCTCGCCGGCGCTGCAGCGCGATCTCGCCGGGGAGCTCGCGGCGGGCTTCGACGTCCTCCACCTCGAGCACGTGTGGAGCGGGTGGCTCGGGCTCGGGTACGCCGACCGGGCCCTGCTGACGGTTCAGTACCTGGTGGACATCGACCTGGCCGACGTCCCGCCGCGCTCGCCGCTGGACCGCGTCCGGCGCCGGCTCATCGCCCGGGCCGAACGGCGACTCCTCCAGCGCTACCCGCGGATCGCCACCGTGACACCGCGGCTTACGTCGCGCGTGCGAGAGATCACCGGCCACGACGACGTCCACACCGTCCCGCTGGCGCTCGATCTCTCCCTCTACCCGTTCGAGGCGTCGCCGGCGACGCCCGGCAACGGGCCGGTCGTGGGGCTCATCGGTTCCTTCGCGTGGCAGCCGACGTTCCGCGCCGCCGTCCGACTGCTCACACGGCTGTGGCCCCAGATCCGCCGCCGCGTGCCCACCGCCCGGCTCCATCTGGTGGGGCGGCACGCGGCACGCGCGTTGCGGCCATTCAGTCCCGGCCCGGACGTCAGCGTGTTCGACGATGTGCCCGAGATCGCGCCGCACTTTCGCCGCGCCGACGTGATGCTCTACGCCGTCGATCGGGGAACCGGGATGAAGGTCAAGGTGATGGAGGCGTTCGCCTACGGCACGCCCGTGGTAACCACGACCGACGGGATCGAAGGCTTACCGGCGGAGGACGGCGTCCACGCCGGCGTGACTGACGATGACGCCGGCCTGGTGGCCCGGACCGTCGCCTTGCTCGAACGTCCCGAGGCGCGCCGCCGCCAGCGGCTCGCCGCGCGACAGCTCGTCGAGCGGCACTGCGACCCGACGCGCGTGCTGGATCTCCTCGAACGCGTGTACGGCACGTGCGGGTAGCGTTCGATGCGCGGTCGTTGACGGCCCCCGCGCTGCGGGGGTGGGACCGCTACACGGTGGGGCTGGTGGACGCGCTCGCCCGCGCGGGCGTGGAGCCGCTGCTCCTGCACCAGGCCGGAGCGCCGCCCAGGCCCCAACACCTGGAGGGCGTCGCCGCGGAGCCGATCGCCGTACGCGGACGACGCGGACTGTTCTGGGAACAGCTCGCCATCCCTCGCGCCCTCGCGCGCCTGGGCGTAGACCTCTATCACGCGCCCGCCGAGCACGGCGTGCCGCTCGCGACGGGCCGGCCGGTCGTGCTCACGATCCACAGCGCGACCGCGCACAGCTACGCCGACTTGGTCCAGCGTGGCGACCTGCCGGGCACGCCGGCGGATTACGTGGACGGCGCCGATCCCGACCGGTGGTCTGTGGCGAGCGTGTACTGGCGGCTGCAAGTGCGGCGCGCCGACCATGTGGTCACACCGTCGGCGTTTGCCCAGAGCGAGGTCGTCCGATTCCTCGGAGTGCCGTCGGCGCGGGTCACGGTGACGCCCTTGGCGGTCGATGCGCGACTCCGTCGCCCGCCCCGGCCGCCGGACACGCGCGGGGCCGTCCTTGCCGCACACGGCGTGCGCCGCCCGTTCATTCTCTATGTGGGCGGGTACGAGCGGCACAAGAACGTCGAGGGCACGCTCGCGGCTGCGGCGATCGTGCGCCGCACCCGGCCCGAGATTTCGCTGGTCGCTGCGGGAACCAAAGGGGTGCCGCCCGCGCTCCCCGAGGCCGCACGGCGGCTCGGGTTGGAGCCGGGGCGGGACGTCACGTTCCTCGTGGATGTCACCGACGAGCTGGCGGACCTGTATGACGAGGCCGACGCGTTTCTCTCCCTGTCGTGGCGCGAGAGTTTCGGCCTTCCGGCGCTCGAAGCCCTGGCGCGCGGGGTGCCCGTCGTGGTGAGCGGCTGGGGCGCGGCCGCCGAAGTCGTCGGCGACGCGGGGACGCTCGTGGATCCGCGCGACCCGGCCGGCGCGGCCGGCGCCGTCCTGGCGCTGCTGGGGTCGGGCGACCGGGCGCGCCTCGCGGACCGCGCCCGGCGTCAGGCGGCCCGCTTCAGCTGGGAGGATACCGCGCAACGGACGCTCGCCGTCTACCGCGCGCTCGGGGTGGCCGGATGAGCGCCGCGGCCACGAGCGTGCTCGTCCCGAGCTACCGGCGGGCGGATACGCTGCGACACTGCCTCGAGAGCTTGGGCGCGCAGCGGACACGCCCAGGGGAGGTGATCGTCGTGTGGCAGGCGGAGGACGTCGCCACCCGCGATGCCGCCCGACAGGTCGCCGCGCGAGCACCGTTTCCCCTGCGGGTGCTCCACGCGCCCCAAGCCGGCGTGCTGCCCGCGGAGAATGTGGCGCTGGCCGCCGCCCAGGGAGACGTGGTGCTCCTCATCGACGACGACGCCCTGGCGCCCCCGGATTGGGTGGCGCGACACCTGGCGCACTACGCCGATGCCACGGTCGGCGCGGTCGGCGGCCCCGCCGACAACGTGCGGCTCGACGGCGCGCCGTACCCTCGCCGCACCGCCCGACGCATCGGCCGACTCACGTGGTATGGCAAGACCCACGGCAACATGTACGATCACCCGCCCGAGTGGCGCGACCGCCCCCCGATTCCGGTGGATCATCTCGTCGGTTACAACCTGAGCTTCCGGCGCGCGGCCGTTGGCGCGTTCGAGCCGCGCCTCCGGCCGTACTGGCAGCTGTTCGAGCTCGACGCATGCCTGCAGGTCCGGCGTCGCGGCTACCGCGTGCTCTTCGACTTCGGCATCGTCGTCCAACATCGCCCGACCAATCCCGCGTACGCCGGTGGCCGCGATGGCGATCTGCAAGTGAAGATCTACAACGCCGCCTACAACCGGGCGCTGGTCCTCGCCAAGCATTCGCCCCTCCCACTGCGGGCGGCGCGGCTCGCCTACCTGCTCGGCGTCGGCTCCGTGGGGACGCCCGGCGCGCTCGCCTTCCCGCTCGCCGTCGCACGGTTCGGCCGGCCGCTTCGTGAAGTGCGCATCCTGTGGCAGACCTGGCGCCACCACGTGGCGGGGTGGGCAACGGGCCGCCGTGCGACCGCGGAGGTCCCGTGAGCTGGATCGGGCACGTCGTCGGGCGGCTGCCGCGGTCGTGGCTCAAGGCCGCGGCGCGGGTCCAGTGGCGTCACCCCTGGCTCAAGCGCGCCTTCGATTGGGCGGCGGCGTGGGTTCGGAGAGGCCCGGCCCCGATCGCGCACGGCGCCGGGCGCGGGCTCCTGTTCGATGCCGGACCGGGAAACGCCGGATACGTCCTCGGGACCTCCGAGCCGCACGTCCAGCAGGCGCTGGAGCTGCTCGTGGCGCCAGGCATGACGGTGTACGACGTGGGCGCCAACGTTGGGTTCTTCGCGATGATCGCCGCGCGGCTGGTCGGCCCCGAAGGCCGCGTCATCTGCTTCGAGCCGGTCGCGGAGAACGCCGGCTTCATCGCGCGAAACGCGGAGCTGAACGGGTTCCGTCACGTCACGGTTCGGCACGAAGCGCTGGGTCGAACCGATGGCGAGGCGACGTTCCTCCTGTCGGAAACGCCCGGGTGGGGAAAGCTCGCCGGCGTGGGCGATGTCCCGCCGGGCGCGCGCGGCACGATCACGGTGCCGGTGCGGCGGCTCGACGGGCTGCTCGCCGCCGAGCGGCTGCCGCCGCCCGACCTGATCAAGGTGGATGTCGAGGGCGCGGAGACGGCCGTGCTCGCCGGCGCCACCGACCTGCTCGGGGCTCGACACCCGATCCTCGTGATCGAGTTGCACGGCACGAACCACGACGTCGCCCAGGCGCTCGACGCGCTGAGGTACCGGACTATCGTGGTCGGCAGCAACACCGGCGTGCGCGAGGCACGCTGGGATGCTCACGTGGTCGCCTTCCCGCCCGGCCTCGATCGGCTCGTCGCCCAGGTCCCCGCACTCACGCGCCTCACGGCGCACGCGTGAACACCTCGCCGCGCGCGGAGACGGGCCGGGGAATCGAGGCGCCAGCGGACGCCACACGCGGCGGCGCGGCCGCCGGCTACCTCCCGACGCTCGACGGGTGGCGCGCGATCGCGATCCTCGGCGTCCTGGTGGCGCACGGCACCGACTACGCATTGGCGGAGGGCGGCAGGCACGCGCTCCCGACGCTCCACGCCTTGACCCGTCACGGCGGGCTCGGGGTCGACGTGTTCTTCGGGATCAGCGGCTTCCTGATCACGACGCGTCTGCTCGAAGAAGCCGACGGACGTGGCCGGATCAGCCTGCGCGGGTTCTATGTGCGGAGGGTCTTCCGAATCTTCCCGGCGTACTTCACGTACCTGGCCGCGGTCGCCGTTCTCGCACTCGTGAGCGTCTTGACGCTCACCTGGAGCGAGTGGGTGACGAGCGCCGTCTTCATGCGCAACTACGTGCCGCTCGTGAGCGGGACCGAGGGAGTGGGATGGTACACCGCTCACCTTTGGAGCCTCGCCGTCGAGGAGCATTTCTACCTGCTCTGGCCCGGCCTCCTGGTGCTGTGGGGGCGGCGGCGCGCCTTCATCGGCCTCATAGCGGCGGGTCTCGTCATCGCCGCCTGGCGCGTGATCGAATTCCGTCTGCAACTCGTGCCCGCCATCCTTCCGGAACCGCCGGCCTTCTACGTGCGCTCGGACATCCGTCTCGACGCTCCGCTCTGGGGCTGCTGGGTCGCGCTGCTCTATCGGATTCCCGCGGTGCGCGAGCGGATGCGCCGCCTGGCATCGCCCGCGGCGTGGGTGGCGCTCGCGGCGCTCTTCGCGGCCTGCGTGCGGTTCCAGCCGCCGCTGGCCCTGTTGTGGCAGTCGGTCTTGATCCCCCTGATCGTGGTGGGAACGGTGCTGCGTCCCGCCGGCGCCGTGGCGCGGGCGCTCGAGGCGGCACCGATGCGCTGGATTGGCCGGCTCTCCTATAGCCTCTACCTCTGGCAACAGCTGTTTTTCGTCGGCGGCCAAGTCCCGCGTCCCCTCCCGTTCGGGGTCGCGCAAACGCTGCCGCTGAGTGTGGTCCTGGTGTTCCTGTGCGCCGGCGCGAGCTACTATGTCGTCGAGCGACCGATGGTGAAGCTGGGGCACCGGCTCGCCACCCCGGTCACACCCGGCCGCATCTGATCGGGGAGGTCTGCGCCGTGCGCCCCACGCTCAGCACCTGGCTCCGAGGCAAGCGCGCCGGCGTCCGGGTGCTGCTCGGACTGGTGCGCCACGTCCACAACTGGCGGGAAGTGTGGCGATGTCGAAAGCGGCGCCAGGCGGTGGAACGCATCGCGCTCCGCCGAGGGCCCACGATCTTCGGGCGGGCCACCGACGACGCGTTCGGGTTGTTCTGGGAGATCGTCGTGGAGCGGAATTACACGCACCGCTGGTTCTATCGGCCGCGCCGCGGCGACACCGTCGTGGACCTCGGTGCCAACATCGGCGTCTTCGCCCTGGAGTGCCAACGGCTCGCCGCGGGCGTGCGCGTGCTCGCGGCGGAGCCCAACCCCCAGACGTTCCGCCAGCTTCGCCGCAACGTCGATGCGAACGGGCTCGACGGCACCGTGCACGCCTGGCCGGTGGCCGTCGGGCGCGAGCGGCGCCCGCTCTATCTCAAGCCCGGCGCCGACACCAGCGGGCACCAGGAACTCGTGCCGGAGGGCGCCGGCGAGCCGATCCCGTGCGAGACGCTCGACGACTTCTTCGCGCGCGCCGGCATCGATGGGTGCGAGCTTCTCAAGATCGATACCGAGGGCGCCGAGCTCGACATCGTCGCCGGCGCGAGCGCGGCGCTCTGGCAGACGATTCGCCGCGTCGTGATCGAGTACCACGACAACGTGCACCCCGGCGCCGGGGCTCAGCTCGAGCGCCGCCTCGCGGCCCTGGGGTATGACTGCCGCCGCGTGCCGACCCCCGGCTACCCACACCTCGGACATCTGTACGCCGTGCGCCCCGCCCTCGGAGAGCGCCCGTGACAGGGCCTGGCGCTCAGTCCGCCACCACCCGCCCCCTCCGGGTCCTGACGATCGGGCATTCGTACGTGGTGGCGCTCAACCAGCGCGTCCCGGCGGCCGTCGCCGCGGATTCCCGCATTCGGCTCACGCTCGCCGCGCCGCGGTTTCACTATGGCGACCTGCGGCGTATCACGCTCGAGAAGATCGCCGACCCGGCCTACACGATCGTGCCGCTGCCCGCGCGCCTCACCCGGTGGAACCACCTCTTCTGGTACGACCACCGAGCCCTCAGACACCTCGCCCGGGGAAGCGCGTTCGACGTCGTGCACGCGTGGGAAGAGCCTTACACGTACGCCGGCTACCAGATCGCGCGCGCCGTGGGTCCGACCGGCGCCAGACTGCTGTTCCGAACCGCGCAGAGCATCGTCAAGCGGTACCCGTGGCCGTTCAGCCGGTTCGAGCGCCGCACGCTGGCGCGGGCCGACGGATGGGTCGCCGGCGGGCACCTCGTGTACGATGCCATGACCCGAAAGGGGTTCCCCGCCGACCGCGGGCGCGTCATCACGCTCGGCGTCGACATGGAGGTGTTCCGCCCCGCTCCCGAACCAGCACGCGCGGCGGTTCGCCGGGAGCTCGGGCTCGAGGCACCGGTCATCGGGTTCGTGGGCCGGCTCGTCGCGGCGAAGGGGCTCGACGTCGTGATGGAGGCGCTCGAGCGGGTTCGCCGACCCTGGACCTTGCTCGTGCTGGGCTCGGGACCGTATGAGAACCGTCTCCGCTCCTGGGCGGCGACGCACGGATGGGAGCGGCGGGTGCACGTTCGGCTGGCGCACCACAACGACGTGCCCCGGTTTCTGGCGGCGATGGACCTCTTGCTCGCGCCGTCGCAGACCACGCCGTCGTGGAAAGAGCAGTTCGGGCGCATGGTGATCGAGGCGTTCGCCTGCGGCGTCGCGGTGGTTGGATCCGACTCGGGAGAGATCCCCCGGGTAATCGGGGACGCCGGCGTCGTGCTCCCGGAGACGGACGTCGAGCGGTGGGCGGTGACGACCGACGAGCTGCTGGCCAACGACGGGCGACGTCGCGACCTCGGACGCCGCGGCCTCGAGCGCTGTCGCACCCGCTACGACGTGCGCCAGGTCGCGGCGCAGTACGTGGACTTCTATCTCGAGCTGGCGAGGCGGGGTCCCCGGGCTGAATCCCGGGATCGGGACGAGGTATGATCACCGTCGCCTACGTCTTCCCCAACGGCGAGCTCGGCGGCGCAGAGATCGCGACCGCTAGAATCCTGCGGGCGCACGACCGCACCGAGGTGGAGCCGGTGGCGCTCCTCCTGCGCCCGGGCCCACTCGCAAACGTGCTGACCTCCGCGGCCGTCCGGGTGGACCAACCGCCGTTCCGCCCGCGGCTGCGGTCCCGGCGCGAGCGGCACGAGGCCCGACGATGGATCGCTGACGCGCTCCGACGCCACGGCGCGAAGATCCAGCACAGCGTGATGGCGTGGACGCAGGCGCTCGCCGCGAGGGCGGCACGGAGGGTGGGCGTGGCCCCCGTATGGTACCAACACACGCCCCCCAGCCGATCGAGCGTGATCGACTGGTGGGCGGGTGTGAGCCCCGCGCGTCTCATCCTCGCCAACTCCGCCTATACGGCTCGGCTCCAGCGCGCGTTCAATCTGCGCCGGGCGCCGATCGAGGTCGTGCCGCCGCCGGTCGGCGACCTCAAAGCCGAATACAGCGTCGCCACGGTCCGGCGCACGCTGGGCGCGGCGCCCGGCGATGTGCTCGCCGTCCTTCCGGCGCGGCTCCAGCGCACCAAGGGCCAGGACATTGCAATCCGAGCCCTCGCACTCGTGGCCTCCCAGGTTCCACCGCTCATGCTGGTGATCGCGGGCGATCACGCCTTCGGCCTCGATGCGGGCTTCCGGGAGGAGCTGGAGGCGCTGGCCACGCGGCTGGGCGTGCGGGACCGCGTGCGCTTCACCGGCTTCCAGCGCAAGATGGGCGACCTCTATCAGGCCGCGGACATCGTGCTACAGCCCAGCCTGCGTCCGGAGGGCTACGGGCTCGTGACGGCCGAGGCGCTGGCGACCGGGCGCGCGGTGATCGCCAGCCGAACCGGCGCCCTGCCGGACCTCGTCACCGACGGGATCAACGGGCTGTTGGTGGCGCCGGGCGACGTCCAGGGGCTGGCGGAGGCGCTGCGCACGCTCGCGTCGGACGAGATCCTGCGGGAGCAGATGGGCTCATTGGCGCGACAGGGATCGCACTCGACGCCCGACTGGGCCGCGCGGCGGATCGAGACCCTCTACCGCCGCGTCGTGCGACCGTGAAGCGGCGCACCGCGTTTGCGGTCCACGACGCGCGGCCCGGCGGAGGCCAGGACCGCTACGCCCTCGAGCTGGTCAACGGCCTCGCGCAACGCCACGACGTGACCCTCTTTGCGTGCTCCGCGTCCGGTCTCGATCCGCGGGTCCGGTTTGAGCGGATCGCCGTGCCGCGCCGCCCGGCTCTGCTCCGCGCGCGCGTGTTCGCCCGGCGCACGCGTCGGAGGCTGCGCGGGGCCTCGTGGGACATCGTGCACACCGTGGGCGGCGCGCTCCCCGGCGCGCGCGTCATTACCGCCCAATTCTGTCAGGCCGGCTGGGGTGAGGCTGCAACCCGCTGGCCGTCGGCCCTCGTGGGCCGGGCGGAGCGCGCCTATCGGCGGCTGGAGACGGCGCTCGCCACCGGATCGGAGCGGCGGGCGGCCGGCTCGCCGCAGCTTCGAGCATTGATCGGCGTGTCGCGCCGCACCGCCGCCGAATGGCGCTCCGCGTACGGCACCGAGGCGCCCGTGCTCGAGGTCATCCCGAACGGGGCCGACCTCGAGGTCTTCCGGCCCGCGGCGCCCGGCGCCAAGGAGCGGTTCCGGCGCGCGCACGGTCTGCCGCCCGACGCCCGGGTGCTGCTCTTGGTGGGCGCGCTGGTCCGCAAGGGGATCGAGACGGCGCTGGCGGCCCTCGCCGCCCTGCCACCGGAGGTCCACCTCGTCGCCGTCGGGGCCGGGCCGCACGCGCGCGTAACGGCGTTGGCCAGGCGGCTGGGCGTCGGGGACCGCCTGCGGCTCGCCGCCCCGGTGTCGGCCATCGAGCGGTTCTATCACGGGGCCGATGTGTTCCTGTTTCCCACGCGGTACGAGCCGTTCGGGATGGTGGTGCTCGAGGCGTGGGCGTCCGGGCTGCCGGTCGTGGCGAGCGGCGTAACGGGCGCCCTCGAGTGGGCGACGCCGGACGAGCACGCCCTCGTCGTCGCCGATCCGGCCGACGCGCCGGGCTTCGCCGCCGCGGCACGGCGCGTCCTCAACGAGCCCGCGCTCGCCGCCACGCTCGCCGACCGTGGCCGAGCTCTCGCGCGAGGCTTCGGTTGGGAGCGGGTCGTGACGGCGACCGAGGCCGTGTATGCAGCGGTGCTTGGCGGCGCCGAGGGAACTGTGCGCCCGTGAAGGACGCACTCCCGGCCGACCTGGGCTTGAGCCCGGGACTCGCCCCGACGTCGGTGGAGTGTTCCGACGCCGTTGCGCCTGCGACACGCCCCTGACACCTTCCCCATCCGATGACCCGCGTCCTGCTCGTCCCCGACCTCCCCGCCGAGCGCTGGCCCTCGATGGACCGCTACGCGTCGCGGCTCGCCCGACACCTCCACACGGCGGCGCCCGACCTCGACCTGACCCTGGCGGGCGAGATCGCCGATCTCACGGTGGATCCCGGCGCCGGCCCGGCGGCGATCCGCGTCTCCGGTCCCACCGCGGCGCCGGCCCTGCCGGCGCCTGGAGGGCTGCGCGAGGCGAAGCGGTATCTGCAGCGCTACTGGAACTACCCCCGCCGCATCCGCCGGATGAAGGGGCAAGTCCTCCACGTGCTCGATCACTCGTACGCGCACATCCTGCTCGGCAAGCGCCGTCCCGCGGTCGTGACGGTCCACGATTTGTTGCCGGTGATGACGGTCCAGCGGGGTGGGCGGGCGCTCAACGTGCGCATCCGCAATTGGCTGCTGCGGCGTGTGCTCGACGGGTTGCGCCACGCGGACGGATGGATCGTCGCGACGGAATGGCTGCGCGGCGAGCTCGCGGAATGGCTGCGCCGGGAGGAAGGCATCCACGTGATCCCGTTCGGCGTGGATGACGCGTTCTTCGAACCGGCGGCGGTCGCTCGTGAAGAAACGCGGTCGCGCTGGCAGATTCCGCAGGACGCCCTCGTGGTGCTGCATGTGGGAAGCGTGGGCCCCCGCAAGAACCTCCCCACCGTGATCGCGGCGGTGCACGGGTTGCGCCAGGCGGGACACAACGCCTGGCTCCTGCAGGTCGGCGGGGAACTCGACGAGGCCCAGCACGCCGACCTCGTGACGCGGAAGATCGCGCGTTACGCGCGGACCGTGGGGGAGGCCCAGGAGCCGGAGCTGCGCGCGGCCTACCGGGCGGCCGACGTGCTGCTGTTTCCCTCCCACTACGAGGGGTTCGGGTTTCCGGTGCTCGAGGCGATGGCGACGGGGCTGCCGGTCGTGACGTCGGGCGCGGGTGGCTTGGCGGAGGTGGCGGGCGACGCCGCCGTGGTCGTGGGAGGCCGCGAGACCGAGCCGTACATCGCGGCGCTCAAGCGCCTCGTGGGCAATCCCGCGTGGCGCGCGCAGCTGGTCTCGCGCGGTGAGGAGCGCGCCCGGCGCTTCCGCTGGTCCGAGACCGCGCGGAAGACGGCAGAGGTGTATCGCGCCCTTGCCTGAGAGCACACCGCTCCGCGTCACGGCCGTCACGGCATCGGGACAGCTCGGCGGCACGGAGCGAGTACTGTCTGACCTCGCCGAGCATGCGTTCGAGCACGACATCGCGCTCCGCGTGCTCACACCGCGCCACGGTCCGCTCGTCGATCTCCTCAACGCCTCCGGTGTGCCGACCGAGGTCCTCCCGGCATCCCGGACGCTCCTGAGCGGCTCCCAGCAGCTCGGGGGACTGTGGTCGCTCCCGGTGGCGGCCCCGGGCCTTCTCGCCTGGAGTGCGCGCCTTGCGCGGCACCCGTTCGCACGGGACGCGGCGGTGCTCTACACGGTGGCCTTCAAGGCACACTTGGCGGCCGGGCTCCGACGGATGCATCCCGTCGTCTGGCACCTCCACGAGTTTCCGCCTCGCGCCACCGGGGCGTTGTGGCGGGCGCTGGCGCGGCGCGTGCCCGACGCCAGGATCGCCAACAGCGAGGCGGTCGCGGCGGCATGGCGGGGGGTGAAGAGTGAGAACGTGAAAAGTGAAGAGGTGAAAAGTGAAGGCCATCCACGTTTCACTCCCGTCAACGTAATCCCGAACGGCGTTGACCTGGATCGCTTCACGCCGCGTCCCGCCACCGGGTGGATCCACGACGAGCTGGGCATTGATCGCGCGCACCGACTCATCGGCATGCCGGCGGTGTTCGCGCGGTGGAAGGGCCAGCCCGAGGTGATTGCCGCGTTCAAGCGTCTCCGCAAGGTCGTTGCGGACGTGCATCTGGTGATCGTGGGAGGGGGTATTTACGACACCGTCGCGGAACGACGGTACGCCACGGCGCTCCAGGGAATGGTCGCGGGTGGCGGAGCGGAGCGCATCCATCTCCTACCTTTTCAATCGAACATCGAGCGCGTCTATCCCGAGTTCGACCTCGTCGTGCACTACTCGCTCCGGCCCGAGCCGTTCGGGCGGGTGATCGTGGAGGCGATGGCGTGTGGCGTGCCGGTCGTTGCGGCCGCGGAAGGCGGACCGCTCGAGATCCTGGGCGGCACGAACGCGGCGCGGCGCGAGGCGGGGTGGCTGGCGACGCCCCGGGACCCTGAGACGCTCGCGCGGATCCTCGCGTCGGCGCTGGCACTGCCCCCAGCCGTGCTCCGCGACGTGGGTGCCACCGCGCGCCGCCGGGCCGAGGATCGCTTTTCGGCGCGGGTGTTCGCCCGGCGAGTGGCGGAAGTGCTGTGGGACGTGGGGCGGGAATCCGTCCGTTACGGAAGGCGCAGCTCGCCGCCGAACGTATAGGTGAGGCGGACTCGCCCCACGAACTCGGTGCGCGTGGCGCCGGCGACGTGGCCGGCGTTGCCCACGAAGTGAAGACCGGCGTCGCCCTCGACGGAGAAGCGGCGGATCGGTTGGGCCGCCGCCGCGACACCCAGCCGCCAGGTGCGCTCCACCGTTCCCTCGAAGAGAAACGGATGGTCGAGGGCCGGCAATGGCGGGAACGGCATGCGGAAGTCGCCCTCGCCCTGCCGGAGCAGCGTGATTTCCGGGGTCACCACGAGGAGGGGAGCCGGCAGCACCGAGACCTGAACGGTGAGCTGCGTGTAGTCGGCGAAGTTGCGGCCGAGTCCGACCCCCCGCCGCTCGACCGACTGATCCAGTCCTTCGGGACTGCGATACGTCAGGCTGGAGACGCCGGTAACGTATCCTCGAGCCACCGCTGCTGAGTTGATCGGCACGTCCACCAATGCTGTCCAGCCGATCCGATCGGGCGCCGCGCTCTGGCCGAATAGCGACGCGAGGTCGTCCAGCATGACGCTGCCGTGAACGATGATGCGACGGGGCAGTTGGACCCTGAGATCACCGGCGTAGAGGCTGTTCACGGAATCTGGCGCGCTCTCGTCGAGTCGCGTGAGCGACGAGCCCTTCAGCGGATTGAGCCACCAGAGCTCGAACCCCCGCCCCACGCCGGTCCACAGGCTCCCCTGCGACAGACTCGCCACGAGCCACCCCACCGGCCGCACGAACACGCGGTGCGCCGCCCAGAACCGCCGGACCCGTTCGCCCGACGCGTTCCTGACCGAGTTCAATTCCGTCGCCAGCGCTTCGATACGGGCGTGGTCTGAACCCACGCGCACGAAGAAGTGGTCGAAAGAGTACGGCTGGTCGGACACCAGCAACCCCGGCACGCCGGGCGGGCCCCAACTCCGGTCGATCGCGCCGAAGAACGCCTGGCCGTAGCGGTACTGCAGGGCGATGTAGGCATCCGTGATCCGGCCCGGGAACTGCGACGTCTTCTCTCCGGTGTAATCCGGGTCCTCCCGGAGGCGGCGGTCCCCCAAGCCGTGGGATGCCACGACCACGGGGCCGAACACCCCGTGGACCTGGAGGCCGATCAGCGGCGACACGACGTCATTGCCCTCTTGGCGCAGAGCTTCGCGGCGGGCGTACGTGCTCGCCGCGACACCGAGATAGGTCTCCACCCGGTAGGACGGGTCGCGCCCGTGGGGATCCAACTCGGCCATCAGGCGAGTGACCGTTTCGCCGACACTTCGGGGGAGCGAGGCCGCGTCCACGGCGCGCAATGCTGTCAGGACGTCGGTGCGGCGCAGTGGCCGGGTCAACGGATCGGGATCGGCGATCACACCGCGCTGGATGAGATGCTCGATGAACGGCGCGGTCCAGTGCTGCAGGGGGATGTACGGTGAGGCCTGCCCTGCGAGCGCGACGGGACGTCCCACGGTCGCCGAGAAGAGCCCGACGGCGAGGCACGCGGCCCGCGCACGTGCTGCCAACTGGCGGCGGGCGTGCGGACGCGCGGTCGCGGAATCAGGCAAACCGCGACACGGCGGGCGTCAAACGCTCCAATACCAGCCGCAACTCGCTCACGGCACCCGCCATCGCGGAGATGCACACGGCGTGCTCGTACCCACCCGCGACGCGCTGGCGGAACGCCTCGGACTCCGGGACCCGATCGAGCTTGTTGAACACATGGACGATCGGCGCCCCGGCCGCCCGAAGACCGGCGAGCACCTCGTTCACGACCTCCACTTGCTCTTCCCAGTAGGGGTGCGCGGCGTCGATGACGTGGAGCAGCAGGTCGGCGCTCCGGGCCTCCTCCAGCGTCGCCCGAAAGCTCGCCACCAAGTGGTGCGGGAGTTTTCGGATGAACCCGACCGTGTCGATGAGGCGGAGCCGCCGGCCATTGACGGACAGCTCACGGGTGAGCGTATCCAGGGTGGCGAACAGGCGGTCTTCGATCAACGGCTCGGCACCGGTGAGCGCGCGGAGCAGGCTGGACTTGCCAGCATTGGTGTAGCCCACGAGGGCCGCCGTCGGCACGCGCCGCCGCGCGCGGCGAATCGTCTCGCGGTGGCGGGCCACGTCCTTGAGCTTCCGCTTGATCGTCCCGATGCGCCGACGGATGATTTGGCGGTCCGTCTCGATCTGGGTCTCGCCGGGACCCCGCAGCCCGATTCCGCCGCGGATGCGCGAGAGGTGCACCCACATGCGAGCGAGGCGCGGAAGGAGGTACTCCAATTGGGCAAGCTCGACCTGCAGCTTGGCCTCGTTGCTCTTGGCCCTGGTGGCAAAGATGTCGAGGATCAGCTCGGCCCGGTCCATGACGCGCCGGCCCATCGCCTTCTCGAGGTTCTTCCCCTGCACTGGCGATAGTTCCTCGTCGAACAACACGAGCGACGCGTCGGTGCGCTCGATCAACGCCACCAGCTCGTCGAGCTTCCCTTCGCCGACGTAGTGGTCGGGCCGCGGCGCCTGCACGCGCTGCGTCAGGCGGCCGACCACCTGGGCGCCCGCGGTGTCCGCGAGGCGGGCGAGCTCATCCAGGTGCTCGTCCACGTGCAGCGCGTCGGGGCTACCGCGCCGGGGTGCCCCAACGAGCAGCGCCCGCTCGGGCTTCGGGGTGACGTCGTGGAGGCGGGGGATGGTCGGTCCGGTCTCCTTGGTCTTAGCGGAAGGTAAACAAACCCGCGCGCTCGGGCCACCACGAGTGCATCCCCTTGACCTGCCGTCACTTACCAGCGATGTTACGCGGTTCGCGGATTCCCGGTTGACGTACTTTATACCGTAAAGTAGATTCGCCCGCCGTGATTTCAACCACGAAGCTCCTGGCCAGCCTGCTCGCGATCGTCGTGTTGCTCACCCCGCCGGCCCCGGTCCGGGCGCAGGGGCTCCCCCCGGGTATGACCCCGCAGCAGGCCGCGGAACTGCTCCAGGGGAACCCGCAACTCCAGCAACTGCTCCGTGACCGGGTACTCGGGTCGGGCATCAGCCAGGGCGACATCCGCCAGCAGCTGGGGGCGGCAGGGTTCCCGCCCCAGCTGCTCGATACGTTCCTCTTCGGCTCCGTCGGGACTCCCCAGATCATCGACGCCCGAATGCTGGAGGCCATCGCGCTCCTCGGCGTCAACGCCTATCAGCCGACCGACTTCGCCGCATACGACACGACGGCGGCGCGCCTGCGCGAGGACGCGCTCCGGGCCGACTCGATCGCCGGCGAAGCGCGGGCCCCCAAAGGCCTCGCGCTCTTCGGACTCGAGGTCTTCCGCCGGTCGACCACGCGGTTCCAGCCGATGGTCACGGGACCGGTCGATGACTCGTACATCCTCGGACCCGGCGACGTGCTCGTCCTAATCCTCACGGGCGAGGTCCAGACCAGCGAGATCCTGGAAGTGACCAAGGAGGGGTTCGTGGTGATCGCCCGGGTCGGGCAGCTCTTCGTCAACAACCTCACGCTCGGCCAGCTGCGTGAGGTGTTGTACGGCCGGCTGGGCCGCGCGTACTCCGGGATCACGCGGGGGGCCAACCCCAAGACGCGCTTCGAGATCTCGGTCGCCCGGGTGCGCGTCCAGACCATCCGCGTCCTCGGCGAAGTCAATCGACCCGGCTCGTACCAGGTGGCGGCCACGGGGGGCGTGTTGAGCGCGCTGTACGAAGCGGGCGGCCTCAAGGAGAGCGGCAACTTCCGCGCGGTCGAGGTGCGTCGAGGGACCCAGCTGCTGGGGACCGTGGACCTCTACGAGTACCTCCTCCGGGGCGTCGTCGAGAGCGACATCCGGCTGCAAGGTGGCGACGCCGTGTTCGTGCCGGTCGAGGGCCCGCGGGTCAAGATCGCCGGGGAGGTCCGGCGTCCCGCAATCTACGAACTCAAGTCGGGGGAGACCCTCCGCGATCTCGTGCGCCTCGCCGGGGGGCTCACGCCGATCGCCGCGATCGATCAAGCCACCATCGAGCGGGTGCTGCCGCCGGACCAGCGGCCCGCCCCGGGCTATGCGCGCACCGTGCTCTCGATCAGCTTGCGAGAAGTGCTGGACCCTACCGTGGCACCGGCCATGCTCCTCCCTGCGGACAGCATCACGGTCTTCCCGGTGACCGGGGGACGCCGCGGGGCGGTCACGATCGCCGGCAGCGTGTGGCAGCCGGGGACGTACGCCCTCGCACCCGGCATGCGGCTCCGGGACCTGATCCAGGCGGCCGGCGGGCTCCGCCCCGATACGTACGGCGGACGCACGCAGATCCTTCGCACCCGACCCGATTCGACGCAGCAGCTCCTCGGGTTCGCGTTGGACGCCGGCAGCACACCGGATCCGGCCAATGATCCCGAGCTGCACGAGCTGGATCGCGTGACGATCTTCGCCGCGACCGACTTTCGGCCGGCGCGGTACGTCACGCTGCTGGGCGCCGTCCGCGAGCCGGGGCGGGTCGCCTTCGCCGACTCGATGACGCTCAGAGACGCGATCCTGCTCGCGGGCGGGCTCGACGAGAGCGCCTCGCTGGCCGAGGCGGAACTGTCGCGCCTCGCCGATCGGAGCAACAGCGGCAGCGACTCGCTGGCTCTTATTCTCCGGGTGCCGCTCGACTCAAGCTATGTGGTGGACCAGACGGGATATCTCGGGCGAGCCGTCGGCGCAAGCCAGGCACCGGCGGTCCTGCTTCACCCGTACGACAATGTCTTCGTGCGGCGCTTGCCGGGGTGGGAGCTCCAGCGCAACGTCACCATCACGGGTGAGGTGCAGTTCCCCGGGACCTATACTCTCACGACCGCGGACGACCGCCTGGCCGATGTGATCCGGCGAGCGGGCGGACTGCGAACGGAGGCTTACCCGAATGGCATCCGCTTCTTCCGGGCGGCTGGGGAGGCCGGGCGTTTGCCGGTGAACCTCCCGCAAGTCCTGGGGAACCCGCAGCATCGAGACAATCTCCTCCTGGTCGCGGGGGATTCCATCCACATCCCCCGCTACATCCCGGTGGTGCGTGTGGAGGGAGCGGTCAACGCCCCGGCGAGTGTCACGTATCGCCGCGGGGCCGGGCTGGACTACTACATCGATGCGGCGGGCGGCTACGCGTCGCGGGCGGACAAGAAGCGGACGTTCGTGCTCCAGCCGAACGGGTTGATCGAGAAGCGGGCGCGGCCGGGGGCCGGGGCCGTCGTCACGGTCCCACAGAAGGACCCGAGCGAGCGGAGCAAGCTCTTGGAGCTGGCCCCACTCCTCACCGGCATCGTCCAGGTCATCACGGCCACGGCGACGCTGATCATCGCGCTCAGCCGCCCCTGACGTTCCACTTGCCCATCGCGTTGGATCATTGCGGCACCGGCGCGATCCGGCGCCGCACGATCTCGCCCGCCCCCGGCGGGGGCGCGGGACGGAGGGGTCCGCGACGCGCGGCCACCTCCGCCAGCTCCGCCCCACCGCCCAGTCGGCGCACCAACTGCGCGACGGCGTCGAGGGCCCGCGCCCGATCGACGGCACTGACGAGGGTCAGCCAGATGATTGCCACGTCGAGCCGGATCCGTCGTGGGTGGCGCACGTAGAGCAGGCCCAGCCGTGACTTCCAGGGGCGGATCAGCTGGTTGTACTGCAGGTCCGGATCCGCGCTACCCCGCAGGATCTCTCCCTCGTCAGCGAAGACGATGGACGCAAGGTCGGTGATGCCGGGGCGCACTCGGAGGAGGTCCTTCTCGTCGGCCGTGTAAAGCGCGGTCTCGCGGGCGACGTTCGGACGCGGCCCGACGAACGACATCTCGCCCCGGAGCACGTTCCACAGCTGGGGCAGCTCGTCGAGCTTGAACCGCCGCACCAGTCGCCCGACCACGGTGATCCGAGGGTCGTCTCCGGCGGTCGAGTCTACACCCGTCGTGTCGGCCCGCACGATCATGGAACGGAACTTCACCAGGCGGAACGGCGTCCCGGCGCGCCCCGTCCGTGACGCGACATACAAGGGTGAGTGGAAGTCTTGGAGCCAGATCGCGACTGCGACCATGAGCAAGAGCGGGCTCGCCATGGCGAGCCCGAGCGCGGCCAGCACGACGTCGAATCCCCGTTTGATCACTCCGTCCCTCGCGTGCCCATCAGCCTCCCGCGCGATCACCCGGCGTCCTCCTGAACGCCGACGAGCCGCAGGGCGCGATGCACGAGCGCGTCCACCGTCGGGTAGTACATGCGCTCCAATGGTCCGCTCGTGGGTGCCGGCGCGTCCGGCAGCGTGATCCGCACGGGACGCGCGCGGAGAGCCACGGGTTCCACGCGCTCCACCACTCCGGCAATCACCTCACCCGCGAGCCCGCAGGTGCTCCAGTCTCCGTCCACCACCAGGAGGTGCCCGGTCTTCCGCACCGACTCCGCCACGACGCGATGGTCCAGGGGGTTCAGCACCCGGAGGTCCACGACCTCGCTCTCGACGCCCGCGGCGTGCAGCTGATCGGCGGCCTGTCGGCAGAGATACGCGGTGTAACCAGCCCCGACCAGCGTGATCCGGTCACCCGCGCGGACCACCCGCGGCCCGAGCTGCCGCAGATCGAGCTCCACGGGCGGCCCCAGCTCTTCCTCGACTCCATAGAGCCAGCGGTCGTCGAGGTAGAGGACCGGGTCGTCGCACAGCACGCTGGCGATGAGCAGGTCGCGGGCATCGGCCGCCGTCGCGGGCATCACGACCCGTAGCCCCGGGATGTGCGCAAACCAAGCGTGCAGCGCCTGCGAGTGTTGCGCCCCCTGCTCCCCGCCCCGATTGATGATCGCCCGGACGGTGACCGGCACGGCCACCTGCCCGCCGAACATGAAGCGCCACTTCGCCGCCTGTGTCACCAGCTGGTCGACGGCCAGCAACATGAAGTCGACGCGGGGGTGGATCATGATGGGCCGGTACCCGGAGAGAGCCGCGCCCAACGCGGCACCCGTACAGGCCAGCTCCGAGACCGGCGTGTCGATCACCCGTTCGCGGCCGAACTGCCGGTCCAGGTCGGTCATGGAGTTGCCGACGTACCAGGGGCTCCACAGTCCCTGCCCGATGGTAAAGACCTTGGGGTACTTCACCATGAGGTGCTCGAACCCGTCGCGAATCGCCGCGCCGTAGCCGACCGTCATTGTCCCCTCACGTACACACAGTTGAGAAGATCCTCGGCCGGTGGAAACGGATCCTCCAACGCCCCCTCCCACGCTTTCTCGACCGCACCGCGCGCCTGTGCCCAGGACGCCTCCAGCTCCGCTTCGCTGAGGGCACCGGCGTCCAGCAGCGCATCCGCCAGGCGGCGGATCGGATCACGGCCCTTCCACTTCGCCAGGTCCTCCTTGCGTTTGACCCCCACGTCATCGTCTTCCCGCGGCCCCACGTGGCCGCGCCACCGATACGTCACAGCTTCGAGGAATCGAGGGCCCTGCCCGCTCCGGATCGCCATGACGGCCGTCTCCACGGCCCTGGCCGTGGCCACCACGTCGTTGCCATCCACGCGCTCCCACGGAATCCGGTGGGCTTCCGCGTAGCGCACCACACTGTCCGCCGGCTGCCGCAGCTGGATATGGAGGTGACTTGAAAAGAGGTTGTTTTCGCAGACGAAGAACACGGGCAGCCGGAGGATGGCGGCCAGGTTCAGCGACTCGTGGAACACGCCCTCCTCGGTGGCGCCGTCGCCGAAGTAGGACACGGCCATCCCGCCAGCCCCGTCCATCTTGGCCGCGAGGCCGGCGCCCACGGCAATCGGGATCGTGGCCCCCACGATCGGCACGGTGCCATAGAGGCCGTGTTCCAGGTCCAACAAGTGCATCGAGCCGCCCATGCCGCGGGATGCTCCCGTCGCCTTGCCCAGGACCTCCGCCATCAGGCCGCGCAATGACCCCCCCAAGGCCAGGTAGTGCGCGTGCGAGCGGTGCGCCCCGAACAAGCGGTCGCCGCGCCGGATCTCCCGAGCGACGGCCACGGCGGGCGCCTCTTGCCCGATGGCGAGATGGCACGGGCACCGGATCTTTCCTTCCGCCACCATGTCGCCGATCAGCTCCTCGGCCGCGCGAATCAGGATCATCCGTCGCAGTGCGTCGAGCAGCCACCCATTGTCCCCGGGCGGCAGGGTCAGTGCATCATGGAACTGCGTCGCGTCGGCGAGGTCGCCGAGCTGTGTCAGCTCGGTCGGCCTGCGGACATCAGGACGGACGCCCATAGAACCGCCGAATGCTGGTGCAGATGTAATCCACTTCCTCGTCCGTAAGCGATGTGTTCATGGGTAGCAGGAAGCACCGCTCGAACAGCCGCTCGGTGTGTGGCAGGCGGACACCGTCGAACCCGAGGCCACCGAGCTGGTGCACGGGCTTGCCACCCCACTGGATGATGGTGCCGATCCCGTCGCGCTTCAGGTGGTCTCGCAGCGCGTCGCGGGCGCCCGCTTCCACCTCGTAGTTCTGATATACGTCGAAGTGGTCGGGGTCACGGTCGGGACCGGGCGGCAGTGTCAGATCCTCGAGATCGTCCAAGCCCGCAAAGTAGAGGCGGGCGATCGCCCGGCGGCGCTCGATCTCCGCCTCGAAGCGCGACAGCTTCACGTTGAGGATCGCCGCGTGCAGGTTGTCCAGGCGCGAATTGAGTCCCCAGCCTTCGAACTCCCCCGCGTCGTTGCGCCCGTGGTCCCGCAGCAGCCGGGCCTGGCGCGCCACGTCCGCGTCGTTTGTCGTGACCGCTCCGCCGTCGCCGAAGCAGCCCAGCACCTTGGCCGGGTAGAAGCTGAACTCGGCCGCCGCGCCGAACGTCCCCGCATTCCGGCCTTTGAACTTCGACCCCAGGGCCTGCGCGGCGTCCTCGATGATCCGCAGACCATGTCGGGCGGCGATGCGCTGCAGCGCGTCCATGTCGCAGGTGCGCCCGTTGAGTTGGACCGGCATGATCGCGGTGGTGCGTGACGTCACGGCCGCCGCCACGCTCTCGGGGTCGATCAGGTGATCGGCCCCGCACTCGACCAGGACGGGCGTGGCGCCCACAAAATGTACCGAGGCCGCCGAGGCGACGTAGGTATGTGACGGGACGATCACTTCGTCCCCGGGCCGAATCCCAGCCGCGCGCAGCGCGATGATGAGCCCGTCCGTGCCGTTCGCGACCCCGATGGCGTCCCGGGCCCCAATGAAGCGCGCAAGCCGGTTCTCGAAGTCGCGGAGATCCTGCTGCAGAATGTAGGCGCCCCGTTCCATCACATCGGTGACGGCGGCGAGGATCTCGTCGCGCTGCGGGGCGAAGAGGTGGGGGTAGCGGAAGAAGGGGATTTGCATCCTAGCGGCAACGGGTGGCGCCATCGCGAGCGGGCCTTTCGATGCAAGATGTTGTCCGGTCTCAACTTATCGCCCCAAGGGTACCTGAGCGAAGCGCGTCGAAGCTAATCAGGAACTGGTTGTGGGACAAGGCGTTACATCACATGGCCCCCGTTGCGCCGGCACCGGCGCCCCCCTACCATGCTACATCTCTCGCTCCAACGGGCCACTGGGTGACGCGCGTCGACCAGCTGAGGCGGCGATCCCGCACCGCGCCGCGCTTCGAGGATCTGACTGAAACCACCGGCATCCCGCTCTCGCCGGAGGGCGCGGATATGATGTACACCCGATACCTCGTTGGGATGCGTCTCGCGGCGGGACAGCGCGTCTTGGAGCTCGGATGCGGCGCCGGGCAGGGGGTTGGTCTCCTGGGCGCTCGGGCGCGCCGGCTCGTGGGAGGCGATTACTCCCACGAATTGCTCCGTCGCGGCCGCTCCCATTACGGCGGACGCTTTCCATGCGTCCGGCTTTCGGCCGACCGGCTCCCGTTTCGCGACGCGGTGTTTGACGTGGTGCTCTTCTTCGAAGCTTCCTACTATGTGCGCGACACCGACGCGGCGTTCGACGAGGCCGCGCGTGTACTCGCACCGGGCGGGACGCTGCTCCTGGTGAACGCCAATCCGGAACGGCCCGACTTCATCCGGAGTCCGCACAGCGTCACGTATCACACGTCCGATGGGTTTCGCCGCGCGCTCGGAGGACGGGGCCTGCACGTGACCGTCGAGGGGGCGTTCGCGATCACCGAGGCCACCGGCCGCCGGAGCCGGCTAGCGCCGATCCTGGGCCTCGCGCGGCGCATGCTCGAGACCTTGCATCTCGTGCCACGAACGTTGCGGGGCCGGGCGCGTCTCAAGCGGCTCGTGTATGGGAAGCTGCCCACCGTGCCGGCCGAGTTGCGTGAGGGGTTCGGCACGGAAGCGCCGCGCGTGTCGGTCAGCCCGGGAGCGGTGCGGGGATACAAGGTGCTCTATGTGACCGCCCGCAAGCCGCGCTGAGTCTGCCCGGTCGGCCCCCCCGCAGATATCAGCCACGCCTGCCGAGGGCACGCCAGAACCCGGGCGTGATGACGACCCGGAGCAGGCCCACCAGGGTGCCGAGTCCGTACCCTCCGTGGAGCGAGGCAAAGACCAGCGGAAGCGTCAGGGCAAGAGCCCAATCCCGCCCACGCCAGGCGGCGGTCAGGCTGCTCGCGACGGAGGCGACCACGTACGAGCCGGCGGCGGCGGCGGTGAGGGCCCACGCCGGATACCACACGGCACCGAGCGCGCCCGAGCCCACCAGTGTCGCGACGAATAGCCCCGGGACGAGGTGTCGGGCTGAGAACGCAATCCGTCCGAACCGCATAGGATAGAACACCCAGATTCCGTTCCAGAAGTTGTGGCGGCTGAACGCTCCGAGCGTGGCGCGCGGATGGTAATGGCACACGACATCGGGGAGCAGGACGATGCGCCCACCGGCCGCCCTGAGGCGAAGGTTGAACTCCATGTCCTGGCCCCGCCGCAGGTCTTCGTTGAACGGTCCGACCCGATCGAAGACGTCCCGCCGGTAGCAGCCGAATGGGACCGTGTCCACCTCCATCGGTGCCGACGGGCGCAGCCGATACTGGGCGTTCCCGATGCCGAAACGGTGGCCGAGCGCCACGCCGATCGCTCGGGCCACAGCGGTCGTTTCGCGCGGCTCGATGACCCATACACCGCCGACGTTATCCGCCCGGTGCTCCGCGAGTCCTCGGACGCAGTTTCCGATGTAGTCAGGCGCGTAGGTGGAGTGCGCGTCCAGGCGCATGATGACGTCGCCGCGAGCTTCCCGGACGCCGATGTTGACGGCGCGCGGGGCGGTCCGGCCGGGGTTACGAAGCAGGCGGACGAAGGCGTAGCGGGCGGCGTAGGTCGTGACGATGGCGGCGGTGCGGTCACCGCTCTCCCCATCGACGACCAGGATCTCCAGCCGGTCGTGGGGAAAGTCGTTGGCGAGCACCGAGTCGAGACAATCGGCAATGAACCGCTCCTCGTTGCGGCAGGGGATGACGACGCTCACCCGTGTAGTCGTCAGGTCGATCTCGCCGGGCGTCCATGCCATGGCTTACGCCGTCCGCAACGGTTTCCGGCAGACGAGATGCAGTTCGGTCGCGAGGAGATCCCGGCGGTCACGCCAGCCCGTCAGTGTGTCGTGCACGGGGGGACTGGGAAGAGCGTCAGGGCCCACGCCATTGGGAAATGCGAGGTGCGCCTCCCGGATCTCGAAGCCCGCCTCGCGGGCCGCCTGGAGGTAGGCGGAGGCGCGCAGGCGATTTTGGTAGAGCACACTGCTATTCGCCCACCGCCACGTGCGGGCGCTAAAGCGCAGGAAATTCCATGGAGTGAGGCGGCGGTCGAAGTGGCTGAAGTGATCGGACATGTCGATCGTCGAGCTGAGCACCGCGCCGGGCCGCAGCACACGGAACATCTCCTGGAAGATCGCCGTGACATCCGGCGCGGGGATGTGCTCTAGGGTCGAGGTGCTGGTGACGCAGTCCACGGAATCCGCGGGCAAGGCGGTTGCGCGGGCGTCGCCTGGCGCCCGGTACTCGATGCCGGCCTGCTCCAGCCAGTCGCTCAGGGCACGGTCGCCGTCGGGCACCTCGCCGGGCAGCCGCTTCGGTTGCAGTACCGGCGCGCCCCCGGTTGGCTCACCCGCTCGACTCGCGAGCTGCCGGATCCGCTCGGCCGTGACCCGGACGAGCGCGGGCCGGGCCAGTCGCTCCAGATCGAAAACGATCTGCCGCCGGACTCCCGCGCTGGCGAAGAACAGCGGGATCGTGAGCTCCCATCCGGCACCGAACTCAAGGAACACGGCGTCTCGGAGCTCCGCTTGCTGGCCGCTGCCGAGGTAGCTCGCGAGGTGCCGGCGCGCGCAGGCCGCGCGGGCCTCGAACTGGGCGGCGGTCGGGGGGAGGCTCCGCGTGACGTATCGCTGGAGCACGAAATACAGGGCACGTCCGCCTGGCACAGCACTCAAGAGGTGCCCGGCGGCTGCCTTCCACACCCAACGCATCGCTCACCCTACCCCGGAGGCGGATTCGGCGCGAAATATAGACGTGCCGTCGCCATCGCGCTCCGTTGTAAAGCCCACCGGTACGGCATACATTTCGCGCGGCGCGTGCCAGTCCTCCCATCCTGAGAGAGCTCGTGGCGGACCCTCTTGCCGCACATTCCGGACGCAAGCTCGCACACAACGCGCTGCTCAACCTCGTCGGCCAGACCCTACCGTTGGCCGTCGCGATCGTCGCGCTCCCGCTCATCATCCGTGGGCTCGGTCACGAGACGTTTGGCGCCTTTCAGCTGGCCTGGGTGATCCTCGGCTACTTCGCTGTATTCGACCTGGGGCTTGGACGCGCCACCACCAAGTTTGTCGCCGAGTACGTCGGTCGCGGAGCCACGATCCCGGTGCCGGGGATCGTCGCGACGGCCGTCACCTTTCAGGGGGTGCTAGGGGTGGCGGGCGGGATCGTGTTGGCGTTGCTCGTCCCGACGCTCGTCAATCGCGTCTTCGACGTGCCCCCCGCTCTCGCCGCCCAGGTGGCTCGCGCGTTCTACGTCCTGGCAGCGGCGGTGCCTGTGGTGCTGCTCAGTACGTCCTTCAGCGGCGTCCTCCAGGCCGTGCAGCGCTTTGGCCTTGTGAACATCGTGCAGTCCTCGTCGAGCGTGGCGACCTATGCGCTGCCGCTCTTGGTGTTGGCGCTGGGCGGAGGGCTCGTTGGCGTGGTCGCCGTGGTGGTCGTGGCGCGTGTGCTCGCCCTGGCGGCCTATATCGCGCTGGTCTACGCTGCGGTCCCGGCGGTGCGCGGCCCCCTGCGGATCGACCGGCACTTCGTTCGCCCCCTACTGGCATTCGGCAGTTGGGTGACGGTCACGAACGTGGTGAATCCCCTCCTCGTGTACCTCGACCGCGCCCTCATCGCGGCGATCCTCGGCCTCGCGGCCGTGACCTACTACACAGCGCCATACGACGTCGTGCTCCGCCTCTCGGTGATTCCCGCCAGCCTGGTTCCTCCGGTCTTCGCGGCCGTCAGCGCGATCGACGGCGTGGGCGACACTGCACGGCTCGCGCGCCTGTTTCTCCGGTCGGCCAAGCTCCTGGCCCTCGCCGTGTCGCCGATCGCATTGACGGTCGTGCTGCTGGCCCGGCCCACCCTGGCGCTGTGGCTGGGCGCGGATTTCGCGGTGCACAGTACGCTGCCGGCGCAGCTGTTCGCAGTCGCCGTGCTCGTCAATGCCATGGCGCAGCTGCCGTATGCCACGCTTCAAGGTGTGGGGCGAGCCGATCTGCCGGCCAAATTCCATCTGCTGGAATTTCCGCTGTACGCCGCGGTTCTGTGGGCATTGGTGACGCGCTTCGGCATCGCTGGCGCCGCCGGGGCCTGGCTCGCGCGGGTCGCGCTGGATAGCGTTCTGCTCTATGGCGCGGCCGTGCGCGCCCACCACTTGCGTCTGCGGGCACTCCTCCGGCAGGTACTCGCCCCTCTTCTCCTCCCTCTCGCCGTGTTCGGCGGGATCGTCACGGCCACGGGCCTCTTGTTCGACGGATTGGCGGCGCGGGCCGCAGGAACGTTGCTCGCCGCGGCCGCGTTCGCCGCAGTCGCCTGGCGGCACGCCCTCGACGAGACCGACCGCGAGCCGTTGCTGACGCTCCTCCGACCGCTCGCGCGTGCGAAAGGCATATGACCGATCAGGTGTCGCTGGTCGTGATCAACTTCGGCACGCCGGCGCTCGTGCGTCGGCTGCTGGATTCGCTCCGCGAACACCGAGATGCCGCGCTCCTGGTCGACGTCGTGGTCGTCGACAACGGGTTTCCGCAGCGCGGCGATGTGCGGACCTCGATTCGACCGGCCGACTACGCCTTTCCTGTCCGCGTCGTGCAGAATGAGGCGACCAGCTACGCCTCCGGCGTGAACCGAGGCGCAAGCGCATGCGCGGGACCCTTGATTGCCGTCGCGAACAGCGATCTCGAGTGGCCGTCGGAGGGTGGCATCGGCCCTCTCGTAACCGCCTTGGGCGAGGACCGCACCGCGAGTATCGCCGGACCCCAGCTGCTGTATCCGGACGGGGCGTGGCAGCGCAGTTTCGGACGCTTCCCCTCCCTGAGCGAAGGACTCCGAGCCCTGTTGCTCCTCGACGTCGTGCGGGGGGGCCTGGCGTCGTTGGCCCACGACCGCGCGTCACGCGGCCGCCGCCGTCGGTCCGTCGACTACGTGGACGGCGCCTTCATGCTCGTCCGCCGCGAATGTTTCCTCGCGCTCGGTGGGTTCGACGAGACGTTTGCCTTCTACGGGGAGGACGCCGACTTCTGCTGGCGGGCCGCTCGCGCCGGGTGGCGGTGTCTGTTCGTCCCCACCGCCCGCCTCGTCCATATCCGGGGCGCGTCCAGCACCGCGGTGGCGAGCGTGGAATACCTTCAGAAACTCCTCCTCGCGAAGCGTGCCTTCGTGGCGCGCCACTTCGGCGCGGTCCAGGCGCGCTGGTACGGCCGACTTCAACGGCTCGGCGCTTGGGAAGTGGCCGTGGCCTACACCGTGCTCGCCACCGCGTTGCGGTCGTCCGCCTGGCGCAAGCGCGCCACCCTCGCCCGCCACACGGCGCAGGCCGCCGCCGTGCTTCGCGGCTCTCCCGCGCCGCCGGGATGAAGGTACTCATGCTCAACCCCGCCTTCTCGGGCGGCGTGTACACCCACAACCTCTGCGACGCGCTGGGCGCACACGGGTGCGAAGTCGAGCTCCGCACCGGTCCGCATTACCACCGTGTCATTTCTCCGGACACCCCGCGCCGGTACCGCGTCCGGATTCGGTTCTCACGATGGACGCAACTGCGCTCATACCGCGGGGGCGCGTTGCGCCCACTGTGGCGCGCCTTGCGGCTCATCGGGCATGTGTGGGCGATGACGCGCACGCTGCTCGTGGCCCGCCGATTCGATGTCGTCCACGTCCATTTTCTCGGGGTGCCCGCACTCGACGTGTGGTGGCTCCCGTGGTTCGCTCGTCGGGCCCGCCTCGTGTACACGGTGCACAACCTGTACCCGCACGATACGTCTCCCAGCGAGGGGCTGCGCCGCCTCTTGGATCGAATCTACCGCACCAGCGACGCCCTCATCGCGCACACGCGCCACACCGCGCGTGGCCTCGAGCAAGATTTTAGCGTTTCGCCCGAGCGGCTTCGCATCATTCCTCTGGGCAACTACAACCAATACCGGACCCAGGCACGCACGCCGCTCGAGCTTGCGCCGCCCGGCGTGCCCGTCATCCTCATGTTCGGCGAATTGCGCCCCGGGAAAGGCCTGGACGTGCTCATTCGCGCGGCGGACATCCTGCAACGCGACGGATTGGCCTTCCGAGTAGTGGTGGCGGGCAAGTCGGACCACGACGTCAGCACGTACCGCGCGTTGATCGAGGAACGCGGCCTCCAGCACGTGGTGGATCTGCAGATCGGCCACGTAGCGGAGGCGGACATCGGCGCGTACTTCGCCGCCGCAACCGTAATCGCCTTGCCGTACCGGGCGATCGATCAGAGCGCCGTCGCCATACTGGCCGTGAGCGTGGGGCGGGCCATCGTCGCCAGCCGGGTCGGTGGGCTCGCCGAGCTCATAGAGGAGGCCGACTGCGGCGTGCTCGTCCCGCCCGGCGACCCGAACGCCCTCGCCGCTGCGCTGCGGCGGCTCCTTACGGACGTCGAGGAGCGCCGCCGGTACGAGCGCAACGGACGCCGCTACGCGGATACCGCGTTGGCATGGGACCGCATCGCCGAAGAGACCGTCGCCGTGTACCGGCGGTTGCGGCGGCGCTGAGACGCGACCGGTGTCAGGCGGAACCGGTCGCCCGCGTGCGGCCCACTCGGGAGCGCAGCGTGCGCCACCGATCCCCGAGCGCCGCGATGTCCGGATCCCCACCGGCGGCGCGGCGCTCGACGTGCTCCCGCACGAACGCGTACCCTAGACCCACCACGAACCCCAGCATCCCCATGGCGATCGTGATGAACGTGCGGCGTGGCCGGTGGCGGAGCGCGGGCGGCGTCGCCGTGTCGATCAGTGTGAGCACCGGTGTGTCGTTCACTTCGCTGATTCGGGCCGTCTCGAGTTCCCGGGCCAGCGTCAGAGACACTTCCTGCCGCACTTGGAGCTGTCGCTGGAGCCGCTCGTACGCCTGCACCAGCTCGGGTGACGTCTGAAACAGTCTGTTGCGCTCTAGGAAACGCACCGCCTCGGCCTCCGCCTCGGCGAGCTCGCCGCGGGCCTCACGATACCGAACCTCGACGAAACGGCGTCGCTCTTGCGCCCGTGACTTCCGTTTGCTCACGTTGAAATCGTCGAAATACTCGACCAGCCTGTTGGCCGCCGCTGACGCGACGACGGCGCTTCGTGCCTCGAGCGCAACCCGCACGACACCCGTCTGCAGATCGGAACGGATCTCGATCGCCTTCGCGAGTTCCTGGACGGCCTGCTGCACGCGCTTCGTCGAATCATCCTGCGGCGGCAGTATCCAATCGATCAGCGGCCGCTCCGGCACGTTGCCGACGGACGGCACGGGCGTCCAAAGGAGTCGCTCGAGAATGCTCCGGCTCATGGCCAGATCCTGGTAGATCCGGGGCGACTCCCCCTCGGCCTCCAACCCGAGCTGCAGCCCGAACTGCGCCAAACCTGCCAGCGCGCCGCGCAGGGCCGCCGTTGCCCCTCGCTCCGGCAGGAACACGACCTCGGCGCGGTAGTACTTCGGCAGCACCAGCGACACCGCCGCACCCACCAGCCCGGCGCTGACCGCGGTGATCACGATGCCGCGCCAGTGGTCGGCTACGATGCGCAGGAACTGGATGAGATCCAGCGTCGGTGGAGGAGCGTCAGCTTCCGCCTGTTCGGGCCGCGTCGGACCGGTCATACGTGTCGTCTTGCCTCTCGACAGCTGGTTCCGGGGGAGCAGGCGGCGCACGCGGCCCGCCCAACCGGCATCGTGTGCGCCAGCGCGCTCCAATGTAGCGCGGCTACGAGGGAGCGGCAAAGGCCGCCGTGCCTGGTTCTTCTTCCCTCGCCTGCTAGATTGTGCGTCGACGCCTCCTTCGGACAGCTATGCAGCGGACCGCCACCCTCACACCTCAGCGTGCGCCGGGCGCTCGACGTTTCTGGATTCCGCCCCTAGCAGGCGTCGGGGCCGCACTGGTCCTCGTGGGCGCCTTTCGCGAGCAGAGCCCTGGGCTCACACCGCAGGAAGTGGCGCTCGGAGGCGCCATCGCTCTCCTCGCTGGCTGGGGGCTGCTTTCCCTGCTGGTCACCGTGAGGCCACTCACGCCCCCAATCCGGTGGAGTCTGGCGTTCGGGTCCTGGTGCCTCGTCAATTCTGTTATCGCCGTGGCCAACGGGATCGGCCCCGGGCTCTGGCTCCGGTTCGCCTTCCCGGCGCTCCTCTTCCCGACGTTTCTGATCCTCGGATGGGGTCAATTCCAGAACGCCGCCACGCGACGCGGCCTGTTCGTCGCACTGGCCCTGGTTGGGGCGATCGTCGTGGTGCTGAGCCTCCTCGGCCTCCGTTCGATCACGCTCGCCGACGTGCGGGACCTCCAATTCCTACGGCGCTTCGCGGGTGACTACTTCGCCGCGTTCACCGCGGCGGCCGCGCTCCCGCTTGCGCTGACGAATGACGGTCGACGCCTCCTCTGGTGGCCCGTCGGGATCGCGATCCTGGCGATCGGGACGGTGGGCTTGGCCTTGTCATTCACGCGCACGTACTGGATCGCGACGGGCGTGAGCACCCTCGTCCTCATCGCCCTCCTGTTCCGCCACCGCCCTCGGGACGCGAGCGCTGTCGTGGCGCGTCTCGCCGCCGTATTCCTGATCGCCATCGTGCTCCTGTCGCCTTTGGTGCCCGAAAACGTGTTTGGGTTCCTCGCCGCGCGGTTTGCGGACGTGGCCCGGATTACCGGCGTCACGTCGCTTCAGGAGCGGTTCCAAGAATCCTTTGCGGTCCTCGACGCGGCGTTGACCAACCCGCTCTCCGTGCTGCTGGGAAACGGTTTCGGCGCCGCCTTCGCCTACGAGTATGTGAATCCCGTCACCGGTGTCGTGGAGGGCGCCCAAACCCTGCAATACGTGCACAACTACTACGTGTACATTCTGTTCGTGACCGGCCTGGTGGGCGTGACGCTGTATCTCGGTCTGTGGGTCACGATCCTGCGAACCTTGTGGCGTGGCCTGGCACGCGACGCTGCCAAGTCCGGGCCGCTGGTGGTCGTTCGCATCGCCACGATCACGCTGGCGGTGAACTTCCTCGTGTCGAGCGTCGCCACACCGCACTTCATGAACTTCGATTGGGCGATTGCCTTCGGCCTCCTGATCGGCGCGTCGCTCGACTGATCCTACGCCTCCCGCGCCAGCAGGAGCCACCCCTGATCGCCCCGACCGGCGCGGTTGAGCGCTGCTGCGTCGCGTGCGAAGCCCCGTAGCGCCGCCGAGCCGAAGGTGCGCTCGAGGAAGCCAGCGTCCCGCGCCCGCGTCAGCGGCACCCCCCGCGCCGCCAACTCACTCCCCCAGAATTGAAACGCCGTCGAGTCGTCGCCGCTCGCTAACACCCTGAGGCCGTGCCGCGCGGCGGCACGGCGAAGGCCGCTGCGACTGGGGACGTGCACGTGCCGGGGCGCGTCGAGTTGAATCCAATGGCGCCCGAAGCGATCGAACGCGGCATTCGGAAGCACGGGAAGGCGGACGAGCAGTCGTCCCTCACCGGACAATCGCGCCGAGGCCGCAGCGAGCTCCGCGTCCAGGTCCGGCACGTGCTCGAGCGCATGGTGGTACATGACCAGGTCAAACGTCTCCGTGACGTCCGCCAGTCGGCATCGAACGAAGCGGATTCCTTCACGCCGGCCCTCCTCGGCGATGAACGGATCGATACAGGTAAGCTCCCGAAAGCCGATGTCGCGGAGTCCCCCGAGCACGTACCCACTGCCGCCCCCAACATCGGCGATCCGACTCGCTCGACCGAGGCGCACGAGCCGGAGGGGCGCCAAGGGGTGCACCCGCGTCGCCGGTCCGAGCACGGGGAGGATCCCGAGCAGCGAAAGGCTGCGGCGGCCACCGCGCACGAGCGCGATGTTCCGCAGCGCCATCACGAGCCGCCGCAGCCGCGCGGGCGGGCCGGCCGGCATCGAGACCTGGTGAGCGTAGTAGTCGGTGGGGTAATACCTAGCGAGGTTGGTGGGGACCGTCTCGAGCTGCAGCGACCCACAGCGGCCACACCGGACGTAGGGGAATTGCTCCCCGGCGCCGAACATTGCCTCAGGTACGATGAGGCGGTCGCCGGCCGGCCCCTCCTGGCAGATACGACACCATGGCGCGCCGCTCGTCATCACCTCCGCTCAACGGGGACGGCGACAAACGGAACGGCGGGAGGGTGATGCAGAACGCAAATGGGAGCCCGACGGGGACCGCGGCGCGACGGCTCGGCGCCCGCGTCAGACGCCGACGGCCGGTCGCTTGGCCGCAGTCTTATCGGCCGATTCGACCGGGGACAGCTGGATCGGGTAGCTCGGCAAGATCTGCGTCAATAGGTGCCGCACGCGGAGTGGCTCCTCCGCCTCCGCCGCTGAGATCAGCTCGCGGATCCGGCCGATTGGCGCGTCGAGCGGCCGGCCGTTGCGCACCACGAAGATCTTCTGATGTGCGGTTCGCTCCACCTCCTCGGCGCTCCCAAACAGATCCTCGTTCAGTTTCTCCCCCGGACGCAGGCCGGAGTAGACGATGTCCACGTCGCGCCCCAGCTCGAGCCCCGACAACTGGATGACATCCTTCGCGAGATCGGCGATCCTCACCGGATCGCCCATGTCGAGCACGTAGGTCTCGCCCGCCGTCCCCATCGTCCCCGCCTGGAGAACGAGCTGCACGGCTTCCGGGATCGTCATGAAGTAGCGCGTCATCTGCGGATGGGTGACCGTCAGGGGCCCGCCCGCCTTGATCTGCTGCTTGAACAGCGGGACCACGCTGCCACGGCTGGCCAACACGTTGCCGAACCGCACCGTCACATAGTGGCGACCCGTCCGGACCGCCGCGTCGTGGACCAGCATCTCGGCGAGGAGCTTCGTGGCCCCCATGACGTTCGCCGGATTGACCGCCTTGTCCGTGGAGACGAACACGAAGTGCGAGACCCCGACCGCCTCGGCGGCGTCCAGCACATTCAGCGTCCCCTGGACGTTGTTCGTGACCGCCTCCTCGGGATTCTCCTCCATGAGCGGCACGTGCTTGTGGGCCGCCGCGTGGAACACCGCCTGCGGCCGGAACGCGTCGAACACGCGCTGCATGCGGCGGGCGTTGCGGATGTCGGCGATCACCGGCCGGACCCGAAGCCCCGCGTACTTGACCAGCAACTCGTGATGGATGTCAAAGATGCTGTTCTCGCCGTGGCCCAAGAGGATCAGCTCGCGCGCGCCCAATCGGGCGACCTGGCGGCACACCTCGCTCCCGATGGACCCCCCCGCCCCCGTCACCAGCACGGACATGTTGCGGACCAGATCGCCTACGGCTCGCTGATCGGTCCGGATCGGCTGCCGCCGCAGCAGGTCCTCGATCTGCACGTCGCGGAGTTGCCCAATGGAGACTCGGCCCGAGAGGATCTCGAAGACGCCCGGGACCGTCTTGGCCTGGACCTGAGCGCGCGCGCACAGATCCCGCACGTCCCGGATGACGCTTCCCGGTGCCGTCGGCATCGCGATGATTACCTTGTGCACGCCGTAGTCCCGCGCGACCTCGGGGATGCGCTCGCGCCCGCCCACCACCGGCAACCCGCAGATCGTCTTGCCGTGCTTCGCCGGATCGTCGTCCACGAACGCCACCGGCTCCATCTCGAGCTGCGGGTTGGCGTGCAGTTCGCGGATGATCATGGTGCCCGCGCTCCCCGCGCCCGCGATCAGGACCCGCTCGCTGCCGGACGCGCCGCGCCACTTGCGCCTGAGGTGCTCGGCGCTCCGAACCGCGAACCGCGTCCCCCCCACGAACAGCAGCGTGAGCATCGTGTCGATCACGGGCAGCGAGTATGGCAGCCGTGACTCCAGCGACCAGAGCGGCACCATCAGCGCGAAATAGAGGGTGCCCGCGGCGACACCCGCCACGAGCACGGCCACGACGATCAGCTCCAGCTCCTCGATGCTGGCGTAGCGCCAATAGCGGCGGTAGATGCCGAATGCCCACAGGGAGGCGAACTTGCACGCCGCCGCGAGCGCCACGAACGCGCCGAGGTGCGGTAGGTAGGGGTGGAGCGCGTTGACACTGTCGAGGCGGAGCATCAGGCCGGCGGCCGGAATGAGCAGCCAGCCCAGGAGATCTATGGCGAGGAAGACTCGATTGCGCAGCGAATGGAGCAACAGCGTCGACTGATAGAAAGGTGTCACGATCTCACGAAGTTGAAAGTGATGAAGGGCGAAAACGATACCATGTACCCGGCCACCTCCGCCGTGATCCGTCCCAACCCACCGCCGTGAGGCGTCTCACGCTGATCCCGGCCCGCCAGCGGTGAGAAGGTAAACGGTTGCGGGACAGGATGCTAGGCGCCCTATCCCGCTACACCGCCTGCTACGTTAGCGCGCAGCCGTCATCTGCCGATCATGCGTTATGACCCGCCGTGATCGCCCTTGACCCGCCCGCACGGAGCGCCCAACTTGCGCGGGCGCGCGACGGCCGAACTCCTTCATTCCCGGGAGCTTACGAAACCACGTGAAAGGGCTGGTGCTGAGCGGCGGCAGGGGCACGAGGCTGCGGCCCATCACCCACACGGCCGCCAAGCAACTGGTGCCGGTGGCCAACAAGCCGATCCTCTTCTTCGTTCTGGAGAACCTGGCGGCCGCGGGCGTCACCGACATAGGCATCGTAATCGCCCCCGAGACCGGGGCGGCGATCCGCGAGGCCGTCGGCGACGGCTCGGCGTTCGGGGTCCAGGTCACCTGGATCCCGCAAGATCGGCCCGGCGGCCTCGCACACGCCGTGAAAGTGGCCCAACCCTTCCTCGGCCAGTCGCCGTTCGTCATGTATCTGGGCGACAATCTCATCGGTACCCGCATCACCCGGTTCGTCGAAGCGTTCGGCGCGGGGGACGCGGCTGCCCATATCCTGTTGAAGCCGGTCGACAACCCCTCGGCGTTTGGGATCGCCGCCGTGGACGCCAAGGGCCATGTCGTGCGGCTGGTGGAGAAGCCGACCAACCCGCCCTCCAACCTCGCGCTCGTGGGTGTGTACTTCTTCCGGCCCGTGATCCACGAAGCGATCGCCCGGATCCGTCCCTCGGCGCGCGACGAGCTGGAGATCACCGACGCGATCCAGCACCTGCTCGATGCCGGCCGGCGGGTCGAGTCGCACGTCATCGAGGAGTGGTGGCTGGACACGGGCAAGAAGGACGACCTGTTGGCCGCCAACACCACGGTGCTCGATGCGTGGTGCGAGCGGGACATTCGCGGCGACGTGGACGGTGCCAGCGACGTGCAAGGCCGGGTGCAGCTCGGCGAGGGGAGCATTGTCCGCGGCTGCCGGATCCGGGGACCCACGGTGATCGGGCGCAACTGTCGCCTCACCGAGAGCTTCATCGGTCCGTTCACCAGCATCGGTGACGGCACCGAGGTGACGCGGGCGCACCTCCAACACGCCGTCGTACTCGAGGCGTGCCGCATCACGGGCATCGATCGGCTCGAAGACAGCCTGATCGGACGGAACGCGGTCATCCGGAGCGACGGATCGCGAGGCGGGGCGGTCCGTCTGCTGATCGGCGACGACTCGGAGGTAGAGCTGTGACCAGGCGAGTGAGACGTGAAGGGTGAAGCGTGAAGAGTGAGGAGTGAACGGTGAAGGCGGAGAAGCGGAACGTCGTCGTGCTCGTCACCGGCGGGGCCGGGTTCATCGGCTCGAACTTCGTCCGCTGGGCGCTGGACCACGACCCCGAGGTGCGGATCGTCAACCTGGACCTCCTCACCTACGCGGGAAACCTCGAGAGTTTGGCGGACGTGGCGGCGCGCTACGGGCCGGACGGTGAGGGACGCTACCGGTTCGTGCACGGGGACATCCGCGATTTCGCCCTGGTGTCCGGCCTCCTCGCCGGAGCGCCCGGCGGGCAGAGCTGGGCACCGAGTGCCCTCATCCACTTCGCCGCCGAGTCGCACGTGGACCGCTCGATCCTGGGACCGGCGGCGTTCGTCGAGACCAATGTGAACGGCACGCTGTCGCTGCTCGAGGCCTGCCGCGGCGAGCTCGAGGCTCGCCCCCGGCCGTTCCGATTCGTCCACGTCAGCACCGACGAGGTGTACGGCACCTTGGGGCCCGACGATCCCGCGTTCACCGAACTCACGCCGCTCGCCCCCAATAGCCCGTACTCGGCAAGCAAGGCGGGCGCCGACCTGCTGGTGCGGGCCTACGTCGAGACGTTCGGCTTCCCCGCCGTGATCACGCGCTGCTCCAACAACTACGGCCCGTACCAATTCCCCGAGAAGTTGATCCCGCTGATCATCACCCGGGCGCTGGCCGACGAGCCCCTGCCGGTGTACGGCGACGGGATGAACGTGCGGGACTGGCTGCACGTCGCGGACCACGCCGAGGCGATCTGGACGGTGCTCGCGCGGGGCCAGATCGGCGCGGTGTACAACATCGGTGGCGAGGCGGAGGTGCCCAACCTGGAGATCGTGAAGCGGATCCTCGCACGGCTCGACAAGCCGGAATCGCTGATCGCGTTCGTCGCCGACCGGCCCGGGCACGATCGGCGCTACGCGATGGATATCGGGAAGATCCGCCGCGAGCTGTCGTGGGCGCCGCGGCACGACCTGGAGACCGGGTTGGCGGAAACCGTCGACTGGTACCTGTCGCATCCTACGTGGTGGCAGCGCGTACTGAATGAAGCGTATCGGGCGGCGAACGAGCTCTATCTGGGACAGCCCTCACCCCTGTCTACCCTGCCAGACGGGAATCCGTCACCACGGCCCCCGCTTCCCGGCAGGGAAACTCCCTCACCCCTGTCCCCTCTCCCCTCCGGGGAGAGGGGGACGCGCCGGAGGCATCCTGCTTCGCCGCCCGGCGCGGAGACGGGAACGCGCCGTGGGCATCCCCCCTCTCCCGCTTCGGGAGAGGGGGACAGGGAGTGAGGGTTGATGCGCGTCCTGCTCCTC